>CAMBPO010000027.1 GCA_945869725.1 Klebsiella pneumoniae
CACCAATACGAACCGACGCACAAGCCAGCCCATTTTGCCGGACGCCCCGACTCGCCGCGGCTTCGCGGGTTTTGCTGGTTTCTTGGAAGATAGTGAAGTAGACATGGGCGGCTAGTATAACGGTTAGTCGTGCGGTTAGTCGTGGGGACGGAGAGATCAATTTTTGATCTCTCCGTCCCCATTCAGCAGTCCCCATTCAGCAGCAGCCTGGTTCTTCCATCATGCCGGGCAAGGTCAATCCGGTGGCGTATCAAGTCATTGGCAATGATTTGGCGATTACTATGGCCGCCGAAGCCGGCCAGCTACAACTTAATGTCATGGAGCCGCTGATTGCGTACAAGATTCTTGAGTCGATGCGTTTGCTGCGCCGCGCCATGGATATGCTGCGCGAGCGGTGTATTGTTGGTATTACCGCGAACGAAGACCGTTGCCGCGAGCTGGTAAACAACTCGATAGGATTGATCACGGCACTGAATCCCTACATTGGTTACGACAATGCCACTCGTATTGCCGGGATTGCCCTGCTCACAGGGCGCGGTGTGCTGGAACTGGTCAGAGAAGAGGGACTGATTGAGGAATCCCTGCTGATCGAAATACTGACACCGGAAAACATGGTGTATCCACGCTCACAGCGGCGTTAAAAAAGCTTTGCCGCGCGGCCTGTGCTTGACGGCATCAGGCGCTCAATAAGTTCAGACTCAAAATAAGATCAAAAACCAAAAACCGGTTGCGGATTCAGGGTCACGCTGTTGGTGTTATCACTCAGCGTGACCTGTCCGTCCTGGATAATGACCTGTAGTTGCATGGTGCGCTGGGCGAGTAGTGCCAGCGCCTGCGTGTCTTCGGTTGCCAGATTGACAATGATCAGATTGTTCTGGCGCTCAAACTGAGTCAGGTTCTGTGCCAGCCAGATATCGGCGGTCCGACCGCCATAACTGTAAATGCGTACTTCGCCGGAGCGCCCGCAGGCTTTGCGGATCAGTCGCTCATCAGGCGTGCCGACATCAATCCACAGATCAATCACCCCGGTCAGATCCTTTTTCCAGATGTCAGCTTCTTCATCGTTGGTGATGCCCTGGCCGAATTCCAGAAACTCCTGGGCATTCAGGGCGTACGCCAGCAAACGCACCATCATGCGCTCGTCAGTTTCTGACGGATGCCGTGCCAGCGTGATGTTGTGATCTTCGTAGTAATGCCGGTCCATATCTGCGATCTGCAGAGAGGCTTTGAATACAGTTGCTTTAGTCGCCATGGTGCGCACGGTTCTCATGATCAAGTGACAAGGATAGTCCCGGCAGCGATGATACCTTTTTGAGCTGGGGACGGAGAGATCAAATTTTGATCTCTCCGTCCCCAGCCCGCCCAGCCCGCCACAAAAAAACGAATTTAAACCTTAGCGGGTTTGGCGCCGTCTTAGTCATCAAACACGGGAATTGTTTGTTATGGCAGTCGAGATAACTCCGGTCATTCGTTCGGCGCAGAATGGCGATCGCAAAGCGTTTTATGTGCTCTATCAGCAGCACGTTGCGCGTGTGTATGCGATTTGCTGGCGCCTGCTGGGTGATGCGCAGAAGGCCGAGGATGCCTGTCAGGAGATTTTTATCAAGGTCTGGCAGCGATTGCCGGAGTTTAAGGGGGATAGCTCCCTGGCAACCTGGCTGCACAGTATTGCAACGCGCACAGCAATCGATGTCTGGAGACTGGACAAGCGCCTGCATTTTGTGGAGGCAGAGGAGGTTGAGGCCACTGCAGACCATGCGCAGCTACTGCAGCAACCGCTGGACAGAGCTGAAGCGCGTGATCTTGAGCGCGCCATTCAGCAGTTACCGGCGCAGGCAAAAGCGGTGTTTGTATTGTTTGCGCTGGAAGGTTATCAGCATACAGAAATCGCCGATCTGCTCGGTATTGCCGAGGGTTCAAGCAAAGCCCAGTACCACCGCGCAAGACAGTTGTTACGAGGATTATTGAGTGAAGACTGACACGCAGCTTGATCAATTGATAGAGAGCTTGCCACGCGAGATAACGCCGGGGCGTGATTTATGGGCGGCGATAGAGCCCAGGCTGGATCAGCGACCCGCGCACGAGAACCGCGGTCCGCAGGGATGGCTTGCCCCTGCCAGGCGTTGGGCTGCAGTGCTGGCGGTGGCGGTGCTGGGCGCGATCTGGTGGAGCGGGATCGGCATTGATCCTGCCCTGCAGGTTGCGCTGCCGGCCATCGAACCAGCCCACAATGGCCAGGCACTTGAGCAGGTTCCTGCGGATCAGCAGATTGCAGCGGTGTATACAGCAATCAAGTCAGAACTGATGAGCAGCGTCGGACTGGTCAGTGCCGATTTTGGTGACTGGCAGTATCAGTTAACGATCTGGGATCAGGCGCTCAGCGAGGTACGCAATGCGCTGAATTATTACCCGGAAGAGCCGGCGTTGCTGGCGCAAATGGAAGGCATTTATCAACAACAAATCGAGTATCTGCAGTGGCTCGGCGAACTCGAATCGGGCAATACCATCTGGATGGAGAATCAACCATGAAAGCACAAACCAATCTGACATCTGCACTGCTTGCCGGTGTGTTGTCGTTGATACTGACATTGGACGCAAGCGCCCAGAGTCAGCAGAGTATCAACGAAACCCGACAGGTCAGCGCCAACGAAAAAATTACACTTGAAGTCGAGCGCGGTGAAGTGCGCATCCGCACCGGTTCAGACAATACCTTTTCGGTGAGGGGGCAGCTGGATGAGCTCGCGGAAGGTTTTGAGCTGGAATCGGATAATGGCTTTACACGGTTCGAGGTGGTCATGCCGCGCTCGATGCGCTGGAGCCGCAATGAGCAGGGCAGCGATCTGGAGATTGTGCTGCCCGCCAACAGTGATGTTGAGTTCTCGGGCGTCAATGTTGCTGTGGATGTTGCTGGTGTGCTGGGTGGCGCCAGCATCACCACGGTTAATGGCAACATCGTGGCCAGTGACCTGAGCGGTGTCATTGCGCTCAAAACAGTTAACGGTCCCATTAACAGCAGCAATAACCGCGGGCGGGTCAGCCTGCAAACAGTGAATGGCGAGATCACTGACAATGGGTCGTCCGGGCGCCTTGAGGTCAGCACGGTGAATGGCGAGATGGACCTCAGCAACGCCGCGGAAGAGGTTACTCTGAACATGGTCAACGGTGAGCTGCAGGCAAGTTTTGACGGCACAAGTACACTGGAGTTCGACACGATTAACGCTGAAATACACATCACCATCAGCAATTCAATAAGCCCTCGCATCAATGGCAGCAGCGTCAATGGCGACATAATTCTCGAACTTGATTCTGATGTTGGTGCCCGCTTTGACCTGCGCACCAATGTAGGCAGTCGCATTCACAATGGCATTACCGATGATGAGGCCCAGCGTCCGCAGTTTGGTCCGGGACGCAGCCTGCAGTTCACTACCGGTGAGGGGACGGGCTCTGTTGAGTTGAATACCGTCAGTGGTTCTATTGAAGTGGGGAGGCGGTGAGCCCGCCACGTTGACAGCACAATCAGCGCGCGAACTCACGCACAGAGCCGCGCGCTCGTGGACACACCCTGCGCAGCAGGTGTAGGCTTCAGACATCAACACTGATGCTCAACACCCTGTACCGGAGACCCACCTTGCGCAAACTCAATCGATTGTCAGCGGCCATCGCCGCACTGCTGATCAGCACCAGTTCAGTACAGGCACAACAGCCTGACTGGGCGGCTATAGATGAAGAAACCCTGAGGCATTTTCAGGCGATGATCCGCATTGATACGGCTGATCCACCCGGTGTGGAAAAGCCGCTGACGGATTATCTGGTTGAGGTTCTTCAGCAAGAAGGCATTGAGGTTGAGGTGTTTTCCCTGGACCCCAATCGTCCCAACCTGGTTGCCCGCCTGCGGGGTAATGGCAGCAAGCGCCCCCTGCTGATGATGGCGCATCAGGACACCGTGAATACCGATCCAAGCAAATGGGTTTTCCCGCCGTACAGCGCCCAACGTGATGGTGGCTGGATTTACGGTCGTGGCACCGTGGACGACAAAGACAACGTCGTCGCCAGTCTGATGACCATGCTGATGCTCAAGCGTCAGGGCGTTGAACTGGATCGAGATGTGATTTTCCTGGCTGAATCCGGGGAAGAAGGTGCAACCCAGATTGGTATTCAGTTCATAACCCAACAGCACTTTGATGCCATTGATGCCGAGCATTGTATCGCCGAAGGCGGCAGTGTGGTGCGTCAAGGGGGTCAGGTGCATTACGCTGGGGTTCAAACGGTCGAAAAATTACCTCGCGCTATCACCTTGACCAGTACGGGCATCGCCGGGCACGGATCCGTACCGCTGGAAAGTAATTCGCTGGTGCACATGTCCAAAGCCATTGCGGCGGCCGCCGACTGGCAACCGCCCGTGCGTCTGAGTGACACCACCACATCCTACTTCTCGCGCATGGCATCGGTCTCTTCACCGGAGGCTGCGGCGCGATATCTGGCCATGCTCAATCCCGGTTCGGCCGAAGGCCAGGCCGCACTGGCATGGATGAAGTCTAATGAACCACGCAATGCCGCGGTGTTGTTCAGCACCATTTCTCCAACCATGGTTAATGGTGGTTATCGGGTCAACGTTATTCCATCGGAAGTGACAGCAACGCTGGACGTTCGCTTGCTGCCGGATGAAGATCCTGAGCAGTTTCTCTCCGCTCTGCGTGAAGTCATCGACGACGAAAACATAAATGTAGACTGGGCTTCCCGCAATATGCGACCTGGCGCTTCAACGCCATTGGATACCGATGCATTCCGTGTCATTGAACAGGTCATGCAAGAGATCTATGGCGCCACAGTGATTCCGACCATGAGCACCGGTGCAACCGATATGGCATATCTGCGCGCCTTGGGTATCAACTGCTACGGTATTGGTCCGGCGATTGATGCGGAAGATGGCCCACTGGGCTTTGGGGCGCACAGTGACCAAGAGCGTATTATTGAAGCGGAACTTTATCGTTTTGTGCGTGCAAATTACGAAATTGTTGAGCGCCTGGCAGGTGCCAATTAACAGCTAAAATTCTGTGTGTTTCACAAATTTGTAAATGAATGACGGAAAAATATTGATGATTAAAAACTCACTGCTAGCCATGGCCATGATGATGGTCATGGCCGGATGTACGGAATCAGAGGTGTCGGCACCCGCGGCATCAGACGCCGCTCAGGCATCCACACAAGCCGCGGCCGGGCAAACGGCCGGCGTTGAAGAAACCACCAGCGCTGAGCAAATCACCGAGTCGCAGCGGCTTACCGCCTGGCTGGATGAGCAGTTCGCTGAGGAGTTGAGTTTCAGCCCACAACGGCTAACCCGTCTGGGCGATAAAACCGATTACGATAAACTCGATGACGTGTCTGAAGCCAGCATGGACAGGTTGCTTGAGTGGCGACGTAACAGCGTCGCCGACATGCAGGCGACGTTTAACTATGACGAACTCAGCGAAGATGCAAAAGTGTCATGGGATATCTGGACCTATGCACTCGAGCGCGCTGAACGCAGCGAAGCGTTCCGGCATCACGACTATATTTTTGGACGGGGTGGTCCGCATGCCGGCCTGCCGAATTTTCTGATCAATTTTCATCGTGTTGACCAGCCTGCCGATATGGATGCCTACATCGCACGGTTGACGCAGATGGACGACGTCATGCGCCAGTATCTGCAGCGCAGTCTGCGAGCGGTCGAGTCAGGTATTCGTCAGCCACGGTTTGGTTACGATTATGCAATTGCCGAAATTGATCGGGTCATGCGTGGCGCTCCGTTTACGGACGACGGCGTGTCACCGCTGATGGGCGACATAGAAACCAAGGTCGCTGCGCTGCTGGAGAACGGCCAGATTGATCAGACCACCGCAGAGCGGATGCTGGCGCAGGCTCAGAGTGCTTTGCTCGAACAGGTCAAGCCCGCGTACGACGAAGTGCTGGCCTGGTTAAATGCCGATCGCATCAACACCCCGGAAGAAGCCAGCGGTGTGTGGGCATTGCCGGAAGGCGAAGCCTACTACAATCATCGCTTGTCCCTGATGACCACACTGGAACTGACCGCTGACGAAATACATGAGATTGGTCTGGCTGAAGTGGCGCGCATCCGTGCCGAGATGGAGACCATTAAGGATGCCGTCGCGTTTGATGGCACGCTGGCAGAATTTTTTGTATTCATGCGTGAAGATCCGCAGTTCTATTTCCCGAACACCGACGAAGGCCGGCAGGGATATCTGGATCTGGCTAACGTCTTTCTTGATGCCATGAACCAGAAACTCCCGGAGTATTTCGGCATATTGCCAAAAGCCGATCTGGTTGTCCGGCGCGTGGAAGCATTCCGCGAGCAAGATGGTGCTGCGCAACATTACGCCTCGGGCACACCGGACGGTTCTCGACCGGGTGTGTTCTATGCGCACTTGTCGGATATGAATGCCATGCCGCGCTATCAGCTGGAAGTGATTTCGTATCACGAAGGCAATCCGGGGCATCACATGCAAATCTCTATTCAGCAGGAGCTGACGGGCATTCCACGTTTCCGCACGCAGTATGGGTTTACAGCGTTCTCTGAGGGCTGGGGTCTGTACACCGAAGCGCTTGCCAAGGACATGGGTTTTTATGAAGACCCCTATTCTGATTTCGGGCGACTGGCCACTGAAATCTGGCGCGCCATCCGTCTGGTGGTAGATACCGGCATGCACGCCAAACAGTGGAGTGAAGAACAGTCGGTTCAATACTTCCTCGACAATTCGCCGCAACCAGAAGCGGCTGTGCGTGCAGAAATTCAGCGTTACCTCACCGGCGCGGGCCAGGCCACTGCCTATAAAATCGGCATGTTAAAAATCCAGGAGTTGCGCGCTACCGCCATGAGCGAGTTAGGTGACAACTTTGACTACCGCGGTTTTCACGACACCGTGCTCGGTGGCGGGGCTCTGCCTATGCCGGTGCTGGAGGCGCAGGTTATGCGTTGGATTGAGCGCGTGAAACAGGAGAGTGCCGCACAATGATAAAGGTTCATCATTTAAGGATTGGGCGATCAATATTTACCGTGTGGCTGCTGGAAGAGTTGGGCGCCACCTACGATCTGCAGGTGTACCTGCGTGATCCTGCAAGCTTCCGCGCGCCGCCTGAACTGAAGAAGATTCACCCACTGGGCAAGTCACCGGTGATTGAAGACGATGGTCAGGTCATTGCCGAATCTGGCGCCATCACCAGTTACCTGCTGGAAAAATTTGATACGGCGCACGCGCTGCATCCATCGCGCAGCGATTTAAAAACCTGGGCAACCTTTACCCAGTGGCTACACTATCCGGAGGGCTCGGTATTTTTGCCATTGCTGATCAAAATGTTGTTGCTGCGCAACAGCACCCAGCCACACGCTGCGCTGGAGACGTTTTCGGGTGCTGAAATCAAGCTGCATCTGGATTTTATAAACCGGCAGCTGGCAGATAAACCTTTTATTCTCGGCGAGCATTTCAGCGGTGCGGACATTGGCATTACCTATGTGATATCGCTGGCTAAACGTATCAGTGTGCTTAATGAATATCCGCAGTTGCAGGCCTATCTGCAGCGCAATCTGTCACGCCCGGCATTCAAACGCGCCATTGAGCGGGCTGTGGAATAAACGGAAGGCAGTATCAAGACAGCAGTACAAGACGCAGTACAAGACAGGAGTAATGGGCTATCAGGTTTTTACAAGCCTGTGCTACGCTCCTCACACACAATAGCGAGGGGAGAGTGCGGTTGTGTTTGCAGTACTCCCCCATTCAATAAGGTAATAAGTCATGCGCGTATCCGCCACCCGCCGTACCGGCGTCACTCCAATGTTTTTGTCCCTGCTCTTTGCTGCTGTGTGTATCGCTGCACCAGCCGTGTCCGTCGCACAAGCCGGTAACACCCAGACCCTGGATCCAACCGGTCCCATGCCATACGACATTGTTGTTGACTGGATGCAGCCTTTTGCCCAGCAAGGGTATACCTGGGGCGGTAACTCAGGGATTCATGTGGAATCCAAAGACCGCATTCTGATTGTGCAACGCGGCGAGACGCAGTTGCCGGATCCTTTGCCGCCCGAATACACCAACTATGCCGGATCAATGGGCTGGAATGTGATTCAGGGGCGCGGCCGCACCTGGCAGAATTTGCTGTATGTCATCAACAGCGAAGGCGAGCTTCAGGAAGTGTGGGATCAGTGGGATCATTTGTGGGCGGGCACTGATGGCCCCGGTCCGCACAGACTGCGCGTGAGTCCGTATGATCCTGAGCGCAAAGTCTGGGTCATCGAAGAAACCGGCCATGTGATTTATATTTTTTCGCAGGACGGCAAGGAGCTTCTGAAAACCCTGGGCGAGAAGAATGTGTCAGCCTCTGACCGCACGCATTTTGGCAAACCGCAGGATGTTGTGTTTTTGCCAGACGGACATGTACTGGTGGCTGACGGCCTGGAGAACGCCCGTGTGGTTGTGCTCAACAGCGACGGTGAGTATGTGTCTGAATTCGGTTCGCGGGGAGAACAGCCCGGTCAGTTTCTGAGTGTGCATGGCATGGCACTGGGACCAGATAACATGTTGTACGTGGTCGACCGCGATGCCCTCAATGTACAGGTGTTTGAGCACGTTAACCGCGGTGTGGCCGGCGCAGTTCCTGAATTTGAGTTCAGATCACGCTGGCTTGGCCCGAATTTCCCGCTGGATATTATTGTCAGCGATGAATATGCGTGGGTAACCGACATTCGCCCGACCAAGGTGTTGCAGTTTGACCTGCAAGGTAATCACATTTACACGTGGTTGCTGCCGCCGGATGGTCCGGGTGCCTGGCTGGAAATGCACTCGTTTGCTGTCGATGCCGATGGCAATCTGTATGGTACAGACAATCAGTATGCCCGCCCGCAGAAACTGGTGCCGCGCGCAGACGCAGATCCGAAACATCTGATACAACCGCAATACGTTCCACGATAACGAGCAAGGTCACACGCTGCCACCAGGCGGCGTGTGACGGCGCATTTAGCTAATGCAGGGATTTATTTTGGCGGTCTTGGAATCAGCACCGGGGTATTCTGCTTGTAGGACTGATATTCAGGCTCTGATCCCCAGCGCTTGTCTGAGCGCGCCTCCAGCAAGGGGATACCACTGACCCGGGTCAGCAGCATCACAACAAACACCGGGGAAATCAGGCTCACCAGTTGCCAACCGCTGAGCACCGGCGCCGCCACCATGGCAACACCCAGCCATAGCAGGATTTCACCGAAGTAGTTGGGATGGCGTGACCAGGCCCAGAGTCCGCTGCTGATAAATCTGCCTTCATTAGCCGGATTGGCCTTAAATCGACGCTTCTGCCGGTCAGCAACAATTTCCAGCAGAAAACCAGCCGCCCACAGAACAATACCGATATACGCAACAGTTTCCAGTGGCGCCCTCTGCGTGCTGCTGATGGCAGTGAGTGCTGCAGCGCTGGTGACAAAAACCCACAAGGCCTGAATACTCCAGGTCACCAGGAAACGGGTGAATCCGGGTTTGATGGCATCAAAACGGCCATCAGACCCGTCCTGACGCACGCGCAGAAACAGAAAACTGCCCAGACGCGCTGCCCAGATACAAATGATCAAGGTCAATATTATCGCGCGCAGATCCTGGTTGGGTGACAGATTCAGTGCCAGCAGTGCCAGCGTGATAAAACACATACTGCCGGTGAGATCAAAATAGTGCTCGGTCTGCGCCAGCCATGATGGCAAAAAGATCAGCCAGTTGATGGCAAATGACACCGCAGCGCACAGCACTAATATTGGAATGTTCATGCCTGCGAACGAGTACGTCGCGCCGTTCTGACTGCCTGCCAGTGCAATCACTGCAGCAACAGCAAGGGTGATGAGAATGACCAGAATCATGCGTCCGTGGTTCACTTTTTTGCTGTTCTGAGTGTCTGTTGTGTCTGATTGACTCATGGCGTCTCCCTGATTGGTCTATTTATTTTGATTATGTTTGTGCTTTTACGAGCGCCGTTGGATTTCAGTTTAACGCGGATAGTGAAGTGTTTAATCGGTCATGCCAGATTGGCAACACTCACGAATAAATTGCTGCCAGCGGTGTACTATCAACGGAAGGTGCCAAAAAAATCAAGCAGCCGGGTGAAGAGAAGACCATGAACAATGATCCGGGCAACTATCTGGGCAACTATCTGGATATCGAGCAACCTATCCTGCAACGCTGCGTTGCGGGAGATCACGACGCGTTCCGGATACTGGTTGAACAGCTTAAAAGACCTGCGTACTACCATGCGCTGTCACTATTGGGCCATCGGGAGGATGCCATGGATATCTCTCAGGAAGCGTTTGTCAGGGCCTGGCAGGCAATCTCGGGTTTCGAACCGGGGTTGCCGTTTTACCCTTGGTATTACACGATTATGAAACGCCTGGCTCTCAACCTGTTGCGTACCAAAAAGCGCCATCCCGAGACAGCGTTCGCGAATGAGCATGAGGATATGCAGGCCGGGTCGGACGCAGAGCAGGGCGTTGATGCAGACACAGGGTTTGTGGTGAGCTCTGCGGAAGAGGGGATTATCCGCGAGCACACGCAACACCAGGTCAGGCGCGCACTTACGCAGTTATCCATCGATGACAGAGAAATCCTCAGCCTGAAAGACATGCATGATTATGCCTACAAAGACATTGCCTTCATGTTGTCGATACCGCTGGGGACGGTCATGTCGCGTCTGTATACCGCCCGCAGTCGCCTGCGCAAACATTTACAGGAGCTGGGTTATGAACACTCGTCATAGCGGCGACCAGAGTAATCAACAACGCATCAGAGAGCTGATGATGGCACAACTTGATGGGGAGACGACACCTGAGCAGGATGCCGATGTGGCGCTCTGGATCCGGGCCGACCCCGCACTGCAAAAGGAGTTCGAACAAATGAAGGCACTGAAAACCCTGACCCGTCAACAACGCCCTGATGACTTACCGGCGGAAAAGTGGGATCAGTACTGGCTGGGTATTTACCCGAGGCTTGAACGTGGCGTGGGCTGGGTGCTGATGTCCATCGGCGCATTAGTGTTGATTATGTTCGGCAGTTGGGAGGTCGCCCGCGAGTGGATACTCAGTCCCGATATCCCGCTGTGGATCAAAGCCGCCGGCATCAGCTTCTGGTCAGGACTGACCATCCTGTTGATTTCGGTTATCAGAGAAAAGTGGTTTCTTCATAAACAAGAGCGTTACAAGGATATTCAACGATGATCATCAGCCCGTCTTCAGCCATTGCAGGAAAAACCATCAGCCAAACTCTAGGTCTGGCTCGCGGAAACACCATCCGTGCCAGGCATGTGGGGCGCGATATCATGGCCTCACTCAAAATGTTAATCGGGGGCGAGATTGAGGACTACACCAAAATGATGGCTGAGTCGCGTGAACAGGCCTTGGACAGGATGATGGCCGAGGCAACAGCCATGGGTGCCAACGCGGTGCTGGATGTGAGATTCTCCACCAGTTACATCATGACAGGTGCAGCCGAGATTCTGGTATACGGAACCGCCGTTGTGCTGGAGTAGGCCTGCGTAAGGCAAGCCCATAAGGCGTCATGTGCCTCAGGCGCTTTCCAGCGCCTCCCAGCGCGCATAATGCTCCTCAAGTTTAGTCTGCCGCTCGCCGAGTTTTTTTAATGCGCTCTGCACCACATCAGGGTTCTGCTCATAAAAGCCTGATGCGGCCATCTGTATCTCCAGGGTGCTGATGTCTGCTTCAAGTTTTTCGATCTGCTTGGTGATCTGATCAAGCTCACGCTGCACTTTTTGGCTGTGTCTGGGAGCGCTGGTTTTTGCGGGCTGTGCACTGGCGGGTGCCGCAGCCGGAACAGGTGTGGTTTCCGTTTTGACAGCGGCGGCTTTGACGGCGGTCGCAGCAGCCGGTTTGCTGATGACGTCCTCATCCTCAAACGACAGCATTTTGCCGCCCTGACGGATCCAGTCTTCGTAACCGCCCACGTATTCACGGACAACGCCCGGTGCTTCAAACACGATGCTCTGGGTGATGACATTATCGAGAAATTTTCTGTCATGGCTGACAACCAACAGGGTGCCGCTGAATTCAAGCAGCAGTTCTTCCAGCAATTCCAGGGTTTCCATATCCAGATCGTTGGTGGGTTCGTCCAGCACAATCATATTGGCCGGCTTGCTGAATAATTTGGCAAGGATGAGACGGTTTTGCTCGCCGCCCGACAGTGATTTGATGGGCTGACGGGTACGTCTGGGCAGGAACAGAAACTCCTGCAGATAACTGATGACGTGTTTGTTTTTACCGTTGATTTCGATGAATTCCCGGCCTTCGGACAAAAAGTCGATCACCGTCTGTTCGGGGTCAAGCTTGTTACGCAGTTGGTCAAAATACAAAATTTCCAGATTGGTGCCGAGTTTTACTTCGCCGGCGTCGGCCTGGATTTCACCTAGCAGAATCCGCAGCAGCGTGGTCTTGCCACTGCCGTTAGCGCCAATAAAACCAACGCGGTCGCCGCGCAGAATCTTCGTGGAGAAGTTCTCCAGAATCGGCTTGTCACCAAACCGGTGGTTAAGCCGCGTAGCCTCGATGACAATTTTGCCGGAGCTGCCAGCCTGCTCCAAAGAGAAGGTGGCCTTACCGGTCAGCTCACGGCGTTGACTGCGCTCGTCACGCATTTTTTTCAGGGCGCGTACGCGACCTTCATTGCGGGTGCGGCGCGCCTTGATGCCTTGGCGTATCCACACCTCTTCTTCAGCCAGGCGCTTGTCAAACTCCATGTTGGTTTTATCTTCAGCGGCGAGTTGCTGCTCGCGGAACACCAGAAATGACTGGTAGTCACCGTCCCAGCTGCGCAGGTTGCCACGGTCAAGCTCGATGATGCGGTTGCTGATTTTTTGGAGAAACTGGCGGTCGTGAGTGATCACCAATACGGCGCCACGGAAATCGTTGATAGCCTTTTCCAGCCACTCGATCGTGGGAATATCGAGGTGGTTGGTGGGTTCGTCCAGCATCAACAGGTCCGGCTCACTGATCAGCGCGCGGCCCAGTGAGGCGCGACGACGGCTGCCGCCTGACAGTGTTTTCATGCGCGCATCAGCGGGCAGTGACAGCATATCCAGCATGCCTTCGATTTTGTGCTCAAACGCCCAGCCGTCACGTTCTTCGATCTGCTTTTGCAGCGCGCCCATTTCATTCAGGTTCTTTTCATCTGACCAGTCCAGGTCATCATTATGCGTCAGCGCATGATAGCGCTTGAGGATATCACCCAGCCCTTCAATGCCGCCGGCGATGTAGTCATAAATGGTCTGCTCATCCTGCGCTGGCAGGTTCTGGTCGAGATAGGCAACGCGGATACTTTCTGCGCGCCATAACTCACCGCTGTCAGCAATGATTTCACCCATCAACACTTTCATAAAAGTCGACTTACCGGCGCCGTTCTGACCAAGAATGCCGATGCGCTCACCTTTGTGAATGGTCAGCGACACGCCATCCAGCAGCGGGTTGTCACCAAAGGCAAGTTGAAGATTGCTTAATCTAAACAACAACATAGCAGTAATACTTCCTGGTTTGTAAGGGGGGCGGCAGTGGTTTTGCGGCTTGTATTTGAGGCCGCGCAGTATAAACTTAAGCGCCTGTAGATGACAGCCAGCCGTAACTCAGCACCCGTAAAGGACAATTGTGATCAAGACCGATCAGCTTCCACCCCAGATTCACGCGACCATTGACGGCTGTTGGCAGCGTTTGCTGGGCGCGGCTGAGTCTGAGCCAACGGGTGATGCCGCCAGGTTAAAAACCTTGATTGAGTCGCAGGATACCTTTTCCAGGCAACTGGCCAGGGTGTGGGCCAGCAGCGAGTATGCCGCCAGTGTGTGTCTGCAGCACCCGGGATTTCTGCTGGAGTTACATCAGAACGGTCAGTTATTGCATCAGTGTACGGAGGGTTTTCACCCGGCCCTGCAACAGCGCCTTGCCAGCTTGTTCCCCTCGCAGACAGAACGGCTCGACGAAGCAGAACTCAAAAAGCGCCTGCGCCTGTTTCAGCAGCAACAGATGTTGCGCCTGATCTGGCGTGATGTCTGCCATCTGGCCAGTGTGCGTGATACCGCCGCAGAAGTGTCGGCACTGGCGGAAGCCGCGATGGACGTCACGCTGGAGCTGTTGCACCAGTGGCTGGTCAGGGCGCTGGGCGCGCCGGTGATGCAGCGATCCGGTGACATGCAGCGCATGGTGGTGCTGGGCATGGGCAAACTGGGCGCCGGCGAATTAAATCTCTCCTCGGATATCGATCTTATCTTTGCGTATCCGGAAGCGGGTGACACGCAGCCAGCCGCCTCCGGCAAAACAGTCAGCTGCCAGCAGTTTTTTATCAAATTGGGTCAACAGTTGATTGATGTGCTTGATACCCTGACGGTGGACGGTTTTGTGTTTCGTGTGGATATGCGCCTGCGACCTTACGGCAGCGAAGGTGTGCTGGCGAGCAGTTTTGATGCCATGGAAAACTACTATCAGTCACAGGGGCGCGACTGGGAGCGTTATGCCATGATCAAGGCAAGAGCCGTCTCCGGTGACATCCTGGCCGGCAGTGAACTTCTGCAACGCCTGCGCCCGTTCAGTTATCGTCGTTATTTGGACTTTTCGGCCTTTGAATCGTTGCGCGCCATGAAGCAACAGATCAACAAGCAGGTGCGCAAAAAAGGCATGAGCCAGGACATCAAGCTCGGGGCCGGCGGCATTCGCGAAGTTGAGTTTGTGGTTCAGGCGCTGCAGATGGTGCACGGCGGGCGTGATAAACGTCTGCAACAAACATCTCTCTACAAGGCCATGGACATACTGCAGGAGGCGGAATATCTGCCCGCTGACATCGTGCAATCCTTGCGCAATGCTTACAGCTTTTTGCGCGATCTGGAGCACAAGCTGCAGGGATTTGCCAACAAACAGACGCAGTCATTGCCCGCCACGGCGCAAGAACAATTGCGGGTAGCGATTGCAATGGGCATTCCTGACGTCAGGCAGGCTAACTGGCAGGATCTGATGTTGGTGCTGGAGCAACATCGTGCGATTGTCCGCCAGCATTTCAGTGACGTCATCCATACCGAAGAAGACGATGATGATGCCAGCCGCCATGACGTCGATGATGCAGAAATGCAGGCGCTCTGGCAGGTAGACCTCACGGACGAACAGGCGGTGGCAGTGCTGGCGCAATTGACGTTTGAGGCGCCAGAGAAGACCTGGCAACAACTGACCGCATTTAGAAAAGACAAAGTTTTTCTGACGCTGCCTGCTGAAAGCCGCCAACGCTTCAAGCGCTTCATGCCTTTGTTGCTGGCAACACTGACGCAGGAAAAGTCGCCCAGTCTGGGTTTTGAGCGGGTCATGAAAATGGTGGAGGCGGTGGCACGTCGCACCGCTTATCTGGTACTGCTCGCGGAAAATCCCCGCGCCATGAAACAGTTTGTGCACCTGTGCACGGAGAGTCCGTTTGTCGCCGAGTTTCTGAGCCGACATCCTGTGCTGCTTGATGAACTGCTCGGCTCCATGAGGCAACCTCCGGAAAAATCCGTGTTGCAGGAGGAACTGGCGCAGGGCATGTTACGCATTGGTGAGGACAATTTTGAAGAGCAGATGGAGTACCTGCGTTATTTTAAACAGACCCACACACTGCAGGTTGCGTCTGCACAGATCAAAGGCACGATGACCGTGATGAAAGTCAGCGACTACCTGACCTTTACGGCGGAGGCGGTACTGGAACAGGTGCTGGCGCTCAGTTGGCAGAATCTGACGCGCAAATATGGCTACCCGGTCAACAGCGATGGGCAGCACGGGGTAATGGATTTTGTGGTGGTGGGTTATGGCAAACTCGGGGGGATAGAGCTGAGTTATCTGTCCGACCTTGACCTGGTGTTTCTGCATGATGGTGCACTGGATGAGGACACCGTGTGTGCAGACGGTCAAAAAAGCATCAACAGCCGCGAGTTTTATACGCGTATGGCGCAGCGAGTGATCACCATGCTGGGCACCAAAACGGTGTCCGGAAAACTCTACGATGTGGATATGCGGTTGCGGCCTTCCGGTGAATCAGGTTTGCTGGTCAGCACCCTGCCGGCCTTCCAGCAGTACCAGCTGAAGGAAGCATGGACCTGGGAGCATCAGGCACTGGTGCGATCGCGTGCGGTGGCAGGTGCGCCGCGCATGGCGGCTCTGTTTGAATCAATACGCGCCACGGTGCTGTCGCAACCGCGTGATGTGAATAAACTCGCCCATGATGTACTGGCGATGCGCCAGCGCATGCGCGATGAGTTGACACGTAAAGCCGGCAGTAAAGCTACGCAACCGGGATTTGCGATCAAGCAGGGTGTTGGTGGCATCGTGGATATTGAATTTATGGTTCAATTCCTGGTGTTGGCGCAGGCCCATCGCTGCTCAGCACTGGTCAGATATCCGGACAACGTCAGAATACTGGAAGCTGCTGCGCGCTGTGTGTTGTTAACCGAAGACGAGATAAAACAGCTGACGGAAAGCTACCTTGCGCTGCGCTCCACCTTGCATGAATTTGCTCTTCAACACAATGAATCTGATGCTGTTGACGCCGACGCTGCAGGCGCGGTGCTGCAACCGCTGCAAGCTCAGCGAGACCGGGTGACGCGGTTGTGGAACAAGGTGTTTGCAGGTTTTGAACTCTCACAAGCACCATTCACCAGCGATGCTGACCATAAATGAATACACCAGGCGGGCGCAAAATTCTGATTGTCGGCCCCTCTTGGGTTGGCGACATGGTGATGGCGCAGTCTTTGTTCAAAGTCCTGCACCAGCAACATAACGCCCTTCAGCTTGACGTGCTGGCGCCGGCATGGAGCCGCCCCGTGTTGCAGCGTATGCCAGAGGTCAGTGCAACAATAGAGTTGCCGTTTGCTCACGGTGAGCTAAGTCTGTACAAGCGCTACCGGCTGGCAAAAACCTTGCGGGCGGCGGCTTACGATCAGGCCATTGTGCTGCCCAATTCGCTTAAATCCGCCTTGATTCCGTTGTTTGCACACATCCCGCTCAGGACAGGCTGGCGCGGGGAACAGCGCGGACTTTTGCTCAACGATTGTCGACGACTTAACAAGCAACAATACCCGATGATGGTGCAGCGTTTTGTGGCGCTGGGATTGCCGGCCGGACTCGACATCACCGAGCCTGTTCCGGTTCCGCAGTTGTTAAACAGCGCCGGTGGCTCACAACAGGCCATCGCAGAGCTTTCACTGGCATGGAGCCCGGATACCCCGGTGCTGGCACTATGCCCGGGCGCTGAGTTTGGTGATGCCAAGCAATGGCCGGCACAGTATTTTGCGGACGTCGCCAACGATTATGCAGCGCGCGGCTGGCGGGTAGCACTGCTGGGCTCAGCCAAAGACCGGCAGATCTGTGAGCAGATTGTGGGGTTGCTGCCGCCGCCCCACCAGGGTTTATGTGACAATCTGGCCGGCCGCACCAGTCTGGCGCAAGTAATTGACCTGCTGTCACGGGTGCGCGCTGTGGTGAGCAATGACTCTGGGCTGATGCATATTGCCGCAGCACTGCATCGGCCGCTGGTGACCGTTTATGGCGCCACCTCTGCTACGTTCACGCCGCCACTGTCCGATCAGGTAGAATTGCTGTATACCGACATTAAATGCCGGCCGTGTTTTAAACGCCAATGTCCTTTCGGGCATAAGCAGTGTCTGACTGAACTGCGGCCGCGCCAAGTGCTGGACGCTCTGCAACGCCTGTTGCAACGCGTCTCTCTGGCACGCGATCTGAATAAAAACGGAGAAACGGGTTGCGAATTCTGATCGTCAAAACGTCATCGCTGGGTGATGTGTTGCACACATTGCCCGCATTGACGGACGCCAGTCAGGCAATCCCGGGACTGCGTGCAGATTGGGTGGTGGAAGAGAGTTTTGCAGAGATCCCCGCATGGCATCCGGCCGTTGAGCGCGTAATACCGGTTGCCGTGCGCCGATGGCGAAAACACCCGTGGGGCGCTGTGCAATCGGGTGACATCAGTCAGTTCGTTTCTGCGCTCAAGCTCAGGGCTTACGACCACGTGATTGATGCCCAGGGCTTGATAAAAAGTGCCTTGATCACCCGCTTGGCCAGGGGTAACCGCGCCGGCCTCGACCGACACAGTATCAAAGAGTCCGCCGCCACCTTGTTTTATCAGCAGCGTGTTGCGGTGCCAAAAGCCCAGCACGCGGTGCAGCGGGTCAGGCAATTGTTCGCGGCCGTACTGGGTTATCAATTACCGTCTGCGCAGATGGATTATGGTATCGGCGCGCTGGCAGATCACAAGGGCCCAGCAGAACCCACCAGCCTGATGTTGCTGCACGGCACCACCTGGGCAAGCAAACACTGGCCTGAGCAATACTGGCGCGAACTGGCCGCACTGGCGCATGCCGACGGATTTCAGATTAAACTGCCCTGGGGTAATCAGACGGAGCACCAACGCGCTTTGCGTATTGCCGACAACATCCCCGGATCGGTTGTGCTGGACAAACAGTCGCTGACAGGGCTGGCCAGACAACTCAGCCGCTGCAGTGGTGTGGTGGCAGCTGATACCGGATTAGGACATCTGGCTGCCGCGCTGAACCGGCCGGTAGTTTCACTTTACGGCGCGACCAACCCGGCATTGTCGGGCAGTTTTGGTTCCCACCAGCAACATCTGCGCTCCACACTCGCGTGCTCGCCATGCCTGCGCAAGGAATGCTCTTATCGTGGTGAGGTTATGACAGGAGAAACCAGGCAGGGCAGCTTTGAAGTAAAACCTGCATGTTACCAGTCGCTGCCTCCAGCCCTCGTGTTCTCCGAAATCAAGAGACTCATGACTCAGGCTGCCATCATAAAAACAACTAACAGTGATGCGGGGCTGATCAGATCATGATGCTGGCTATGCTGATCTACAAGTATTTTCCCTATGGCGGGCAGCAGCGCGATTTTTTGCGCATAGTTGAGCGCTGTCTCAGCGCGGGTCATCAGGTGCGCGTGTATTGTCTGCGCTGGGAGGGCACCGTGCCATGTGGCATCCAATTGGTCAATGTGCCGGTAAAAGGGTTGTCCAGCCACACCCGGTATCAGCGTTTCAGCGCATGGGTCAAACAGGATATTCAGAATAATCCGGTTGATGCGGTGATCGGATTCAGCAAGATGCCGGATCTTGATCTCTATTACGCGGCTGATCCGTGTTTTGCTGCACGACTGCAGCGGGAGAACTCACTGATAAAGCGTATTCTGCCGCGCTATCGCCACTTTCTGGCGTATGAAAAGGCAGTGTTTGATAAAGATTCGCGTACCGAAGTGATACTGTTATCGCCACAACAGCACAGTGAGTTCTGCGAAAACTATCCCGGATGCAAACCGCGTTTGCATCAGTGTGCACCGGGAATTGATGCCAGCCGATTGCCCAGCACCGATGCCGCCGAAGAGCGCCGGCTGTTCCGCGCGAAATACTCGTTGGGCGACAATGATATTGCTTTGCTGCAGATAGGTTCCAGTTTCCGCATCAAGGGCATCGATCGCTCCATCAGGGCGCTGGCAAGTTTGCCCCACGACATCCGATCACGTACGCAGTTTTATATAGTGGGCAGGGACAAACCCGGTGACTACGAAAAGCTGGCGCGATCCCTGAGCGTGGGTGACCGCTGTCACTTTCTGGGAGGTCGCGATGATGTGCCGCTTTTTCTGCGTGGCTGTGATCTTCTGCTGCATCCGGCTTACAGCGAAAGTGCCGGGTATACCATTCTGGAGGCGGTGATCAATGGCCTGCCGGTACTGACTACCGATACCTGTGGTTATGCTTTTCATGTACATAAAGCGCGCGCCGGTGAGATTTGTACATCACCGTTCTCACAGAACGAGTTTAATAACATGCTGCTGTCGATGCTGGAGTCAACAACCCGTGAGTTGTGGCAGCAACATGGCCTTGCATACGCAAAGCAGATTGACGTGACGGGTATGCCGGAGGCCGTCATCAAACTGATTGAAAATTTTGTGCAGGCGCGTGAGGCAGGCCGACTGGTGAGAGCGTCGCAATGACAGTGTTTCTGCGCGATGATTTTGCCCGTTACTGGCGCAACAAAAATGCGTTTGATGCCGCAAGAGATTTGCAGGGTGAAATATTCCGACAGGTAAAAGGTCGCAGAACGCTGCGATTTGAGCTCGACGGCAAACAGTTTTTTGTAAAAGTGCATGAAGGTGTTGGCTGGCAGGAAATTGCAAAAAATCTGATGACATTAAGAATGCCGGTTCTGGGCGCAAGCAATGAATGGCGGGCAATTAACGCCTTGCAGCAGCTATCGGTTCCGACCATGAGTGTCGCGGCTTACGGTGAGACAGGTCACAATCCTGCGCAACGCTTTTCATTCCTGGTCACCGATGATTTATCGCCGACGGTCAGTCTTGAGACCCTGTGTGCCAAGTGGTCCGGTGAGCGGCCACGTTTTGAATTCAAGCGGCAACTGATCAGCGAAGTTGCGCGGCTGTGCCGCATCATGCACAGCCATGGCATCTGTCACCGCGATCTTTATCTGTGTCATTTCCTGCTGCGCTGTGCAGCGGACGGCAGTGTCGATCAGTCTTCAAGCCCTCATCTGTCGGTTATCGATCTGCACAGAGCCCTGTTACAGCCGTCATTTTTGTCCAGATGGATAAAAAAGGACCTTGCAGGTTTGTATTTTTCTGCGCTGGATGCGGGACTGACACGCACGGATCTGCTGAAATTTATGTGCACGTACACCGGGCTTTCAGTGCGCCAGGTGCTGCAGCGCGATGCAGCACTTTGGCATGCTATTCAAAAAAAGGCGCAGAAAATCAAGCACCGGGAACGCAGCAAACAAGAACAGCGCTTGCGTGAGTCTGTGTACAAGGCATCACAGACTGTTGACGTGTTGCGCTCGCGTGGCAGTCTTGCGCTGATCAACAAACGCCTGTGGCAGCCGGCTTTGCATGAGTTGATCGAGTCGCCAGACACCTTGATGTTGAAAGCGCAGGTGCTCAAAGACGGAGACTCCACTACGGTGGTGTCTTTGTCTCTGGCCGGACGTGAGTGGGTGATCAAACGCTACAATCTGAAAGGATTCTGGTATGGCGCCAGTCGCCTGCTCAGACCCAGCCGGGCATGGCATTGCTGGAGCGCCGCATTCCGTTTGCAGGCAGCAGGTATTGATACTCCGCAGCCCTTGTTGATGCTGGAGAAGCGCTGGGGGCCATTCCGCCGCGAAGCTTATTATGTGTGCGAACAGGTGTGCGGCACCGATGCAAAAAAATGGCTTGAACATGAGCCTGAGCCCTCGGCGCAATGGGGCGTGGTGATGAAGCTGTTTGAAAAACTGTTTGTAAAATTGCGAGAGAATCGCATCGTGCATGGTGATATGAAGGCAACCAATTTTTTGATTTGCCAGCAACCCGGCGGTGGCGTTGCTCTGCAGGTCGTGGATCTGGATGCTTGCCGACCCGAGTTTGACCGTGCTCGTTTTCACAAATACTTTTCTCGCGATTTGCGTCGCTTTTATGCAAACTGGCGTCACCACGATGCCGCCGGAAAAGTCAGTCAGGTGATAACAAAAATGAGCCGCGACCTGTAATGTTATGTTGATGCTGCGGGTGAGTTCAGTCAGGGAATTAAGCAGATGAGTTTGATCACACTGGGGTTGTCGGGTGCATTGGGTTATGACCCTGCCGCTGCGCTGTTTGTCGATGGGGAACTGACACTCGCCGTGGAGGAAGAACGCCTGGTGCGTCGCAAACATGCACGCGATATGTTGCCTGTCGAGTCTATCCGCTACTGCCTGCGAGCAGCAAAACTCAAGCCGCGCGAGGTTGATCAGGTTGCCATCGCGTTTGCCCCGGTGTCGTTGTTCAGTGCGGCGCGCTGGCATTACGCGCGCCGGCATTGGTATGCCCCGGATCGCGCAATTGACGCGCTGTTTAACGGGAACCGCCGTTTCCGCCGCTACTACAGTGAGATCAAGCAGATGTTGTCTGATCTTGGCCTGCCCATGGAAAAGGTGCAGCTGATCCCGGTTCAGCATCAGCTTGCCCATGCGGCCAGTGCCTATTACATGAGTGGTTTTAAGGAAAAGACCGCCATTCTGTGTATTGATCAGAAGGGGGAATATGCCACCACGTTTCTGGGATATGGTGAGAATGGCCGGATTCACAAGATCAAGGAGTTCTATGAACCCGATTCCCTGAGCGGCATGTATGCCTCCCTGTGTGATTATCTTGGATATGACATGCTGGATGGTGAATCCAAGGTCATGGGTATTGCGACCTTTGGTGACCCGGAAAAGTACGATCTCTCGTTTCTGGCCGAATATCGCGGCAAGGACTTCAGGGTGAATACCCGCATGCTCAAAGCGGTAGGATTCCGTCGTTACAAGCACCGCAACGTATCGCGTTCATTCACGCCGGAACTGCTGGAAAAGCTCGGGCCCAGGCGCGCGGGGGATGTGTTTCAAGACCCCTATGTCCATTACGCGGCGGGTATTCAGAGGCTGTACGAGACAATCGCGACGGGCCTGACCGCCCACTATCTGTCCGATGTTTTGAAAGACTCCGGCAAACTGGCCATGGCCGGCACCGGGGCATTTAATGTGAAACTGAACCAGCGCTTGCGTGAATTGCCGTGGGTTAAAGAGGTCTATGTGCCTCCTGCTGCCGGTGATGCCGGCACCGCCATCGGAGCGGCGGCGTACGTCCTGGCAAACAGCAACAAGCTGCCGGTTGCTCCGCTGCGCCATGCCTATCTGGGGCCCAAATACACAACAGAGCGCTGTATTCGTGCCTGCGAACACCACCGGGACAAACCGCGATTTGAAATCCTGGAAAAACCGGCGGAGAAAGCCGCAGAGTTGCTGGCCGCAGGACATCTGGTTGGCTGGTTTCAGGGCCGTATGGAATTTGGTCCGCGAGCGCTCGGCAATCGCAGTATTCTTGCCAACCCCCGCGAAAACACCAGCGTCACTGATATCAACAAACGCGTTAAGTTTCGCGAAAAGTGGCGCAATTTTGCGCCCAGCATGTTGCCTGATATGGCGGTCAAGCTGTTGGGCGAGGATTGCCCCGCTGACTTTATGACTCAGACTTTTGATGTGGCAGAACAGTGGCAGAAACTGTTTCCCGGCATTGTGTATCGTGATGGCACAACCCGCGCTCACATTGTGCGTAAAGAGCACAATGCACGTTTCTACGCCTTGCTCAGGGCTATGGAAAAACTCACCGGTGATGGTCTGGTGGTGAACACGTCGCTTAACCGGCCCGGGGAGGCGATGATCTGTTCTCCCGAGGATGCCCTGGATATGTTTTTTGGTTCGGACCTGGAGTACCTGTTTATGCAGGATCTGCTGGTCACCAAAGCGCCGGAAGACAATACCGGCTGGGAGCGCAGCTGAGCTACAGTTCCTTTTCAAACACCAGCAGGCTGGCACCGCGTTCGGCCGGGAACTCTCGCAGCAGGCGCAGGCTGCCGTTGCTGATGCCAAGGTCAAGCTGATCCTGGAAGCTGCGCCGCGGGGTCACTGCGATGATAGTGCCTGGCGGCGCTGCCAGGATGTTAATGCCAGGTAACTCGCGCCGCACCTCATCGTAGTTGTCCACTTTTCCACTTTGATAGGCGATGTGAATCTCGTTGGTCAGCAGCGGCGCTGCCGGGCGCGTTGAGCTGTTGATCCATTGACTGGCGGCATCCAGATGCAGCTTGGGTGCGCCAAATGACACATGTGCGTCAAATGCAGCAAAAATCAGCAGTAAGATCATCCATCGCCCGAAGCCTTTACGCGAAGCACTGGCCGCTAGGCTGAGGCCGCGATCAATCACAAAGGGCACAAACACCAGCACCAGCACGCCAAGCAGCAGCGTGTAGCGGGTGGTCACGAAGCGGGTCAGAAAAATAAACATCAACAGAATCAGCAGCGCAACCGCCATCCAGCTGACAATGACCGCCAGCGCGGGTTGTGGCAGTTTTACCGAACGCTGAAGGGCGCCGTAGATCATCACCGGCACAACCGCCAGGCCCAGGCTGTCGACAATACAGGCCACCAGCACCGCGATCAGCCCGGACAACAGGAATGCTGTGGTGTAATCACCCACAAATTGAGCGGCATAGTCGCCAAACACCGCCTGCTCAAGAGCCGGAGCCTGCGCCCCGAACAGAGGTGCCAGATTGCTCAGGAATGGCTGGTAAATGGTGAGGAATGTCGACAGTTGCGCAGAGACGTCAAATGCCAGTGCTACAAAACCGCCGCCGAGGATGGCAAGGGTCAACACCGACAAGCCTTGCAAGCGCAGGAAGGCCCGTTGGCGAAGGTTTATTCGTGAATGGGTTGGCACCAGCACCGCGACCGGGGTAATAAACAAAAACAATAGCGCCTCAGGGCGGAACATGGCGGCAGCCAGACAGCTCAGCAAAAAATACAGGCCAAAGCGCAGTCGCAATGACTCGGTGTAAACAATCAGGTAGTACACGGCAAGCAGACAAAATGCCAGGTAACCAATGTCGCGGATGAGATAGGCACGGAACTCATTCAGATGTGGATATAACAGCACACAGATAAACGCCAGCCAGATTGTTCTGCGTGAGGGCGTCATCGCGGCGACTATCGATACAAAACTCACGCTCAGCAAGGCAAACAACAGGGCGTTGATAAGATTGGCAGCAGTAAACAAAGACAGCCCCGTCAGCCACTGCACAGCGGCCATCAGCAAGGGTAACTGCGCCCACTGATAGTGGGCGAATGCCGCCGCGGGACCGTTCTGAAGCGCAAGTTCGGCAGCTTTGACGTAGGTGTAGGCATCGGTATTGGGCAGTTCATTCAAGAGCACGGCCAGCAGGCTCAGTGACAGGCTGGCAAGTACGGTCAGCAGTCTGATAAAGCGGATATCGCCCACGACTTGCCAGTGTCTGCTGTTCACTTGGATGCCTCGTTTGAGTCAGGAGTCGTGCTGGGCTTACGTTGGTATGGGTCAGGCATGCCTTCAGGGCGGGTCTTGAAGCGGCGGTGCAGCCAGATGTACTGATCGGGCGCCACGCGGATAGCGGCTTCAATCAGGGCATTGATACGCAGCACATCCTGTTGCTCGTCACCCGTGGGGTAGTCCTGCAAGGCTTCGCTGAAAATCAACTCATAACGTTGATTGTCGTCAGTGCGGTAATGCGACAGAAAAATAACTGCGGACTTGTTAACCGACGCGAAGGTGGTGGTAGCGGTAATACTGGCGGCAGGTCGGCCAAAAAAATCAGCAAACACCGAGTGCCGGGGGCCGTTGTCCTGATCAGCGGCGTACCACAGTACCTTGCCGCGCTGTAATTGCCGGAATGCCTTGCGGACTTCTTTGCGCTCTATCACCTCTTCAAAGTGGCGCTGACGACCCCGTTTCATCAGCGCCTCAAACAGCGGGTTCTTATGACGCCGGTAAGTGACACTGAAGTCATGGTGCAGCGCCAGCAGACTGCCGGCAATCTCCAGTGTGGAGAAGTGCGCGCTGACCAGTAATACCCCGCGACCCAGAGCAAGGGCATTGTAGAGATGCTGCTGGCCTTTAACCGTGACAATCGCTCGGAAGTCCTCTGGATCTCTGCACCATGACAGTCCGATTTCCATGACCCCGCGGCCGTTAGAGATAAAGGTGTCGCGCACCAGTTTTTTCTGCTGTACGGCGCAGAGTTCAGGAAAACACAGGGCAATGTTCACCTCGCAGATATGCCGCCGGCTGCGCGCCAGATGGTACATGGCGATCCCGAGGCCTTTACCGATCGCCATTTGCCAGCTTAGCGGCAATTGCGCCGTCGACCAGATACAGCCATAGACCATCCAGGTTGGCCAGTGCTTGGGACCAAGGAAGTTTTTTAGGTTCTCGCTGTGTTGCTGTTGTTTTTGCACGCAGAATCCGGATATTCAGTTCTATCCCGGTTGCTCGCGCGGTGACAGCGCCGGGTTTTGGGTTGCCCGGCATTGTAGCAGACTGACAGGCGGGCTGTGAGCGTGTGCTATGATCGCGCCATTGAAGGGTTTTGAGCTGGCAGACAGCAGGGAAATCAGCATGACAGCGGTGAATTCTGCATCAAACCAACATCGTTCTGCGGGCGGACTTCCCGCGTTTTTCAAGGCGCGTGTGCTGGTGGTCGGTGATGTGATGCTGGACCAGTACTGGTATGGCAAAGCCGAGAGAATCTCTGCGGAAGCGCCTGTGCCGGTGGTCAGGTTCAGCGGTAACGAAGACAGGCCTGGTGGGGCTGCCAACGTGGCGCTTAATGTTGCAGCGCTTGGCGCGGCAACCACGCTTGCGGGCATTACCGGTGATGACGAAGCAGGGCGCACGCTGGCGACCCGGCTCGCTGCAGCCAATGTGCTGTGTCATTTCTGCAGCTCACAACAGGCGCCCACGATTACTAAATTGCGCATCATCAGCCAGCGCCAGCAGTTGCTGCGCGTGGATAGCGAAAAACCCTTTAGTGCCGGGGATGTCGATAATTTGCAGGCACCCGTGCTCGCCGCCCTTGATGCGGCTGACGTACTGGTTTTGTCGGACTATGGCAAAGGCACGCTCAGCAACGTGCAGACGTTGATCTCAGCCGCCCGCGCACGCAGGTTGCCCGTGGTGGTTGATCCTAAGGGTCTGGACTTCAGCCGCTATCATGGCGCCACCGTGATGACACCCAATCTGAGTGAATTTGAGGCGGTAGTCGGCCATTGCTCGTCCGAGGAAGAGCTGATCAGCAAAGGTCAGCAGCTGCGCACACAACTGGATATGCAGGCGCTGCTGATTACTCGGGGCGAGCACGGCATGACCTTGTTGCAAGCCGGCCAGCAGGCGTTTCACCTGCCAGCCCAGGCGTTAGAAGTGTTTGATGTGACCGGAGCCGGTGACACGGTTGTCGCTGTCCTCGCGGCGGCCCTGGCAGCAGGGGAATCTCTGCAGAGTGGCACTGTTTTCGCCAATCTGGCAGCAGGTCTGGTAGTAGGCAAACTCGGCACGGCTGCCATCAGTGGCCCGGAGCTACGCCGTGCCATCAACCAGCAGAACGGTCGCGGTCGGGGAGTCATGACGGCAGAACAGCTGGTGTTGGCGGTGCAGGATGCCCGGGCTCACGGCGAAAAAGTTGTGTTTACCAATGGCTGCTTTGACATCATCCACGCCGGTCATGTCGGATATCTGACAGAAGCGCGTGCGCTGGGAGATCGTCTGGTGGTGGCGATCAACAGTGACGACTCTGTCAAGCGCCTGAAAGGTGCGGGACGGCCGATCAACCCGGTTGACCGGCGCATGGCTGTGCTTGCCGGTTTGTCGGCGGTGGATTGGGTGGTGAGCTTCGCCGACGACACGCCGGAAACTTTGTTGCAGCTGATTCGCCCTGAGATTCTGGTTAAGGGTGGTGACTATCGCCTCGATCAGGTGGTGGGTGGTGAGTTTGTGCAAAGTTACGGTGGTGAGGTACGCGTACTGGACTTTGTGGATAACTGCTCGACCTCGGCGATTGTTGAAAAAGTCAGGACCAGCGGTTGAATTCCCCGCTGTCTGCAGCCGGCAACATCCCGTTCTCGGAGGCGCTGGCGGTTTGGTGGCGTATTGGTTTGCTGAGTTTTGGTGGCCCGGCTGGCCAGATTGCGCTGATGCACCGAATCATTGTCGACGAAAAGCAGTGGCTAGATGAGCCGCGTTTTCTGCACGCGCTCAACTATTGTATGTTGCTTCCCGGCCCCGAAGCCCAGCAGCTGGCCACGTATATCGGATGGCTGCTGCACGGTGTCAAAGGTGGGCTGGTCGCAGGGTGTCTGTTTATTCTGCCCGGAGCAGTCGCCATGCTGGGTTTAACCTGGATTTATGTGCTGCTGGGCGACTTGTCGCTGATCCAGGGTCTGTTTTTTGGGTTAAAAGCGGCAGTGCTGGCCATTGTGGTGCAGGCTCTTCTGCGTATTGCGCGTCGCACGCTGACTGACCGGCTAAAACCGCTGATTGCGCTGATGGCGTTTTTTGGACTGTATCTGGCTGCATTGCCCTTCCCTCTGGTGGTGCTGGGTGCTGGCGTACTGGGCTGGCTGGCAGCACACCCGTTGCGCGCGCAAGCGCCATCACCCTTAGTGACTTCAGAAACCGGATATCTGCAAATCCCTGCCGCTAAGGCTGCTAATGCACTGAAGGCAGCGTCGGTGTGTGCTGCGCTGTGGCTGCTGACCCTGGCCGTGCTTTGGTTATGGCGAGGTCAAGACGATGTTTTTACTGAGATAGCCGTGTTTTTCTCCAAAATGGCGGTAGTGACCTTCGGTGGCGCTTACGCGGTCCTGGCCTATGTTGCCCAGCAGGGTGTTGAGCACTATCAGTGGCTGCAGCCCGACGAAATGCTCAATGGCCTCGGGTTGGCTGAAACCACGCCGGGGCCCTTGATTCTGGTAACCCAGTTTGTGGGTTTTCTGGGTGCGTTCCGCCAATCGGGTGTTGAGCCGGCGCTGCTGGCGGGCACGCTGGGAGCACTGCTGACCACCTGGGTCACGTTTCTGCCCTGTTTTGTGTGGATATTTGCCGGGGCCCCTTTTGTAGAGTCTCTCCGAGATAACCATCGTTTATCAGCAGCGCTGGCGGCCATTACCGCTGCTGTTGTAGGCGTCATCGCCAATCTGGCGTTATGGTTTGCAATCAATGTGCTGTTCAGCGAGACTCGGCGCGTAACGGTCGCAGTCCTTGATGTGCTGGTACCACAGTTGCACACAATAGACCTGCCGTTGGCGATCTTGTGTGTGATGGCATTTGTAATGATTTTTAAGTTCAGATGGTCACTGCTAAAGACGCTGGGAATCATGGCGCTTGCGGGCGCATTCACTCAACAGATTTTGATGTAGTTAATGTTGATCTAGTCACCAAGGAGAATTGAACGATGTTAAAAAAGGGTATGTTTGTAAAGACCGTTTCAGCTGGCGCTCTGGTACTGGCGTCTGTTGCCATGTTGTCTGTCAGTGCGCAGGACGCTCCGCCTCCGACTCCTGAGCAGATTGCTGCGTCATCTACCGCGACCCGTCAGGCGGTGTTCAAACTGCTGGCCTTTAATCTGGCCCCGATCAATGGCATGGCGCGCAACACCGTCGAGTTCGACGCGGCAATTGCCGAGCGTAACGCCTTGAGAGTGGCTGCCTTGGCGCCGATGATTGCGGACGTATTTGCCGTCAACGATACCCGCAACTTTCCGGTAACCACCGAAGCGCTTCCGATTATCTGGGACAACATGGATGACTTCCGCGCCAAAGCAGTTGCGCTGGAAGAAGCCGCCAACACCTTTGCTGCGGTTGCTGCCGGCGGTGACCAGGCAGCAACAATTGGAGCTATCCGCGCGTTTGGCTCAACGTGTGGTAACTGCCATCGCGAATACCGGGTTGATTAAACCCGGTATTCTGGGGTTAACGGGCAGTACCGGGTTGATTAAGCCCGGTAGCTACTGACCGCGCTTCAAGAATGCCGCCATCGCCTGGCGGTCTTCGTCAGTGAGCTGCCCGGTATTGTGCTCAATGACGGGTTCCATTTTGCCACCGACGTATTCACCGTCCGGCAACAGACCCAGAAACAGAAACAGCGCGACATCGTCCTCGCTCCAACCACTCAGGGCCGCTGCGTTTATCGCTGGTACATGACCATCGGGCATCTCCCCACCCGCAAATTGATTGCCATAGTCACTGATGCCCAGCGCATTGCGTGGCGTATGGCACTCGCCACAGTGACCCAGATTGCGTGACAGATAAGCGCCGCGCTCAATTTGCACATCGTCATTAATTGTGGGCTCGGGCATATTCAGATTCGCCAGCGTGTTCCACGGCGCCAGTTGCCAGCGACCGATCCAGCCGGGGATGTTGTGTGCAGGAACCTCATTGGCTATTGCAGGTTGCGCGTTCAGCCATGATGCAATGGCCAGCGCATCGTCATCGGTCACCGCGGCATAGGAAAGATAGGGGAATGCCGGGAAATAAAAACTGCCCTGCGGGTTGCGCCCGTGTTTGATGGCGCGCACATAATCCGTTGCACCCCAGCCGCCCGTCCCGGTATCCACGTCAGGTGTAATGTTTGACGCATAAAACACGCCGAAGGGTGACTCTATCGCCATGCCGCCACTGAGCCCACCAGCCTCACCCTCGTGACAACTGATGCAGCCGCCGGCGTTGATCAGGTAGCGCCCGCGCTGCAGTGTCTGCTCATCCTCTGCATAAGCGTATTCAGGAATTGTGGCCGGCATCCATGCCGGTGCAAACAGCCACACCGTTACCATCGCAGCAGCAGCAACTAATAATCCCGATAGATTTCGTGACATCACCCGAGGTCTCCCATATCCGATTAACGCTGATGCTAGCACAGCAAAACCTGCGGACAAGACTGAAATCGGAGTGGGTAAAGCCGGGTCTGGCGAGTGCCAAAAAAAACGGGCATTCCGCTTCAGGAATGCCCGTTTTTTTATAGGCAGTTATCGGGTCAGGCCGGATATCAATCCGGTAAGGCCACCGCTGTCAAGGTTGGGCCGGTCTGCAGCATCACATACTGCTTGCCCTCGTGCACATAACTTGACATACCAAAACCACTGTCCGCAGGTACCTGGACACGACCGATTTCACGGCCGGTCATTTTGTCTACCGCAAACAGGTAAGGCGTCTCGTCACCGGCTGTGCCCGCGTACAGCAACATGTTTGGCGTGACGGTCATTGGTGCCAGTGCACCTGTGCCGGTCTGGCCGATGTCAATGCCCGCAAGCGCAGGGTGATTGCGGATACGATCAGGTGTATCGCCCACTGGAATCATCCACAGGTGTTCACCGGTGTTCATATCAATCGCAGTGATGCGGCTGTAGGGCGGCTTGTACAAGGGCAGGCCTTCTGGTCCGCGCACTGCCATCGCGCGCAATGATGCATATTCAGAGAACGTGGTACCTGTTGGCAGTTCGATCATGGAATCGCGCTCTGCTGACGGTGCAACCATGCGTGATGAACAGGCTGAACGTGAGGTAACGTAGAGGATGCCATTAACCGGATCTGCGACAGCAGGCCCCGGAATGTTCGCCCCGCCGCCATCACCCGGACACCACAGTGCAGCCACTTTGCCGATATCGTTGTCGCGATGCAGAGGCGGGTTGAACAATGGCCCGATCTCATAATCAGCGATGGCTTCAATTGCGGCTGCACGCAGTTCCGGCGTGAAGTCGATCAGATCGTCGTGTGTCAGGCCCTGCATATCAAACGGCGCAGGTTTGGTCGGGAAGGGCTGAGTGGCCGCCAGTTTCTCGCCTGGAATTCGCGACTGCGGAACTGCGCGGTCTTCAAACGGCCACAACGGTTCTCCAGTCAGGCGGTTGAATGCATACACAAACGCCTGTTTGGTGGCTTGTGCCACGGCGGGGATCTTTTCGCCGTTAATGGTGACATCCATCAGCACAGGTGCTGTTGGCGTGTCGTAGTTCCAGACGTCGTGACGAACCAGTTGGTAGTGCCAGACGCGCTCACCGGTACTTGCATTCATGGCGATGATGCTGGTCCCGAACAGATTGTCACCGGGGGCATGGCCACCGTAGTAGTCAATGGTCGGCGGGTTGGTCACCGCATACACAATGTTGTTTTCAATGTCCGCTGACAGCGGAGCCCAGGGAGATACTTCTCCGGTCAGTTCACGCGGGTTGGGGATGCCTTCCCAGGTTTCGATACCAAACTCACCTGCTTCCGGTATCACATTGAACTTCCATTTGAACTCACCGGTCTTGCCGTCAAAAGCAAGAATGTCGCCGGGGATGTTTTCAATCCGCGTCTGGTTGTAACCCTGCTCGGCAGAGTTGCCGACCACTACGGTGCCGTTCACAAAAATCGGTGGTGAAGAGGCGGTGATATAACCTTCATCCAGCGGGATGCCGTAGTAGGGATCAAAATCGTAACCCATGTATTCAGCAATCAGCCGCTGCATATCCACAACGCCGGTTTCCGGGAAACCCTCTACGCCAACCGGGCCTCCGAAACCTTCCAGAGGTGCGCCGGTATCGGCATCAAGTGCCGTCAGGAAAAATGCCGGGCTGATGATATAGATAACGCCTTTGCCGTCGATTTCACCATACGCCACGCCCTTGCCGTAGTCTTTACGCATGGAGTATTCATAACGGAAGGTGTGCGGTTCGCGGTACGACCAGATGGTTTCGCCGGTCTCAGGATCCAGTGCAATGACGTGACGACGGTCACCGGCGACGGTGTACAGTTTGCCATTGACATAACTGGGCGTAGAGCGGCCGCTGCTGGAGTTAAAGCTGGCACCATCCCAGACCCACGCGGTTTCCAGTTGAGTGAAGTTATCAGCATTGATTTGTGTGGCAGGGGTATAGCGGGTGTGGGCGTGATCACCACCCAGAGTGACCCATTCAACAGTTTCCTGTTGCGCATGGCTCTGAGTACTGAGGCCGATACCGATGGCCAGCAAAGCTGCCAGTCTGCGTGTGCGGACCGACATGCCAGCGCCGGCATGTTGTTTTGTTTTCATTATTCTTGGCTCCTGGTTTTTTTGTTTGGCCGGGGAATTGCTACCGTGCTGGCGCTATTCCCTGAGCCGAAGATTATGCCTGATCGCAGCAGGCTGCAAGCTTGAATTGTTACAGTATGTGCTAAGTCTGATATGAGCCTCGTGTCTGCGGCCGAACCAGTGTTTTTTTAGAGTGAAAGCCGAGTTTTTATCGTGCCTGTTCACTATTTGTGATTACTCGCGCACAATCGCGACAGGGCAAGTCTATCCACGCGGGGACATAATGACAGCAGCACAAGGCGATACGCCGGACGTAATTATCATTGGGGCCGGGCTATCCGGCATTGGTGCTGCTGCGCATCTGCAGCGGCATTGTCCGGGAAAGTCTTATCTGATTCTGGAGGCGCGATCGGCCATGGGTGGCACCTGGGATCTGTTCCGTTACCCGGGAATACGCTCCGACAGTGATATGCACACGCTCGGGTATAACTTCAAACCTTGGACGGCGGCCAAAGCCATCGCGGACGGCCCGTCTATCCTGTCGTATGTCCAGGAAACTGCCCGCGAGCATGACATCACGCCGCATATCCGTTTCGGGCATCAATTGCTGGCCGCGAACTGGTCTGATGAAAGCGCATGCTGGACATTAACGGTCAGGACAGCGCAGGGGGAGCAGGTACTCACGTGTCGTATGTTGCTGATGTGCTCAGGCTATTACAGCTATGGTGATGCCTACACACCTGACTTTGACGGTCGCGCGCAGTTTAAAGGCCCGGTGGTGCATCCGCAGCATTGGCCCGATGATCTGGACTATCGCGGCAAAAAGGTGGCGATTATCGGATCTGGCGCCACCGCGATGACGCTGGCGCCGTCAATGGCAGAGGCTGCAGCTAAAGTGACCGTGGTGCAGCGTTCGCCAACCTATGTTGTGTCACGTCCTGATCGTGATGTTATTGCCAATTCGCTGCGCAAGTTTCTACCGGAGTCCTGGGCCTATGCCATCACACGTTGGAAAAATGTGGCGCTCAGTCAATTTGTCTACCGTCGCTCGCGCAAACAACCAGAGAAACTCAAGCAGCAATTGTTGAGTATGGTGCGCAAAGAGCTTGGGGCTGACTACGATGTCGAGAAACACTTTACCCCGCGCTACAACCCCTGGGATCAGCGCCTGTGTCTGGTGCCTAATGCGGATCTGTTTAAATCCATCAGAGCCGGCAAAACGGTCATGGTTACTGACCATATCAAGGGATTTAACGCGCAAGGCATTGAACTGGTCAGTGGCGAGTTGATTGAGGCGGATATTATTGTAACGGCCACCGGGTTGACCTTGCAGGTGCTGGGCGGCGCACAATTCAGCAAAAATGGTCAGCCACTGGATTTTGCAAACACCTGGTCATACAAGGGACTGATGTTTTCAGGCGTGCCCAATATGGTTTTTACCTTTGGATATATCAATGCTTCATGGACTTTGCGCGCTGATCTGATCGCCGAGTTTTTCTGTCGTCTGGTTAACGAGATGGACAAAGGCAACAAAAAAGCCTGCACACCTGAGTTGCGTCCGGGTGACATGAATATGCCAGATCGGCCCTTTATTGATGATTTTTCGGCGGGATACATGCAGCGTATGATGCATCGTTTTCCAAAACAGGGGGATCGGGCGCCGTGGCTGAATACGCAGAATTATGCCAGTGACCGCAAGATGTTGCGGTATGACTCACTGCATGACGGGGTTCTGCAATTCAGTTGAGGTTGTTGCGGTTTTGAGAGCGATCAGCGCGCGGCATCAACGGCGCTGTTTGCCTGCGCCGGCATATCACGAGCGCCCTGATAACCTTTTTCGAAGGCGTCCCAGTGCCGCGGTTCAAAGTGGAAGCTGGACTCGCGTTGTTTCCATTTGTTCAGCGACCGGCGCAGCCTATTCAGATTGCCTGTGCACCAACGATCATCACCGGACTTATGCATAATGCTTTTGTCAAAGTCGATCAGAAAAATCTGACCTTGATTGTTAACCAGGATGTTGCTCGCATTCAGGTCGCCATGCTCAATCAAGTGGCGATGAAACCGCCGGATAACCATGCCAATGGCTTCCCAGGTTTTGTCTGATACGTTCTCACTGCGCAGAATTTCTGCCAGCGTGCGCGAATTGGCAATGCGCTCGGCAATGATTTGTCCTTGATAACACAACAGAGAGCTGCGTTCGCAGCGCACTGCGACGGGCTCGGGTACCGGTAGCCCGAGTTCGCGCATGGCCGCCAGCAATTCAAACTCGCGCCACATGCGGGTGCGGCTCAGCCCGCTAAAGATGTAGGTGTTTTTGATAAATCGGCCAAGCAGGCCGCCACGATGGAAACGCTTGAGTACCAGTGGATTTTGTTCGTGTTCGAAGAAGACCACCGTGCCGCGGCCTTGCGAGTCGGTAGCCGCCGGTAGTGAAACGGCAGAAGGCTCATGCCGGGAAAACAAGTCTTCCGGGAAGCTGCTGAAAACCGTCTGGTTATACAGTACGTGAGTATTTTTATGACGATATTGTGTTGTTCTCATCACGTCGCTTATTACGTTGGATGCAATCAGTGTTGCTGATATTAGGCAGACCGGAGATTACCTCGCCTTTTTCCGATAAGATAGCGTCTTTTTACACAAAGCTGAGTGAAGTGGATCAATATCAAGTACCTGAGCCGCGCTGGAGCGATGGTTTGCAAGGCCGCTTTCTGCGGCTTGCCGCCAGCGGTCTGGTGCCTGCGCGTTGGTTTCTGGCCGAGTTGCCATCGCAGCAGCAGCGCGCCGCAAAAACCGGTCATCTGCAACTGGAAATAGTCAGTCACTGCTGGAAGTATGCGCATATGCTGGTGTATCAGCTCAGTTCACTGGTGGTGTTCCCGCCGCAGTCCTGCACCGTCACCATGACGGTTTTTTACGGTGAAGAAGACTCGGCAACGGTTGCGCTGCTGGCGTATTTTGGCGGGCTCAAAGTGTCCAATGTGGTCTGGAACTGGCAGTGCCTGCCGCGTCAGGCACTGTTCCGTCGTGCTATCGGGCGCAACCTTGCCGCACGCAACAGCCAGGCTGATTGGGTCTGGTTTACAGATTGCGATTTATTGTTCCGCGCTGGTTGCCTTGATGGGCTGGCTGCGGCACTGCAAGGCCGGCAGGATGTGCTGGTCTACCCGGCGCAGGAATATTGCACAGGATTACTGCCGTATGACGCTGCTATTTTGCAGCCGGATATGACCACACCGGCTGTGCTGGATGTCGACGAGTCTTTGTTTTCCAGGTTTCCGCGCAGTCGCGCAACTGGCCCGCTGCAGATTACCCACGGAGATGTGGCCAGAGCGGTGGGGTATTGTGAGAGCCTGCCTTACTACCAACGGCCATCAGAGACCTGGTGCAAAGCCTACGAGGATAGGGCGTTTCGCTGGCTGCTGCGCTCGCAGGGTGTGCCGCTGGATGTATTGGGGGTGTTCCGGATACGGCATGTCGCCAAGGGCCGCTACACAGGCGGCAAGTTGAACACCGGACTGCGCAGCAATCTGCGCAAGCTGGTGGCGCGCATCAAAGGCTGAGCAGGTATCAGAACCTGCCAGCCTTATGCCAGGCTCAGGGCTGACCTTTCAGCATTTTCAGGCCAACCGCTCTGCCGGGCGCAAAACCTTTCCAATACGTGTGCTGCGGATTCGGGATGCCCTCGTGATTCAGGGAATACACTGCCTCGGCACCATCTTCCAGAATATCCAGATATTCCCTCTGCGCGCTTTGCCCTTTCAGATGCAGATCCAGAAAGGCCGTTACAAAGTGCTGAAGAATATTGTTCATCAACAGGTTGTCCCACACACCATCGGTGTAGTGACCGGAGCCGGTCTGGTCTTCACGGCCATAAAACTCGACGGGCAGCGGCATGGGTGCGCCGGCGTTATGCCCTGAATTTTTGTACACCAGCATGTAACGATCGCTGTTAACGGCCTGATCAAAAATGGCTTTGATGCCGTTTTCGTAGCCGGATGTTGTATCAACATCGCCCGCCACAAACAGACTGGGCACCGTCAGCCCGGCAAGGCCATCGGCATCCCAGAATCCGTTGTTCATACCCCATGGCGCAATGGGCACCCCGGCTTTGATGCGAGGATCAAGGGTGTCGGCAAAGTCCGGGTTAGATGCTGCAAAATCCTGCAGCAGGCGATTGGGCGGCGAGCCCAGAAAACTCACACCGGTTTCGCTATAGCCTGCACCCAGGTTATTAACAGCGCCGTAGCCGCCCATGGAATAGCCGATCAGTCCGGTATTGTCAGCGTCAATGATGCCCGACAGAGCATGAGTGCTATCGGCACTGATCGCAGCCATCGCAGAAATAACAAAGCGTTGATCCGGTGCGCGGTTGTAAAGGGTGCTGGTGATGGCTTTCTGATCATCATAGGTGCTGTCGGTATGATCGATAGACACCACAACGTAACCCTTACTCGCCAGGTTCTCACCCAGATGGCTCATCAGCATGCGGTTGCCGGGGTAACCGTGCGAGACCACCACCAGCGGGAAAGCCCCGTCTGTCGTCAGCGCGTCGGCATCACGGACGGCACGTCCGTTCAGGGTTGCCGTCAGGTCTGTGTTGCGAGTCAAGGTCTGATAACTGCCAGCCGCTGGTTGTCCTGCAGCCAGCTGCGCCGGATACCAGACTTCAACGGTCAGCTGCCGATCGTACAGAGGTGTATCTTCCCCGGCACGCACATTCAGAATGTCCGGCCGACCGCTGTCTGTCAGTTGTAAGGTGCGCACCCCTATGTTGTAGGCGCCGAACTTTGCCAGTTCCGGCGCGTCCGGGCGCACTTGGTCAATTCTGTTGACCAGTGCCGCAGAGGGGGTTATTTGAGCGATGGTTTGATTGCTGTTCATCAATAAACCGCTTGTCAGTATCAGCAAGGCAAAAAACACAGATGTTTTGGTCATGGTCACGTCCACAGGTATGGATAGCCTTAACGGTACAACAGAGGCCCATCAGAATTCCAGACAAAAAACGCTCACGCTAGATTGATGCGGGACAAACAGATTGAATGTGCGAATGCCTTTGCGCCTTGCCATTGACGGACAGCCCCTGCTTGCACCATATTCGGGGGCAATCAACCAGTGTCTCGGGAACTGTAATGAACAAGCTGGAAGCATTAAAACAAATGACCACCGTGGTCGCGGATACCGGTGATGTAGACGCGATCAGTCGGTTTACCCCGCAGGACGCCACAACAAATCCTTCCCTGATTCTGAACGCTGCGCGTCAGCCGC
>CAMBPO010000028.1 GCA_945869725.1 Klebsiella pneumoniae
CCAACCCGCCGTCTTGAGGCATCACCGCGTGGTATCGCGTGGCTGCCCGCGCCTCACGATGATGAAGGCTGCTGGGAGCGATTGCTGAATGTAGCGCCGTACTTCACCAAGTATAACGCCACCCGCGGCGCGGGTATCAGTGACGAAAATCCTCAGGAAGCAGGCACATATCCTTACCCGATACTGATAACGCAGGCGGATCAGGATGAAAACACGGTCTACTGGCTAACGCGTGTTATGCATGAGAATTACGACACCTATAAAGATGCGGACCCCGGGGCGATTGGTTGGGCACTGGAGTTCCAGGTGTTCGACTGGGTAGTGCCCTATCACCAGGGAGCGGTGCGCTACTGGAAAGAAATCGGTGTGTGGACGGATGCCTACGAAGCCCATAACGCCGAGTTGATTCGGCGGCAAGATGTGCTGGCAGCGGCTTGGGCTGACGTTACCGGCCAACGCATTGGCAATCAGCAGGAGTTTCTGACTGCCTGGCATCAGCTTCGTGCAGAACGCCTGCGCGCCGCTGGATTTGAACCGATATGGGAAACAACTGAGCCGTGAGTGATATCCATCCTGAGAATAATGTGGTCGTGTCTCGTTCGGTAAGATCGTCTGCAAGTATGCCTTTGCCGCTGCGATGGCTGGTGGCAATCGCTGCCGTATTGAGCGTTTTTCTGGCCATGGACTCGTTGCGACTGTTCTCCGAACGGCCGCTGATGGAGTTTGTCATAACCGTACAGAACCATTATTACTATGCTCTTCTGGCCTTGCTGCTGCCGTTCAGTTTTCTGATTTATCCGCCTTTTAAAAATGCCACCCGCTACTGGTATGACATTGTCCTGGGCCTCGCAACCTTCTGTGTCTGCATGTACTTTTTTGTTAACTCTGAAACCATGCTGGATTATGGTTGGGAGTTTTCTGCACCCGATACCGCGGTGGTGATGAGCTATCTGTTGTGGGCGATGGCTCTGGAAGCGATTCGCCGCTGCGGCGGTGCCACGCTGTTCTGGATGGTGCTGCTGTTTTCGATTTATCCGATTTTTGCAGATCAGATGCCCGGCCCCATTTCGGGAATGGCGTCGACGGCAGCTGAAACAGCCTCCTACCATGTGATGAGTATCGAGAGCATTTTGGGACTGCCATTCCGTGCGTTTGCCCAGTTGGTGATAGGTTTTCTCGTCTTCGGCGTCGCGTTGCAGCACACAGGAGGCGGGCGCTTTTTTATCAATCTGGCGTTTGCAGGCTTTGGTCATGTGCGCGGCGGATCCGCAAAAGTAGCAATTGTCTCCAGTGGTTTGATGGGGTCGATGAGCGGCAGTGTTATTACCAATGTGCTGTCGACCGGCCCGTTAACAATTCCTGCGATGAGAAAGACCGGGTTTTCCCGTGAATACGCGGCGGGTGTGGAGGCGTGTGCGTCAACAGGAGGCGTGTTGTTGCCGCCTATCATGGGATCTACTGCGTTTGTTATGGCGACATTTCTGAATGTGCCGTATTCCGATGTGGCGATCGCGGCTACGATTCCTGCATTGTTGTATTTTTTTGGTCTATTTGTGCAGATTGATGCGTACGCCGCCCGACATGATTTGCAGGGGACGCCTCGCGAAGAGTTGCCCCGACTAATCGATACTCTGCGAGAAGGCTGGTTCTACATGGCCTCGTTTGTGGTGCTGATTTTTCTGTTAGTATTTTTGCAGAGAGAGGCCGTGGCACCGTTTTATGCCACAGGAATGTTGTTGGTACTGAACCAGTTGTCACCTAAAAATCGCTGGAATTTGAACCAGGCCGGTGATTTCCTGGTGGCGAGCGGCAAGTTGCTGGTTGAGTTGCTGGCGATTATGGCGGGTGTAGGGCTGATAGTTGGTGCCCTCTCAGTCACTGGCTTGTCCGGGACACTGGTCAATGACCTGTTGTTTATCGCCGGAGATTCCGTCCTGATGTTGCTGCTGATGGGGGCGTTTACCAGCTTTATTCTGGGTATCGGTATGACTGTCACCGCCGCCTATATTTTTCTGGCGATAGTCCTGGCTCCCGCACTGGTGCAGGGTGGCCTGGACCCGATGAGTGTGCATTTGTTTATCCTGTACTGGGGCATGTTGTCGTTTATTACGCCGCCTGTGGCGCTGGGCGCATTTGCAGCCGCCAGTATTGCCGGCGCCTCTGCGCTGAAAACAGGCTTCAAGGCCATGCAACTAGGCAGTGTGATTTACTTCATCCCGTTCTTTTTTGTTCTTGAACCTGCGTTGATCATGCAGGGTTCGATACCACAAATTGTGCTGGCAACATCAATAGTGGTGCTGGGCATAACGCTTATAGCCGGTGGTCTTCAAGGCTACATGCCGTTGCTGGGCATGCTTGACAGACCGGGAGTGCTGGCAGGCATCGGCCGCGCACTCATTGTGGTCGGCGGCATCCTGGTTGCCTTGCCTGGTCTTGATTCGATTGGTATTCCTGTGGGTGATCAGCTGTTGTTTGTCTCTGGTTTGACTCTGAGCGTGCTTGGCATCCTTGCCAGTCGTCGACGTCACAGTCCTGCGCAGGTCTCAGGGTCTGTATAAGTTCACCGGAGATGGGCCAAACGATAACCAAGTGTCGTTGCTGCCCTGAGATTGGCCTGGTTGAGACCAGTCGCACACGCCTTGCGCAAAGATTGCCTCAAGGCGTTGCTTTTCCTCAGCAGTAAACTCCACGCGATAATCATCGTAGTCGATGGGCTTCAGGGCGCATTTCATAATGTCATTGCTGAGTGGGGCGCCGGCGACCAATCTCAAACCCGCATGTGGTGGATACAGTTGGTTGCAGAGCCCCTGATCAGCGTCTGCCTGCGTGTTGTTCAGGATGCGCTCCACATCAAACACGGCTGGCTCCACAATGCGCTGGCCTTCAGGGGTAAAACAGTCATCCGCCAGTTCCGTTGGGCGCGCGCCGGCAATACGGTCCAGCACAGGGCGATTGCTGTTGTCGGCCTTGAAAGCGTCTAGCCAGCGATTCATCAGCATCAAATTTTCGTCGGCCAGAGACAGGCTGCTCTGGTGGCGGCGGATCACATAATTGTCTGCATGACCGTTGTCGCGTTCCAGTCTGGCCCGTGTGATAAATGAATAGACACTGGCGTGGAAGTTACCTTCATGATCCAGATAGGGGCGGTCATCAATAATGGGCACTTGCGATAAACCTGCGCTGCCGTTGGTAATGCGTCCGGTTTCATAGGCGATCTGCACGGCGTCACTGTCGGCCTGAGTACGCTCTGATGTCGGCTGATAATCGATATCCCAGCCACCAAATTTTTCATTGATATCCAGAAACAGTGTTTTGTCGATGAGGCCCTGATTCATGGCCAGCAACCCGTACTGTACGCCAACATTGTCATGTGGGCTGACCGCAAAGGGGCGTTCAGTGTTGATGCCCGTAAATAACTTTTCGCCAAACACATTGCGCATGCCGTCATAGATGGAGCACCGTGCGCCACCCGGATTGGTTTGTGGGTGGTAGTGCAGCATGGACGGGATTTCAGCGGAGCAATCAAACGGTGAAATCCGGTCGGGTCGTGAACCCAGGGACTGGTCACACAGATACCAGTTTGGCCAGCCTCCGATCAGCGTGCGGGTTGATTCGTCCAGACCGTTTGCAGGATCATTGGCATATCGCCGCCATGGGCCGCTACATTCCTGAGAATCGGTAAAGTAGGTCACCGCGTCTGGAAATGTCATACTGATCAGCAAGCCATCCAGAATGCCAGGGTAGGCGCCGGCAATGAGCAGTTGCTGCATGGCGCCGCCTGATCCGCCGGTGCCAATGGTATGAACAGGCAGTCCATAGTTTTCAATAAAATGCTCTTTGACCATCATCGTGGTCTCGGCCGACAACACGTCGTTGCAACCACCCTGAGCGTTCACATTCAGGGTTGAGGATGCGACCGCATAACCCGCCGCCAGCGTCGACTCTCTCAATACCCCGCCCGTGGTTGTGCCTTGAAAGTAACCGGCCTCGCAGCCTCCGCCGTAGCTATAGACCAGCCGTCCGTTCCAGGCGGCAGATAAGCCTGATTGCGTTTGCGGGTCGTACAGCGTAGCGATCTGATAAATGGCCCGGTTGATGGTGCCGGTTTCCAGTTTGACGATAAAGGGAACCTGCTGCCCCGTTACGTTGGTAATGCTGGCAACGTTAGCAGGCAATTGCTGCGGGTTCTCAAGCGCAACAAATTCTTCGCTGTCTTGTGCGCGATACACATAATCAAAGCGTGTTGGCAGTGAGCAATCGGATGATTGACCACTGACATCAATAAACTCTCCGTTACCGATGTCAAAACGGCGTGCATTGCCCTGCCGGTCGGGTGCCAGGTCTTTAAGGCACGCGTAAGGCGTCTGCTGCTCTCCGGAGATGACGGGCCCGGTCTTCGGGTAACTCACCAGCGTTATTTGGGTCTCTTTGCCGTCCAGAGTTGCGCTGAGGGTGTTTTCTCCTTGCGCAAGTCCGCTTACCAGCGTTGTGACTATCCACACCCCCTCCTGTTGCATGGCCTGAGAGTGGTTGCTCAGGTCGGTCGCGGTGGCTGAGCCGTTTAAGGTCAATTCAGGGCCATCAGGTCCGCTGGTCCGATATCGAATCTCGATCATGGCATCGCCGCCAGTCACTAGATGCGGCGCACTGGACAGCACGGCGAGGCTGAGTTCAACGGGGGTATTCTGTGTGGCGTCCTGACAGGCTGCCAGGGCTAAGCTGAGCAGGATTACCGGTGTTGTTTTAATTGTCATGGCTGGCTCCCGAGGTCATTTTCTGCAAGACTTCACTGGTGATGAGGTTGAAATCCATATCAGCTTACACCAAACTGCAAATCCGGCACATTAAACCCTGGCATACCATGTTGAGCGCAACATTCAGAACAACACTGAAGACACTGCTGTTTAAAGTGATGGCGCCTTTGTGCGTGTTAATCCAGCCCATTGTTGCCTCTTCACTGCTGGCTCAGCCGTTTATGAGTCTGCCACCAATCAACACTCCGGTTGCTGTGGAGGAAGAGGATATAGCCGGAGAATTCGCGTTCGCGCGCGTACAGTACAATTCTTATTATCAGGGCGGATTTGGTTATGGCCCCTGGTCTGTGGATTTTCCGGATGCCGACCGCAATTTTCTTCGCGGGGTGGCGCGCCTCAGCAATGTCAGGGTGATGCCTGAGCCTATCGTGCTGAGTCTTGAGGACGAACAGATATATGAGTATCCATTTCTCTATATGCTGGAAGTCGGGCGTAACGGTGGCCCGTACTTTACGCCGACAGAACTGGAAAATTTGCGAGAGTATCTTCTGCGTGGCGGTTTTTTACTGATAGACGACTTCTGGGGTACCCGCGAGTGGCAGGCGTTCGAGAATTCGTTCTCAGCTGTTTTCCCCGGAAGGGAAATTGTCAGATTGCCGGCAGATCATGAAATTTTCCGGGTGTACTACGATATTGAGGGTCCGCAGATGATCCCGGCATTGGGTAACGAGAACGCCCAGCCGGAGAGGGATGTAGGAGAAGCTTCCCTGCATGCCATTCTGGACGATGATGGCCGAATTATGGTGTTGATCAACTGGAATACCGACATGGGTGATGGCTGGGAGCACACCTACCACCCACGTTATCCAACGCGTTATGCAAACCTCGCTTATCAGATGGGATTGAACTACCTCATCTACTCAATGACGCATTGATACATTCTGAACGTCCACAGTTTCACTGCGTCATGTCTGCACAATAGTCATCGCCACGAATGGCAGGCGTAAACCAGATAAAGTCGTAAATAAAATCGCCCGCCGCGTCGGCAAGATAGTCAGAGACCTGTGCACCTGCCGGATCAACTTCAAGAAATGCAACAGCCACCGCGGACACAGCATCGGCTGGCAGATAGTTGGGTACGCCCAAATCGTGTCTGACATGAAAGTTGCCGGCCAGCAGAATCCGTTGAGCCACATCACCAGGTGTTGTCAGTGCATTCGCCATGTGTTGATCGCGTGCCTGTTGAACCCGAACCATGGGTGGGATCTGAGCAGCGGGCAACATGCCGCAATGGCTGACATCAATTTCCTCAGTAAGTCGCTGCATCTGCGCGTCATTTAGCGTGGTCTGCTGCTGATCTTCTGGCTCAGCTCGGTATACCTGCATCATCGTTTCTGCGCCAATATTGCCGGCGACAAGGGTGGCGTTGGTCATAAAGCCCAGGGACAGAGAGGGCTCATAGAATTCCCATGTCCAGCCGTCATCCCAGGACAGGATTTCCTGCCATTGTTCATTTGGCGGCAAAGTCTCCATGGCTGACAGCGAATCTAGCGCGGGCTGTTGTGCTGCTGTCAGCATCTCCATGGCCAGTAACACGGGTTGTGTGGTTTTTAACAGGTGCTCAAGTATTGTCAGACGTAATCGGTGATGGTCGGGATTATCATGCTTTTCTCCCAGTAACAGCAGTTCGGTATTTGAGAGCTGCTGCAGCAGTGTGTCCTCAGAGATAAAGGCATTTTCGCTGCGGCTCCAGATCTGTCCGCTCAGCGGATGATCGCGGTGCAGGTTGCTCTGCCATTGCATGGGCTCATCGGCAGCCTGCAAAAGTTGACCTGTCGCACCAAAAAATATCGCAAGGGTCGTTGCCCAAATCGTCGGGCCTGATAATGCCAGTTCAGGAAAACCTCGCCTAGTCATTCTTGATGCCGTCACGCGGTCTGCTCCTTTATGCGTCCTTTTTGGGTTTGTCCAGTTTGGGATAATCGAGCACTTTGAGCGAAGCCTGACCAAAGTCGATTGTGGCCCAGTCATCCGCTGCAAAGGTCAGTTCGGCAACGCAGCAGGTGGGCATGTTGTCCAGGCGAACGGTTGTGCATAATTCGTTCAACAAGTCAGTTAATGCAGGGTTGTGCCCAACCAGCATGACACAATCAATCGTACTTTCTTGTTGCCGAGCCAGATGTAGCAGGTGAACGGGCCCGGTCAGGTAAATTTGTCGCTCGAGTTGAATCAGTTCGCGAGGCATGTGCAGGCGGCTTGCAAAAATTTCTGCGGTGCTGACCGTGCGCACCGCCGGGCTGCATAACACGCGTTGCGGGTGGGTGCCGCGCGCAGCCATGCGATCGGCCATCATTGGCGCGTCGTGTCGTCCGCGCTCGTTAAGAGGTCTGTCGATATCGCGCTGGCCAGGATCGTTCCAGCTGGATTTTGCGTGTCTGACCAGTATCAAGGTTTTCATTTTTGCTCCGTGCCTGAGTGCGATCCGGCGTCATTGTAACGACTGTTTCTAGGAAAAAATACCTGAGAGGGGTTCTGGGCGCAGGCTGGACTTTGGTGATTAAAATGCTCAGAATTCCGCCATTATTAAACGGGAGACGTTATTGCAATCAGGCTCAAAAAAGTCTGACGCTAAAGCTGCCCCTCGTTCATTGCTACAGTCTGCGCCGATCGGAAGAGCGCGGCTCTGCACGGCAGTCCTTCAGCGAAGCGATTGTGTGTCTGTCTACTGATTACCGATGACAGTTGTCTGAGAGCGCCCGGTTTATACAATCACTGAGTGTCGACGCTGGCCAAGTAACCAGCATTGCAGGTTCAGAAACAGCGATGTTTGCTGCAACGGTACTCTCGCGTTTTTGAGTGCCGGAGTTGCTGAGCAGGGCGTGGGCGGGTAATCAACACAGGGTTGATAAACCATTTCTTCAATCAACAACAGGATCTGTAACCATGGAATACAGGGCGCCAAGGACATTGGCCGAGGTTTGTGCGGCGCTGGGTGCTGCATCTGGCACGGTTAAGGTGTTTGCCGGTGGCACAGATCTGTTGCCGCGTTTTGTGGCCGGTGTTAACCCACCGGCCCTATTGATTGACATAAAACACGTACCCGAAACACGTGAGATCAAGCGCCTTGCAGAGGGTGGATTTGTGATTGGATCCGCTTGCTCGGGTGGTCAGATCAATGCTCATACCGAACTTGTGCGTAGTTGGCCGGGACTTACCGAAGCCATGGATCTTATCGGTTCAGTGCAGATACAGTCGCGTGCTACTTTAGGCGGTAACTTGTGTAATGCATCTCCCGCGGCAGACTCTGTGCCGGCACTGATTGCGTCACGGGCAAGTTGTCGCATTGCTGGCAGTGATGGGGAACGTGAATTGCCGGTGGAAGACATCATTGTGTCACCGGGGCGCACCTGCCTGCGCCAGGACGAGTTTATTGTCAGTTTTTTTCTCCCCGCACGGAATCCGCGCAGTGCCGATGCCTATTTGCGTATGACCCCCAGAACTGAGATGGATATAGCCATCGCTAGTGCGGCGGTGAATCTAACAGTTGATGAGCAGGGTGTAGTTAATGAATGTCACGTGGTACTGGGCGCCGTTGGTCCGGTGCCGGTGTATGCGTTACCGGCGGCCCGCATCTTGCTCGGCTCCAGACTGGACGAAGAGGTTCGACAGCGATTTCGTCGCCAGATCAGTGCCTTATGCCGGCCTATCAGCGACAAGCGTGGGTCCGCAGAGTACCGTACCGATATCAGCGCCGTTCTGGCGGATCGCGCTGCTCTGACAGCGTATAACAGGGCATTATTATGACTACCAGTATTCATGCTTCGGTTAATGGTGAACCGTGTCAGTTTCAGTGTGAGACAACGGATACCTTGCTGAAGGTATTGCGCGAGAATCTGCGGATGACGGGCACCAAGCAGGGTTGTGGGACAGGAGACTGCGGGGCCTGCAGCGTCATCATGAACGGAGAGCTGGTATGCGCCTGTCTGGTATTGGCTGTCGAGTGCGGGCAGGCGGACATTCGCACCGTGGAAGGCCTGTCCGGCGCCGGCCAGTTGCACCCGTTACAACAGGCATTCCTCGATAACGCCGCCTTGCAATGCGGAATCTGCACGCCGGGCCTATTGATGGCCGCCAAAGCCTTGCTGGACAAACATCCTCAGCCAGATGAGACACAAGTTCGTTACTGGATTGCGGGCAACCTGTGCCGCTGCACCGGGTACGACAAGATTGTTCGCGCAATCATGGAGGCCGCACCTGCGGTCAGTCGGGCCGCTGCACTACCGGCAGTGACAGGGGAAGTACTGTGAACGAAGAGCCCACAAATTACGGCGACGTGGCTGAAGTAGCCGCGAGTAACAAACCTTCCGCTGCAGTTGTTGGTACCCGTCCGGTGCGTCCTGACGGCGTCGATAAAGTGACCGGTCGTGCGCGTTTTGGTGCGGACATGCAATTGCCGGGCAGTTTGGTGGGGATGGTTTTCAGGAGTCCGCACGCGCATGCGCGACTGCTCAAGGTTGATGTGTCGGCGGCGTTGGCGCTGCCGGGCGTTAAAGCCATAGTCACCGCTGCCGATCTGCCGGAGATTCCGGATGATCAGGCAATGGACAAAGGGCAGCCGCCAGACTTCCGGGATATGTCAGCCAATATTCTGGCTCGTGAAAAAGTCTTGTATGAGGGGCATGCCATCGCGGCCGTTGCAGCTATTGATGAATTGACGGCGAGGCACGCGTTAACATTGATTGATGTCGACTATGCTGTGCTGCCTCACGTCATCGATTTGCATCAGGCGATGGAGCCGGATGCACCGTTACTGAACGATCACAATTTCACCAAAGGCATCAAACCGGTCCCCAAGAAGCCTTCCAATATCGCCAGCCGGTACGAACAGGTACACGGTGATGTGGTCGCAGGATTTGCGCAGGCTGACGTTATCATTGAAGAGGAGTTCAGCACCCAGCCCGTGCATCAGGGTTATATCGAGCCTCATGCCTGTCTGGTGAATGTCAGGCCTTCCGGTCGAACCGATATCTGGTGCAGCACGCAGGGCCAGTTTATGGTTCGGGCATACTGCGCGCGCCTGTTGCAGATACCACTGGCCGATATCCGTGTTTTCCCGATGGAAATCGGTGGCGGATTTGGTGGCAAAACCACGGTCTACCTCGAGCCATTAGCAATCCTGCTGTCCAAAAGGAGCGGCAAACCGGTGCGAATGGAGATGACACGCGCCGACGTTTTTAAGGCAACCGGTCCAACATCCGGCAGTTACATGCGCATAAAAATCGGTGCGCAAAACGATGGTAGCGTTGTCGCGGTTGAAGGCGTCTTGTGTTATCAGGCTGGTGCCTATCCCGGATCGCCGGTGCGCTTGGGCTGTATGACTGCATTTGCTCCTTACAATATCCCCAACATCAAATTGATTGGTTATGACGTACTCGTGAACAGGCCAAAAAGTGCGGCTTACCGTGCACCTGGTGCGCCGATGGCATCCTTTGCGGCTGAGTCGCTGATGGACATGCTGGCGCAGCGACTTGATATTGATCCGCTGGAGTTGCGTCTGCGCAATGCCGCTGATAATGGCACTCAGACCTCATACGGTGTCACCTTCAAGAACATTGGTTATCGTCAGACTCTGGAGGCCGCACGAGCCCATCCGCATTACAACGCGCCACTTGGGCCCGACCAGGGGCGCGGGGTTGCCTCAGGTTTCTGGTTCAATATTGGTGGACAGTCCAGCGCGGCAATCAACATTAACCAGGACGGGAGTGTGCTGGTGACAACCGGCACGCCTGATATTGGTGGGTCGCGCGCGTCGATGGCGATGATGGCCGCTGATGTGCTGGGTGTTGGCTACGAGCAGATTCAGGTCTGTATTGCAGATACCAGCTCAATCGCGCACAGCGATCTGACCGGTGGCAGCCGGGTCACCTTTGCCGTGGGAATGGCGGTGTCGCAGGCGGCATCTGCTGTGGTTGAGGAATTACGCCGCCGCGCTGCGCTGCTGTGGCAGGTGGAAGTGGAGCAGGTCAGTTGGACGGGCGGAGTTGCCAGTTTGATTGCCTCTGGCGGGTCAAAAAGCCTGGCTCTGGCGCAGATTGCTGCCAGCAGCGCAGAGACCGGTGGGCCGATCGCAGTTGAAATCTCTCTGAACGCGCAGGGCGCAGGGCCCGGCTTTGCGACTCACATCTGTGATGTTCAGTTGGATAAAGAGACCGGTCGGGTGAGTGTTGTGCGCTACACAGCCATTCAGGACGTTGGTAAAGCCATTCATCCGTCCTATGTCGAGGGTCAGATGCAGGGTGGTGCTGTGCAGGGCATAGGTTGGGCATTAAACGAGGCCTATTTGTACGATGAGAATGGCAGGCTGCTGAATCCGGGTTTTCTGGATTACCGCGTGCCCGTAGCATCTGATGTGCCCATGATTGATACCGTGCTGATCGAAGTGCCTAATCCGCGCCATCCCTTTGGTGTAAAGGGAGTTGGTGAGGTTCCGATTGTGCCGCCTCTGGGCGCTGTCGCCAATGCCGTCTCCAGAGCTGCCGGAACCCGGCTTTGTGATCTGCCCATGTCCCCAACGGCCATCCACAAGGCGCTCAAGCGCGCGGCGCGGCGACGGCGCTGAACTGATGCCACTGACTGATGCCACTGACTGATGCGGCTCAGGTCGATTGACAACATGCAGTCAGCCTGAGACGATCATCGACCGGTGTGGATCATGCATCGGGCACGATTCCGGCGTTTAATCTGGCAGAGCACTCAATCTCATGGCTCATTCTCCCAAACGAAAACTTTTTCTGGATCTGGTGCGCGCCGTTTTCCGGATCAATGGCTTGTTGCTTGCTGACGGCGATCGCATGGCAGAAGGTGTTGGGTTAACCAGCGCGCGCTGGAAGGTCATTGGAGTTATCGCGCTGTCCAATTCCGGTATGACTGTGCCTGGTATTGCCCGCGCGCTGGGTCAGTCGAGGCAGGCAGTACAGCGCATCACCGATGTGATGAAAGTTGATGGTCTGGTCAGTTATGCCAACAACCCGCGCCACAAACGCTCTGTGCTGGTGCAATTGACCGACCAGGGGCAGCAGGTTTATCACGCGCTGCGAACCGTTCAGGATCCGTGGGCCATTGGCTTGGCCGACGATGTGCCGGTTGAGGAGTTGGCAGGAGCCCTGCGACTGCTGCAACGCCTGATTTTCCGCATGGAAAAACCTTGAGTTGATCATGATCCCACTTCACACCAGTGAACAGACTCGTCAGATTGAACAACAGACTATCAACAGTGGCATCAGCGGATACGCGCTGATGCAACGAGCTGCCAGCGCGGCGCTGCGGGTGATTCGGCAGCGCTGGCCGCAACGCCTGGAACTGATAGTGTTCTGTGGCGGCGGTAACAATGGCGGCGACGGATATGAGATAGCCAGACAGGCGCGTGCAGATGGACTGTCCGTGCAGATATTTGCGCTGACAAACCCAGACGCATTGCAGGGAGATGCTGCTTTGGCAGCCCAGGCAGCGATGGCAGCAGAAGTGCCCTGGAAGGTATTTGACCTGTCCGACGCCACGCACTGGATATCGTGCTGCCGTCTGCAGCACACCGTACTGGTTGATGCATTATTGGGCATTGGTTGTCAGGGCGCACTTCGCCCCTTGGTCTCCCAAGCCGTAGATCTTATCAACCAACTTGAAGCGCCCGTGTTATCCATCGATGTGCCGACCGGTATATGCGCGGATACAGGGCATGCAGAGCAACAGGCCGTCATGGCTGATATCTGCCTGATGGTGGTAGCCCGCAAGCAGGGCTTGTATACCGGCATGGCGCCTGCCTTTGCCGGCGAATTGCTGTTTGATGACCTCGGGGTTGCACAAGGGGTTGCACAAATGGTGCCGATATCCGCCCGTGGTATCGATAGCCGTATATTGCTTACTCCTGCACTGCTGCGCTCGCCTGCCGCTCATAAGGGACATTCAGGCCATGTGCTGGTTGTGGGCGGAGATTCAGGATTTGGTGGCGCAGCAGTGATGGCTGCACAGGCGGCTGCCCGCTCTGGCGCGGGCACTGTCAGTCTTCTTACCCGCTCAGCGCACACAGGCGCAATGCTGACCAGGTGCCCGGAGGTTATGGCACACGGTGTTGATGACTGGCAGGGCGATGCCGCAGAGCGAGCGCTGCAGTTGATACAGCGTGCCAGTGTTATTGTGCTCGGACCCGGACTTGGTCGGTCTGTTTGGTCTCATGCCTTGCTGCAGACGGTCGTCTCGCGCGCGGCGCAGTGGCGTATTCCCATGGTGCTGGACGCCGACGCCCTGAACCTGCTGGCTGCTCAGCAAACTGTCTGGGAAGAGCTGGCACCGGCAGCACAGCGTGCTCAGTGGATTCTGACACCACATCCGGGCGAAGCCGCCAAGCTGCTCCAGTGTGACACTGCGCAAGTGAACACCCACCGCTTTCAGGCCGTCACAAATATGCAGAAACTCTCTGGCTGTGTGGTGATATTAAAAGGAGCCGGGAGTTTGCTGGCATTTCCGCACGGGGACACGCTGATCGATATCTGTCTGGAAGGTAATCCTGGTATGGCCTCAGGCGGGATGGGTGATGTCTTGTCCGGCATTTGCGGGGCAATGCTGGCGCTGGGGCGCAGTGCTACGGTGCGCTTCGATGCCGCGGATGCTGCACGGTTTGCAGTGTGTGCTCACGGTGAGGCGGGCGATCGTGCGGCAGCCAAGATCGGTCAACGTGGGCTGCTGGCGACGGATCTGTTGGAATTTCTGCCCGGGCTTCTGTCAGGTGCCAGGGTGTCACACGCAGGCAGTCTGGCATGACGCGCTTATCTGAATGTTATCTGGCTGATGAATCCATGACGGAGTATGCGGGCGCCCGCATAGCACTATCGTTGCCTGCGAATGGCGCCGTCATTTACCTGGAAGGCGACCTTGGGGCCGGCAAAACCACGCTTTCCAGAGGGCTGATCAGAGCGCTGGGACATCAGGGCGCAGTCAAGAGTCCGACCTATACCTTGGTAGAACCTTATGAAGATTTTGAGTTTCCTCTCTATCACTTTGATCTGTATAGACTATCGCATCCTGAGGAGGTAGAATTCCTTGGCGTGCATGACTATTTCAAGCCGCCTGCTGTGTGTTTGATTGAATGGCCTGGCCGGGGCAAGGGTTTTTTACCCTCCGCAGACATCCATTTTTTTCTGGCAGACGAGGGTGATGGCAGGCGTTTAAGCTGGCAGGCAGGCACCGTGAAAGGAGCCGAAATAGCACATAATCTCAATAAGTTACTGGTAGTTCAGGGCAGCAATGACAGTCAGGAGAGTGTTCAGTGACAGTGTGAACCGGAAGCAGTTGGTGACGCGCCAGGCAGCGCCCTGCCTGCCTGTCTGGTGTTCATTGTTGGTCAGTATCCTGTGCATGCTGCCGGCCTCCGTATTTGCTGCGGATATTGAATCTCTGGATATCTGGCGCTCCCCAGACTTTACCCGCGTTGTTATTGATGTCAGCAAGCGCCCTGAATACAGCGTGTTTGTCCTGGAGGATCCGCACAGAGTTGTCATCGATATACGTGATTCACGAATGAATGCCGCGTTACAAGGGCTGGATATGGAAGGCAGTCCAGTCACCGCGGTGCGCAGCGGATCGCGCAATCAAACAGACACCCGCATCGTATTGGATCTCAGCAGTCCGATAAATCCCAGCAGTTACTCGCTGCCACCCAATGCCGAGCATGGTGAGCGTCTGATAATCGACTTGTATGATGCCGGGACGCAGGCTCCGGCCCTGGCGCCGGCAACCATGTCCGGTGACCAGGATGCCAGTGTCGCACCCGTTGAGCCGGTGATTGCAGAATCTGCCTCCCGCCGCAATATTGTGGTTGCTATTGATGCCGGGCATGGTGGCAGTGATCCGGGGGCAATCGCAAAAGACGGCCATATGCAGGAAAAAGATATTGCCTTGGCCATTTCCAGGGCGGTAGCCGAGCGAATCAGAGCAATGCCGGGTTTTGAACCGGTGATGATTCGCGATGGTGATTACTACGTACAGTTGCAGCAAAGACCTCAGTTAGCGCGTCAGAAACGAGCTGATATCTTCCTGTCGATTCATGCGGACTCGCATGCCACTTCCCGCGCTGAAGGCATGACCATTTACGCCTTGTCGCAAAGCACGGCTGAAGACGAGAATATCCGGCGTGTCACAGAGAAGGAAAACTCCTCGGATTTGCTGGGAGGCAATTCCGGTGATACCAGTCTGCGTAACGTTGATGATGATCTGGCGCTGACCTTGCTGGACCTGTCGATGGCATGGAGCATCGAACAGAGTATGGCTGCAGGCAGTTACATTCTGAACGCGACCGGAAATGTCGCTAGACTGCGTCGTGATGTCCCGCAACAAGGCAACTTCTGGGTGTTGCGGTCACCGGATATCCCATCTTTATTGATCGAAACCGGCTATCTTTCAAATCCGGCAGAGGCGCGCAGGCTCGCCAGCGCTGATTACCAGCGCAAGCTGGCGGATTCGATTGTGCAAGGTGTGATGAATTATTTTTACGAGAGGCCCCCGGAAGGGTCACTGATTGCATGGCAGAAAGCCAATAATCAGGGGCCGGACCGCCAATACGTTGTGACCCGTGGCGACAGTCTCTCCCTGATTGCGCAGCGTCACAACCTCAGCCTTTCTCAGTTGCGCTCAGCCAATAGTCTGCGCGGTGACACCATTCAAGTCGGGCAGACCTTGAGTATTCCTGGATCTGGGCCGACGCTGATCGCTTCCGTTGCACCGCCACAGGTTTCCGAGCACACCATTGCCCGCGGTGAAACATTGTCGGGTATCGCCGCACGCTACAGCATCAGCCTGTCGAGCTTGCGGGAAGCTAACCGCCTGCGTAATGATACGATCCGTGTGGGTCAGGTATTGGTCATTCCCGCCTCCTGAACGGCTCACTTGCGGATTTTCATGAAACGTATCGCTCTTCTCAGCCAGAGACTGGCTAACCAGATTGCCGCCGGCGAAGTTGTCGAAAGACCGGCGTCTGTGGTTAAGGAATTACTGGAAAACAGCCTTGATGCAGGGGCTATGCGCATTGATGTTGATATCGAGCAGGGCGGAAGCAAACTGATCCGCCTCCGTGATGATGGGCAAGGCATCAATAAGGATGATCTGGCATTGGCGCTCAGCCGGCATGCCACCAGTAAAATCGCTGATCTGGATGATCTTGAGAATATCGCCAGCCTGGGGTTTCGCGGTGAAGCGCTGGCCAGTATCAGTTCAGTGTCGCGCCTGCAGTTGATTTCCCGCGCCGCCGATGCGGTTGATGCCGGCGGTTGGCTGGTGGAAGCGGAAGGCCAGTCGATGACCGCAACACTGCGCCCGGCACCGCACACTCAAGGCACCAGTGTTGAAGTGCGTGACCTGTTCTTTAACACGCCGGCCCGCAAAAAATTCCTTCGCACAGAAAACACTGAGTTTGCACGCATAGACGAAGTGATCAAAAGACTGGCGCTCAGTCGGTTTGATGTGGCGTTTAGCTTGCGCCATAACCAGCGCACCATCCATCAGCTGCAGTCTGCGCGCAGTGTACAGGAGCGTCAGCGACGCATCGGTCTGGTCTGTGGCCCGGCGTTTCTAGAGCATGCGGTGTATATTGATATTGAGGCCTCCGGATTGCGCTTGTGGGGTTGGGTCTGTTTGCCAACCTTCTCCCGTAGCCAGCCTGATCTGCAGTATTTTTATGTAAACGGCCGTGTGATTCGCGACAAACTGGTTTCACATGCAGTCAAGCAGGCATACCGGGATGTATTGTTTGGTGGCCGACATCCTGCATTTGTGTTGTATCTGGAGCTGCAGCCGGCGCTGGTGGATGTCAACGTTCATCCAACTAAGCATGAGGTGCGCTTTCGCGATCAGCGTTTAGTGCACGACTTTCTGTTCCGCTCACTGCATCAGGCGCTGGCGGATGTGCGCCCGGACGATCATTTACATGGACAACAGCAAGCGGGTGCAGTGATGACGGATGCTGCCATGACAGGTCTTGAGGGCTCAGGTTTCTCAAGTGCGCTGCATGAACAGTCTGCACTTGGTTTTAATGTTGATCCCGGTACTGGTGAAGTACTGCCTTGGCCGGCGACATTATGGGGAGCGCAAACGCCGACGGAGACTGGCAGTGTGCTGAATGTTGGAGCGTCCACTGGTTTTAGGCAGTACCCGCAGGCGCCTGTGTCGACCCGGACCATGGCAGAGCAGTCTGCGATCTATCAGCAGCTTGCCAGCGACGCAGAAATTCCGCCCCTGGGATTTGCGATTGCTCAGCTGCACGGCATTTACATCCTTGCCCAGAATCAACATGGTTTGATTATTGTCGACATGCATGCGGCACATGAGCGTATCACTTACGAACATATGAAGGCTGCCTGTGATACCCAGAGTGTAAAGGCGCAACCACTGTTGGTGCCGGTGTCCTTGTCAGTAAGCGAGGCAGAAGCCGACTGCGCCGAGCAACAGGCTGCTGCGCTGGCCGAGCTTGGTTTTGCCATCGAGCGAGTGGCAGCGGAATCTTTGGTAGTGCGGCAGGTGCCGGTGATTCTGGCGCGTTCCAATATTGAGCAATTGGTGAGGGATGTTCTGTCTGACGTGCGTGAACACGGTCAGAGTGAGCGGATCAGCGCGTATCGTGACGAGTTACTGGCAACCATGGCATGCCATGGTGCGGTGCGTGCAAACCGTCAGCTGGGTGTGGCTGAGATGAATGCGTTGTTGCGCGATATGGAGCGTACTGAGCGCAGTGGGCAATGCAATCATGGTCGGCCGACCTGGGTGTATCAGTCGTTGGCAGATCTGGATAAGTTGTTCTTGCGTGGCCGGTGAGAAGCCTCATGCACCTTGATCCGCAAAGCTCTCCAGCCATTTGCCTGATGGGCCCGACCGCGTCCGGCAAGACAGCGCTGGCGATAGAGTTGGTGCAACGATTACCACTGGAAATTGTCAGCGTAGATTCTGCCCAGATCTACAAAACCATGGATATTGGTACCGGAAAGCCGGACGCAAAAACGTTGACACTAGCGCCACATCGGCTGATTGACTTTCTGGATCCGTTGGAAAGTTACTCTGCTGCGCGATTTTGTGAGGATGCCCGGCGCGAAATGGCAGACATCAGGGCGGCTGGCAAAGTGCCGCTGCTGGTAGGTGGCACCATGCTGTATTTCAAGGCGTTGCGTGATGGCCTTGCGTCGATGCCCGCAGCAGATGAGCGGGTTAGGGCAGATATTCTGAATCAGGCGAGTGCCGAGGGATGGGCGGCGATTCATACAGAGCTTGCGGCTGTTGATCCGATCGCGGCATCAAGAATTCATCCGAATGATCCACAAAGATTGCAGCGAGCTCTTGAAGTGTTTCGCGTATCAGGCCGGTCTCTAAGTGACTGGCAAGCGATGCAATCGCCCTTGCCGGATGGCGGTGACGCATTTGTGTTTTTGTCAATCCAGCCGGCAGACCGAAGCGTACTACATCATAGAATCGAGCGACGCTTCCGACAAATGCTGGAGGATGGTCTGGTAGAGGAAGTCGAAGCGCTGTACGCGCGCGGCGACCTCGGGCCTGAACTGCCCTCTGTCAGGAGTGTCGGCTACCGACAGGTGTGGCAGTATCTGAGCCAGGAGGTCGGCTTCGATGGCATGGTGGAAAGAGGTATCATTGCCACTAGGCAGCTTGCAAAGCGGCAGATTACCTGGCTCCGCAGTTGGTCATCGCTGCAGAATTTTGACAGCGATGATAAAAACCTGATTGATGGTGTCATAAGATCGATAGAGACTTGAATTAATTCATCACCGTCCCCAGATACAAAGTTGGGACAGTCGGAACAAAGACATCGTTGCGATTGTTAACATGTTTGCTGGACGGATCCATACTGCTGCTTATCACGTTTTTTTAGCTGAATTTTATAAGGAGAATATAAATGTCAAAAGGGCATTCCCTACAAGACCCTTTCCTGAATGTGCTGCGCAAAGAGCGTATTCCGGTTTCAATCTATCTGGTCAGTGGCATCAAGCTGCAGGGACAGATAGAATCATTTGACCAGTTTGTGATATTGCTTAAAAACGCAGTAAACCAAATGGTTTACAAACATGCGATTTCCACCGTCGTTCCGGCGCGAACCGTAAAAATCCCGTCTCAGGGCGGGGAGTTCGGTCCAGACGAAGATGACTCAGCTACAGGTAATATGGCCTGAATCGAGGGCTTGATTGTTCTTTGAGCGTCCTGAAGGCGGAGACATCTCCGTCCTTGTTCACATCGAGTTTAATTCACTTCGCGAGCAAGAAGATCCTGTTGAATTCGAGGAGTTGGCAAGGTCGTCAGGTGCCGACGCGGTATGCTTTATAAAAGGCAGCCGTAAATCACCTGACGCCCGGATCTTTGTCGGCGCGGGGAAGCTCGAAGAGATTGCTGCAGCAGTGCAGGAGCACCATGCGAACCTGGTGCTGTTCAATCACACGCTGTCCCCTAGTCAGGAGCGTAACCTCGAAAAGGTGCTGAAATGCCGGGTCAGGGATAGGACGGGGTTAATCCTTGATATCTTTGGCCAGCGTGCAATTACTTACGAAGGCAAGTTGCAGGTTGAGCTTGCCCAGCTTCAGCACTCGGTGACACGACTTAAACGCGGGTGGACTCACCTCGACCGCCAAAAGGGCGGTGTTAACCTGCGCGGTGCCGGAGAGACGCAGCTGGAACTTGACCAGCGGATGATCCGTCAGCGCATTAAAAACATTAATAAAAGCCTTGAAAAGGTTCGTGCCCAGCGCGAGCAGGGTCGTCGCGCTCGTAAGCGTGCTGAGATTCCAGTGATTTCGCTGGTGGGTTACACCAATGCCGGTAAATCATCGGTGTTTAATGCGATCACTCATGCTGGTGCATATGCAGCAGATCAGCTTTTTGCCACCCTGGATTCCACCCTGAGGCAAATTCAGCTGCCGTCGTTTGGTGAGGCGGTGCTGGTTGATACCGTAGGCTTTATCAGCCATTTGCCGCACAAACTGGTTGAGGCTTTCCGTGCCACGCTGGAAGAAACCGTTCAGGCAGATCTGCTGCTGCACGTGGTTGACATCGCCAACGAAGCTCATGATTACTATATAGAGCAGGTGTACGAAGTATTAACTGAGATTGGCGCGGAAGGAATTCCCTGTATTCAGGTTCTTAACAAGATCGACCTTATGCCGGGGTTTGAGCCGCATATCGATCTTGGCGAGGACGGCAAGCCATCCAGAGTCTGGGTGTCTGCAAAAACCGGTGCTGGCATAGACTTGTTGCTGGCCGCGATAAGCGAAGTGGTCACCAGTGATGTGGTTGTTCGAGATCTGGTGCTGACTCCGGCACAGGGGCGACTGCGGGCACGGTTGTATGCGCGTGGCGCTGTCAGCGGCGAGACAATAAACGAACAGGGCCAGACCGTGTTGAGTATCAAGTTGCCGCGCCAGGACTTCGAACGGTTGCTGCTGGAAGACGGTAGTTCATGATCGTCCTGTTCATGAACCACCGGTGTATGTGCCAATGCTTTTGAACAGTCTTGATGTATTCAGCTGAAAGGCTGTGTTTACACATCATAATTAGCTAAAATCGCCCCCGAATCGGATGGGTATGGAGTAGACGATGGCCTGGAATGAACCCGGAAATAAAGGAAATGGTAACGATCCCTGGGGTGGTGGAAACGGCAGTGGTGGAAACGGGGGCGGCCGTCGAGGCAACGACCAGGGGCCACCAGACCTCGACGAAATGATTCGTAAACTCAGCAAAACCGTTAACGGTTTGCTAGGCGGTAAAGGTGGCAGCGGGTCTGGCGGCACTGGCTCGGGCGGTAGTGGCGGTGGCTCGGTTAGCGGAGGCGCTTCTGTCGGACTTCTTGGCGGCCTTGTTGTGTTGGCGGCCGTGGTTTGGGCGGCGCTGGGATTTTACACTGTCGACGAAGCGGAGCGGGCTGTTGTTTTGCGGTTCGGTGAAATTCGGGACGAAGTGGTTCTGCCAGGTCTGCGCTGGAATCCTCCGCTGATCGATCAGGTAGAAAAGGTCAACATTTCTCGCGTCAATACCAGATCGTATGCCAGCGACATGCTGACGACCGATGAAAACATTGTCACTGTTTCCATTTCGGTCCAGTTTATTGTGGCAGACCCTATGAATTACGTGGTGATGGTGCGCGATCCACAGCTGGGTCTTGACCAGGCTGTAGAGTCTGCAGTGCGTCACGTAGTGGGCAGTACCACCATGGATCGCGTGCTGACCCAGGGTCGTGCGGATGTCGCTGCTGAAGTGCGGGCCCGCGCTCAAAGCTACATGGAAGCTTACAGCACCGGCATCATGATCACGCAGGTGAACGTCGAGAATGCTCAGCCACCGATGGCCGTGCAAGCGGCATTTGATGACGTGATCCGCGCCCGTGAAGACGAGCAGCGCGCTCAGAACCAGGCGCTTGCCTACGCAAACCGGGTAATCCCCGAAGCGCGCGGTGAGGCTCAGCGGATTATCGAGCAGGCCAATGCTTACCGTGACCAGGTAATCGCGCGTGCGGAAGGTGAGGCGTCTCGTTTTGAGCAGTTGCTGACCGAGTACGAGCGTGCGCCGGAAGTGACCCGCGAGCGTCTATACATCGACGCTATCCAGGAAGTTCTCAGCAATACCAGTAAAGTACTGGTGGATGTTGAGGGTGGGAACAACATGATGTTTTTGCCGCTGGATCGCATGATGCAGGGCGTCACGGATATCACAGATTCCACATCGCGCTTGCAACTCAATGCGCAGCAGATTCGCGAACTGGCTGATCAGGTGGGTCGCGAGCTCTCATCCCAGTCCACTACCGGTGATCGTGCCCGTGTGCAAACCGTTCCAGCCAGAGGACCACGTTAATGAAAAATACAGTGTTTGGAATTGTGTTGTTTCTCTTTGTGACCATTGCGGCTAACTCGATGTTTGTAGTCAGTCAGACCGAGCGCGCAGTGATGTTGCAGTTCGGAGATATGGTGCGGGCCGATATTCCACCGGGTCTGCACTTCAAGATTCCGTACGTCAATACCGTTCGCAAGTTTGACGCGCGTGTGCTCACCGTTGACGCTACTCCGCAGCGATACCTGACTCTTGAGCAGAAAGCGCTGCTGGTCGACTCGTACGCCATGTGGAGAATTGTTGATGTGGAGCGGTTTTACACGGCAACGTCCGGTGACGAGTCCAGAGCAAATTCGCTGCTGGCCCAGCGTGTCAACGACGGCCTGCGAAACAAGTTTGGTGAGCGCGATCTTCAGGAAGTTGTTTCAGGTCAGCGTGACTCGCTGATGCAGCAACTGACTGAAGAGCTCAACACCTACACAGCGCAGGAATATGGCATCGAAGTCATCGACGTGCGGGTAAAGCGTATCGATTTACCTGATGATGTGCGCTCCTCTGTATACGAGCGTATGACGTCCGAGCGTCAGCGTGAAGCGCAGCAGTTGCGCTCACGTGGTAACGAGCTTGCGATTGGTATTGAAGCAGATGCGGATCGTCAGGAGGCCGTTCTGCTGGTGGAGGCTTACCGCGATTCTGAACTTGTGCGAGGTGAGGGCGATGCCCAGGCATCGTCAATCTATGCCAGCGCCTTTACCAAGGATCCAGAGTTCTATTCGTTTACGCGCAGCCTGAATTCTTACCGGGACACATTCAACTCCAAAAGCGATGTTTTGTTGATGCAACCGGATAGCGATTACTTCAAGTATCTGCGCAGTGATGCAATGCCGTAAGCAATCGATAAAGCAGGCTGACTGCCGGCCGGGAATGGCTGTGCAGTTTAGCCTGGCCGCCAGCCGGAACTCGCTCTGAGGGCCTGGTGTGAAGACCTCAAGGAAGACAAGATCAACAAACAGGGTCGGGAAACTGCGCAGGAAAACAATATGACACGTGCTGACCGCTGGCTATTGCCAGAGGGCGTTGAGGAGGTGTTGCCTCCACAGGCGCTGATGCTGGAGACACTGCGTCGCGATATCCTCGATCTTTATCAAAGCCGGGGTTATGAGCTTGTCATAACACCGCTGATCGAATTTCTGGATTCTCTTCTGGTCGGTTCTTCTCACGACCTTGATATACATACCTTTAAAATCACTGACCAGCTCAGCGGGCGCATGATGGGCGTGCGGGCGGACATTACGCCCCAAGTTGCGCGAATTGACGCCCGGAATCTGCATCGTAATGGCCCGGTACGTCTGTGTTACGCAGACAGTGTCTTGCATACACTGCCCCGTGGATTACTGAGTTCCAGAGCCCCAATACGTATTGGCGCAGAATTATTCGGACATCCGGGCGTTGCCTGCGATGTTGAACTGATTGTTCTGATGGCAGAAACCTTGCGCCTTGCCGGCATCAGTCGCGTGCACATTGTGCTGGGACACGTGGGCATTTTCAGGAATCTGCTGGCAGCAGCAGCGCTTGATAAAGACGCAGAAAGTGAACTCTTTGATCTGGTGCAGCGCAAAGCCTACAACAAAGTGGACAGCCTGCTTGAGCAACAATTGACCGATCAGGCCCTGAGCGGCATGCTCAGGTCATTGTCGCGACTCAGTGGTGATGCCAGTGTTCTGGCCAGTGCCAAGGACATTTTTGCTAATGCGCCTGCGTCTGTGCGCACCGCCTTGTCTGAGCTCAGTCAGATCGCGGATCGGGTAAAACTGCGTTTGCCGGAGGTAACCTTGGGTTTTGACCTGTCGGAACTGCGTGGTTATCAGTATCACACGGGCATCGTGTTCGCGGCGTACACTCCCGCTCACGGCAGCGAGATAGCCAAAGGTGGTCGTTATGATGATATTGGCGAGGTGTTTGGTCGTGCTCGACCGGCATCCGGTTTTGATGCTGATTTAAAAACACTGGCGCGACTCAGCAACAGGGAGTATCCGCGACGCTGTGCTATTCTAGCGCCCGATCTGGATGATCCTGGGTTGCTCGCTCTGGTATCAACGCTCAGAGCCGATGGCCATGTGGTCATCAGCAATCTGGGCGATGGTATGCCGGATGCGACCTTGATCAATGAATTAAATGCTACGCGAACTATCGTGTCAGACTCATCGGGGGGCTGGCAGGTGGTTGAACTTAAGCCTGCTTGAGATACAATCCGCGCCGCTCTGGCGACAGGGTGATTTGAGCACTTCTCACAGATTACAAACAGAGTACGGGGAATATGGGCAAGAGCGTTGTTGTTTTAGGTACCCAGTGGGGCGATGAAGGCAAAGGCAAGATCGTTGATCTGCTGACAGAACAGGCAGCGGTAGTTACCCGTTTTCAGGGTGGCCACAACGCAGGCCATACATTGGTCATTGGTGGCAAAAAGACGGTGCTGCACCTGCTCCCCTCGGGCGTGCTGCGCGCCGGTGTTACCTGTGTGATCGGTAATGGTGTGGTGATAAGCCTGGAAGCCTTGCTCAAAGAAATTGGTGAACTGGAGGCTCAGGGCATCCCCGTCCGTGAGCGATTGAAAATCAGTGGTGCCAGTCCGGTTATTTTGCCATCCCACGTTGCGCTGGATCAGGCCCGTGAACAACGTCTGGGGGCTGGTAAAATCGGCACGACCGGTCGCGGCATCGGTCCTGCGTACGAAGATAAGGTTGCCCGTCGAGGCATACGCATGGGCGAATTGTTTAATGCTGAACATTTTGCCAGCCGCCTGCGTGAAGTGATGGATTACCACAACTTTATGCTGACGCACTATTATCATGTCGCGCCGGTAGATTATGAATCAACACTGGCCAACTGCCTTGCTTACGCTGAGCAGGTCAAGCCGATGCTCGCTGACACCGTTGAGTTAATCCATGCGCACCGCAAGGCGGGCGATAACCTGATGTTTGAAGGGGCACAAGGGTCGTTGCTGGATATCGATCACGGTACATATCCTTTTGTTACCTCTTCTAATACCACAGCCGGTGGTACGGCAACCGGCAGCGGTTATGGTCCGCTTTACCTAGACTACGTGCTGGGTATCACCAAAGCCTACACCACCCGAGTTGGTTCAGGGCCATTTCCTACGGAATTGTTCGACGAAGTTGGCACCCACCTGTCCACGGTAGGGATGGAGCGCGGTGCTACCACCGGTCGCGCTCGGCGCTGTGGCTGGTTTGATGCAGCGGCGGTGAAACTTGCCATACGCATCAACAGTGTATCGGGTATCTGCCTAACGAAACTGGACGTGCTGGACGGTTTGAAATCCATCAAAGTCTGTATCGCCTACGAGAGCGAGGGCGAGGATATTGGCAGCGCCAGCATGACCGTTGACCGCTATGAAAAGCTGAAGCCGGTGTATGTCGAGCTGCCCGGCTGGAGCGAATCAACCGTGGGAGCTCGCTCTCTTGCCGAATTGCCTGAAAATGCGCGAGCCTATATCCGGTTTATTGAGCAACAGATTGATGCGCCTGTGGATATCATTTCCACTGGGCCCGACCGTGACGAGACGATTATTCTTCGTCACCCGTTCAGTGACTGAGTAGTCACTGAATCAGGGGCGATTACCGGCTCTGCGGTAAACAAACCACGCTAACCCTCGTAAAGGGCAATCGAATGGATCTCCTGACCATGAACTCACTGTTCCTGATCGGCTCACTGCTGGTCGGTTTCAGTGTATTGGTCAGCGCCGTCTCTTCGAGGTTTGGCATTCCGATTCTGTTGATCTTCCTCGGCGTTGGCATGCTGGCCGGCGAGGATGGTATTGGCGGTATCTTGTTTGATGACTATTCACTCTCGTTTGTAGTCAGCAATCTGGCCTTGGCAGTTATTCTCTTTGACGGAGGGCTGCGTACCAAAACAGCCACCTTCAAAGTGGCTTTGGGCCCGGCGTTGTCGCTCGCAACCGTTGGCGTGATTGTGACAGCGGTACTTACCGGTGGCTTGGCTAGCTGGTTGTTCGATCTTAATCTGCTGCAAGGGCTGTTAATCGGCGCGATTGTCGGTTCAACTGATGCGGCTGCGGTGTTCTCGCTGTTGGGTGGCCGTAATATCAATGAGCGGGTGCGTGCTACCTTGGAGATTGAGTCGGGCAGCAATGACCCAATGGCCATCTTTCTGACCATTGCACTGATTGAGATTGTCGCAAAAACCATCAGCGCTGAGCCGGTATCAGCCTGGTCCTTTGTGGTCATGCTGGTACAGCAATTTGGTTTGGGTGTCATTCTCGGAGGTGCAGGCGGCTATCTGCTGATGCAACTCATCAACCGCTCAACCCTGGCAAATGGCCTGTATCCACTGCTGGCAATCAGTGGAGGTTTATTCATTTTTGCCTTAACCGCCAATGTCGGCGGCAGTGGGTTCCTGGCGATCTATATCGCAGGGTTGTACCTTGGCAATAGACCGCTGCGCAGCCGCCCATCAATCCTCAGTGTCATGGATGGAATGGCGTGGTTAAGTCAGATCAGCATGTTCCTGATACTGGGGTTGTTGATAACCCCATCTGATTTGTTACCGATTGCCATTCCTGGCTTACTGCTGGCTTTGTGGATGATTTTTGTGGCACGGCCTCTGGCAGTGTTTCTCAGTCTGCTACCCTTCAGTCGATTCAAGGCCCGTGAACGTTGGTATATTTCTTGGTTGGGCCTGCGCGGCGCTGTGCCGATTATTCTGGCGGTTTACCCGATTATGGCCGGATTACCCAATGCCCAGTTGTACTTCAATCTGGCATTTTTTGTGGTGTTGGTATCTCTGTTGTTACAAGGCAGTTCAATCCCTCTGGCAACCCGTCTTGCCAAAGTACAGGTTCCCTCACAACCCAAGCCGATTTCCAGAGCGGGCCTGGAGATTCATCCGACCAGTGAATGGGAGTTGTTTGTTTACCGGCTTGGCGCCGAAAAGTGGTGCATTGGCAAAGAGCTGCGCGGTTTGCGGATGCCAGAGGGTACGCGTATCGCCGCTTTGTTCCGTGGCAGGGAGTTGCTGCACCCCACGGGCAGTACACGATTGCTGGCCGACGATATTCTCTGTATTGTCGGGCACGAACATGACTTGCTGGCACTGGGCAAGCTGTTCAGCGTAGCCCCGGACAAAGGCCTGGATGACAGGTTCTTTGGCGATTTTATTCTGGACGCCGCTGCCAGTATCCGGGATCTGGCTCCCATCTATGGCTTGCATCCCGATCCGTTGGTCGCGTCTCTGTCGATCGGAGACTTTCTGACCGCTAGAATGGGCGGAAAGCCTGTGCTGGGTGATCAGGCCGAATGGCAGGGGTTTGTGTGGACAATTGCCGATATGGAAGACGGCAGAGTAAAACGAATAGGTTTAAAAATTGCGTGATTGACTCAAGTAACAATAAAAAATTAAAGAGGGCTCCGATATGTCTAGAACGTTGTTTATGCTGAAATCAGTCAGCGCATGGTTGCTTGCGGCGGGTTTATCTCTGTCAGCGGGCAGTGTTTTGGCCCAAAGTGGTACTCCTCCAAGTGAGCCGCCCGCTGATTGGGGCCCCATCTCTTCAACCATGGATGAAATACCTTATCCCCACCCGGTGCATTTTCTGCCGGTTACCCATTTTGGCAAACGCGGCAACATGGCCTATATGGATGTTGCGCCTGTTGGGCAGGCAAATGGCCAGACCGCCATGCTGTTTCACGGCATGAATTTTGGCGGCATCGGTTTTGGTCCTACAATTACGGCGCTGACCGAGGCGGGTTTCCGCGTCGTGGTGCCGGATCGTATTGGTTACGGCAAATCTTCCAAAATGGATATTCCGTACAACCTGCATATCTTCGCAACCGATTCCAAGCGTCTGCTGGATCATCTGGGTATCGAAAAAGCGGCCATTGTGGGCCATTCCATGGGCGGTATGCTCGCGGCACGTTTCACCATGACCTATCCGGACAATGTCTCGCACATGGTGCTGGTTAACCAGATTGGGATGACAGACCAGCGCCAGGGTCGCCCTTGGGGTGATATTGAAGAGGCTGCTATCCGCACTGAGTCCAGCACCACCTATCAGTCCATTCTGGCCAATCACATGCGTTACTACAACACCGATATCAAGCCTGAATACCTTGAGTTTGTCAGAATGCAATATGGTCAGACACTGAGCGCTGACTGGCCATTGCTGGCTAAAATTCGTGCCTGGCAGCAGGCTATCCTGTTTATTGACCCCGTGATTTATGATTGGCAACACATCAGTACAAAATCACTGGTACTGGGCGGCGCTGACGATCGTCTGACCGATGATTTTGCCGGTCAGGCGCGGATGGTGGCTGAAACACTGCAGAATGCCGAGCTCACCTTGTACCCGGGCATTGGCCATAATCCGCATTTTGAATATCCGGAACAATACCACGCCGACCTGATCGCTTTTTTGCGTTCGGACCCTGAGCAGCCTGCCCGCACAGGTTGGTAATCAGGCCTTCAAGCAGTTGTCCCCGCCATAAAAAACCGGTCATACAGGAATTCGTGTGTATGACCGGCTTCTCCTGATCTGTCAAAAATCCGCAGGCGTCGATGAGATGATGCCTTAATACGCCATGCTGATTTTTTGCCCCTTTTAAGGGCGATCAATTTAGTCCACATTCAAATGGTCAATGTTCCGCAACGCCTGCGCTGAGTGGATCCCTTCATGTTATGTCGTCATGACTGTCAGCCATTGGCATAAAAAAATAATCAAAATTATGGAGAGGGAATATGCGATTTAAAAAGTCGTGTTACACGCTTGCCGCCCGCCAGAAAAAATCGACAAAAACTAATCTGCTTGCACGCCAGTCACAACATCTGTTGCTGCTGGGTGCTGCTGCCCTGTTTGTTCTCCCGTCAACTGTGCTGGCTCAGCCAGTTGCCGCACCGGCTGACAGCGAGCAGGAAATTGAAGAAGTGGTGGTGACGGGTTCATTTATTCGCAACAGCCAGTTCACCAACGCGTCACCTGTAGAAACCATTACCCAGGAAGACCTGTGGACCTCCGGCGCAGCTAACCTCGGAGAGTATCTCCGTGATATGCCGTACATGGAAAACATTGACACGGTTGCCTCTGTACTGGCCACCCAGGATGGACAGCAGGACTCTAACTCGGCGCGTTTTAACCTGCGCGGACTGGGCACGGAAAGTACGCTGACCCTGATGGATGGTCGTCGGGCAGTGAATGAAAGCGCAGTCTCAGCTCTGCTGCCCGGCATCGCCCAGCGCTCGGTAGAAATTGTGACTGACGGCGGCGCTGCGCTTTACGGTTCGGACGCTGTTGCTGGTGTTGCCAACCTGATTCCATACAAACAATTCGATGGAATGAAAGGTCGTGTGTATTACAAGACCGATCAGGAAAACAGCTCCGAACAATACACCGCCGAGTTTCTGATGGGGCAGCGTTTTGAAATCGGTAATGGCCTTGAATGGGTTGGCGCCGTGGAAGTCAACAAACGCACCGCATTTCTGGTATCAGAGCGGCCCAGATACCAAGAGTATTATGATCAGGACAGTACGTTCAATAACCCGGGCAGATGGATACAAGGTGCTGCCACCGGTCGAACTGACCCCAGCTGTGGCACGTTTAATGGTACACAGACCGATATCAGCCAGTTTGGCTCTTATCCCAGTGGTGAGTTATTTGCCACGGGCTGTCGTCTCTACTTTGGTGAGTGGCAGGATTACGGCCGCCCGGCACAAGGCGTGACCCTGTTCAATAACTTCAATTATGAAGTGAACGACTGGCTGAATCTGGAATTCCAGATGAGCCATAACGACCGTACTTCCACGTTGGTCAGCTCGCCGAGTAACGCGGTTTCCTCCAATCTTACAACCCTGATAGTTCCAGCCAATCACCCCGCCAATCCCTTTGGTGCACAGGTCAGGCCGTCTGCCTGGCGCCCGTTCACCAAGCTGGGCACGTTGCCCAGCTCGCTGGAAACCAATGGCATGGGTCTGACGGATTACAACTATTACGCCGATGCCTACAAATTTGGCGGCGAGTTCAAAATCGCCAATACCACCTGGGAAGGGGAAGCCTGGATCGGGCAGCAGGATTCCTGGCGTGAGTTTGATGGTCGGGGCATGCGACTGTCGAAGATGCAGGCGGCGCTCAGAGGTCAGGGTGGTCCCGCGGGCAACCAGTATTTTAACCCCTTTGGTTCAGCGGACTCCCGCTCACCCCGTTATAGGGCCGGTATAACCGATAACAGTCAGGAAATGGTGGACTGGTTGGTTGAGGAAGTCGTCTGGATCGATACCCGCGATAAGTTGAAGTACTTCGACATCGTGTTTAACGGCGAGGTCATGGATGTCCCCAATGGAAAAATCCGCGCCGCGGTGGGTGGGCAAGTGCGCAATGCGAAGACCTTCGACTTTGAGCATCCACTGACAGCGATTCGCGACAACCTGTATTCAAACGCAATTGCAGCTCTGACGCCGCGGGTGGACAGAAACTCAGGCGTGCGGGCAATCTTTGCGGAAGTTGAGATTCCAATCCTGGAAAACCTCGGCATCAAAGCTGCGGTAAGAAGTGAAGACTTTTACTCGATTGGCTTCAATGCCACCAAACCGAAGATTTCAGTGCTCTGGGAGCCATTTGATACGTTGGCCTTCCGCGCCAGTTATGGTGAAAGCTTCCTGGCACCTTCTCCGGCACAACTTCGCCCGTTGGCGAAAGATATTTGTACCATTGTGACCAGTGGTGTTGATCCGTTGACCAATCTCTCGCTTGATGGCACCGACAGTTGCTCCTCAGGAAACCCAAGCTTGGGCGCGGAGGAATCAATCATCGGCAACATTGGTTTAAGCTGGTTGCCAATTGAAGGGCTGAGTATCAATCTGGATTATCAGGAAATTGAGTACGTCGGACGTATTGCGTCACTGGTCACTGCGGATGTCACCCGGCGTGAGTTCAACGCCTTTATGGCCGCCAATAACAAAACAGCCGCAACCTTCAGGCCGGCAACCGTCCCAGCCGACGCAGCTGCGGGTGTCGCATGGGCACTTGCCAACCCGAATGAGCTGATCACGCGGGATGCTGCCGGCAAGGTGACGGACGTTTACCGTGCCCCGATCAATCTGTCCTCACAGTTTGTGGAAGGCATTGATTTCCGTCTGCGCTACTCCTTTGATATTGGCGAACTAGGCAATTTTACCGCCAGCCTTGGTGGTAACTATTACACCCGTTGGGAGTATCTGCCTGATGAGTATTCAGCCTATACCAGCGGTATCGCCAAGCAGAATGCCGAAACCAACCTGGCACCACCCTTGTCCAGATACAAATTTAATACGGGGTTGTCCTGGTTCAGAGACATGCAAAGTGCCAGTATCACTGCACGTCACTCCGGTAAATTGAAGTTTGACCAGACAACACTGACGCTGGGCTACGAGGCGTTTGCGCCGGAGTATGTTGAGCCAGTTACCAAAGTCGACGCTCGCTATTCGCACCGGTTCAGCCTGTTTGATACTGACTCCAATCTGACGGTGGGTATCACCAATCTGTTCGACCGGGAAGCTCAGCGGCTGCCGCAGGCCGGTGGACTGGAGACCCGTGTTGATGATCCGTTTGGGCGGCAGTTCTATGTGTCGATGGATTTTGAGATGTAGCCATCAAGTCAGTCTGATAGGGGTCGGAGGTGCCTCATGGAGGCACCTCTTGCCGGGCAGTGCAGTTCCTCGCAACGACGCCTGCGGCGTCTGATTGTTGCTCGCTCACTGCCCTGCCCGGCAAGAGGTGCTGCTGCTAGTAGTGCGGCAACACTGAAGGTCGCTCCACTATCGTAGCGCCGGCCCTCTCCCGGATCAGAACAGTTCCTCACAACGACGCCTGTGGCGTCTTTATTGTTGTTCGCTCACTGCCCCGACCCGGGAGAGGGCCTGTGTCTGTGGAGTTTCTGAGTCTAGCGTCGCGTACCACGAGCAGTCGGCTCACCGGGCGGTGAGCGAAGAACAAAAAATTGCTGGGAGCAATTTTTGGCGCTGCTTTAGCGGCGCCCCGCAGGGTGGCGGCCATGGATGGCACGCCACAATCAGGCGCGAAGCGCCGTTCTGAGGAACCGCCCGGTGAGCCGACTGCGCTGCCTCCGAGGAACTGCCGTCCCGGCGTTGCACCCAGCGTAAAAGGCTGCAACTCAAGGCCGTTCTACGATCGCAGCGACACCCATGCCTCCCGCCGTACAGACAGAAATCAAGCCGCGTCCTTGGCCTTTTTCTTCAAGGATCGCCGCCAGTGTCCCCAAGATGCGCGCGCCGGTAGCCGCAAACGGGTGCCCGAACGCCAATGAGCCACCTTTGATGTTCATGCGGCTGCGGTCGATTGCGCCAAGCGCGGCGTCACGTCCCAGTTTTTCGCGGCAGAAATTTTCATCCTCCCAGGCCTTGAGTGTGCATAAGGCCTGCGCCGCAAAGGCTTCATGAATTTCATAACAGTCAAAATCCTGCAGCGCGAGACCGTTCATCTGCAGCAGTTCACTGACGGCAACGGTGGGCGCCATCAGCAGGCCTTCACCATCAACAAAATCAACCGCACTGCTGCGGCCGCAGACCAAGAAAGCGCGAATCGGGATGTTGTTGGCCACGGCCCACTCTTCACTGCACAACAGCACTGCGGCAGCGCCATCGGTCAGCGGCGTGCTGTTGCCCGCTGTCAAGGTGCCGTGTTTTTTGTCGAACGCAGGTTTCAGGCTGGCGAGTTTTTCCAGCGTGCTGTCAGCGCGGATATTGTTGTCCCGGCTGACACCCTGGTAAGGACTAACCAGCCCATCAAAAAAGCCGGCTTCATAGGCAGCGGCGGCTTTTAGGTGGCTTTCGAGCGCAAGCTGATCCTGATCGGCACGGCTGATGCCCCACTCGCGCGCCATCAATTCACAATGTTCACCCATGGCAAGACCGGTGCGGGGTTCACCGTTGGCCGGCGCGCGCGGCGCCAGTTCAGACAGGCGGAAACCTTTTAATGCCTGCAAGCGCTGCTTCAGGCTGCGTGCTTGTGCAAGTTTGATCAGACGTTGTGCAAATTTGCGCTGGAATACAATGGGCACATCACTGGTGGTGTCAGTGCCAGCAGCAATGGCACTGTCGATCTCCCCTGTTGCGATACGTGCTGCCAGCATCAACGCTGCTTGCAGGGAAGTGCCACAGGCCATCTGCAAGGTAGTGCCAGGTGTCGCCGGCGACAGGTCTGTGCTCAGCACGGCTTCACGCGCCAGGTTCCAGTCCTTGCTGTGGCTGGTGACCGCACCTGCAAGCACCTCATCAATCTTTTTTCCTGCCAGGTTAAACTCAGTGCTGAGTTGTTGTAGCGTGTCCGCCAGCATGTCCAGATTGCTCAGGTCCGCGTAGACAGTGTTTGATCGGCAAAACGGCAATCGTGCCCCGCCCGCGATGACAACCCGGCGTAAGGTCTGTGGGGTTTTGTCTGAATTAAACACGGGTCTCAGTCTCCTGTTCAGCTTCTGCATGGTCAGCGCGCTGTTGTGATGTATCGGGTTCCGGCGCTTTTACTTTATTGCTGACGAGCGGTTGCTGATCTTTGTGAGCCAGGTAATAAAGCGGGCCGCCACGGAAAGGCGCGAAGCCGGTGCCAAAAATCATACCGGCGTCCAGCAGATCTTCATCGGCAACAACACCTTCCTGCAGTGCGGCAATACATTCGCGGGTATAGGCTTCGATTAGTTGCTCAGCGATATCTGCCAGGTTAAAAGTGTCAGCAACACCGGGTTTTTTGACCGCTTTGCCATTTTTCCATTCATACAGGCCTGAGCCGGATTTTTTGCCTAGTTTGCCGGCGCTGACCAGCGCCTGAATATAGTTTTTCTCTGCACTTCCGGTCTGGGCTGTATCAGTCTGATCAGATTGCAGGACTCCTGTCACCATCAGGCAGACATCCAGACCCACGGTGTCTGCCAGTTCCACAGGGCCCATGGGCATGCCAAAAGCCTCTGCTGCTGCGTCCAATGCTTCAGCGGGAATGCCTTCGCCATGCAGTTTTAACGCTGTCATCATGTAGGGCGCCAGTACACGGTTGACCAGAAATCCCGGGCTGCTTTTAACCGGTAACGGAAAACGGCCGATCTGCTGACAAAAGGCCGCGCCTTTGCGTCGCTCTGCGTCGTCAGTGTCCACGCTATAAACAACTTCCACCAATGGCATTTGCGGAACCGGATTAAAAAAGTGCAGACCAATCAAACGTGCCGGGTCGCTCAGTACGGATGCCAGTGTTTCCAGCGGAATAGCTGAGGTATTGGTGGCGAGTATGGCGCCGGTTTTCATGCGCGGTTCAAGATCACGGAACAGCGCCTGCTTGGCATCCACATTTTCGTAAATGGCTTCGATCACAACGTCGGCGCGTGGGACGTATCGCGCGTCGGGATCGGGGCGGAGACGCTCGAGTGCCGCCTTCACTTTGGCGGGGTCGCGCAGTTTCTTTTTGAAGAGGATTTCCGCACGTTTGAGCGCCGGGGTAATAAATTTCATCTCGCGATCCTGCAGGCTGACATCCAGTCCGCGCAAGACACACCAGGCCGCGATGTCACCGCCCATGACGCCCGCGCCGATAACGTGCACGTGACGTGCTCGGAAATCACTGCTTTTGCCTTCAGATTTCAGCCGGTCCATCAGATGAAAAACCCGGCGCAGACTTTCAGCCGTTGATGACACCATCAACCTGCCGACCGCTCGGGCTTCTTCCTGCATCATCTTTGTGGTATTGCCGCCGAATTTTTCCCAGGTGTCAATCAGGCTGTAAGGTGCCGGATAGTGCTCGGCACGCGCTTTGCGTTGGGTCTGTTTGCGCATCTGCCCAGCCAACAGTTTGCGCGCTGGCAGGGTATTGCTCAGGCGGCCGATGATGCCCGGGCCGTGGCTCTTCTTACCACTGAGCACGGCTTTGCGCGCCGCCCACACCAGTTCTTCATGACGTCCGATCACCTGATCAACCAAGCCCAGCGCTTTGGCGGGGCGTGCTTTGAGTTGGCGCGCGGTCAGCATCAGTTCCATGGCTTTCAGGCCGCCCATGACCTTAACCGAGCGGGCGGAGCCACCAAAGCCGGGGAAAATGCCCAATTGAATTTCCGGAAAACCCAGACGCGTTTCAGGTACATCCTTGGCAATGCGGTAATTGCACGCCAGCGCCATCTCCAGTCCGCCACCCAGACAGTAGCCCTCGATAGCAGCAACGGTGATGCAGTCAAGTTTCTCAAGGCGGTTGAACATCTCATGAACACGATTGATTTCAACGGTGACCGCCTCCGCGGAGGTGAAACCGTCAAATTCACGGACATCGGCGCCGAAGACAAAGCCCGTGCTCTTGCCTGACATCAGCACCAGGCCGCGCGGAGCTTCGCGCTCAACCAGACTGATCAGCTGGTCAAATTCTTCCAGTACTTCGCGAGACAGCGCATTAACACGCTCACCCGCGCGATCCAGGCGGGCGTACAGGATGTTGTCGCGATCGTGGGTGAGTCGCCAATGTCTGAAATGCTGATCAGGATACTGCGCCCGATCAGGCAGGTTAGAAGGGTTGGAAGATGCGCTCATAAAAATCTCTGTGCTCAGGCTGAATGCATTCATTTTGCCTGAGCAGGCAGGGTTTTACAAAGATAGGGTTTTACAAGGACAGGCACCAACCAATCCCTTCAAACCCGGCAGTTACCAGCCGTAAGCATGACGCATAACGTGGTAGATATAGTGTTGCTCGTGTGTGCTGTGAAACAGATGTGACCACGGACCGCGTGCATAGATGCCGACATCTTCGCCGGCATGGCCTTCGGACTGCAGCGGCACCAGCGCTTCCTGATGGAAGTCAGGGTGAGTAGGATCAACGTTACTCAGGTCGTGCCGGCCAGGTGCTGCGGGCACTGTGTAACGCACGTCACCACCAACATCGTCGGCAAAGCCCGGGCCATCTCGGTAACCGAGAGTTGTATACGGCATGTTGTCGAGAGCAAGACTGCGCTCGTCATTGGCATGCCCATGGTCGTCATTGGTGACAGCCGCGCCCAAGATAGGGTTGCCACGGGTGGAGTAACCACCGATTGTTAATGAGTGGCTGTGATCAGCAGTGACAATAATCAATGTGTCCTGTTCGCTGGTCAGTGCCATCGCCGTTTCTACGGCATCAGACAACTCCTGAGTGTCATAGAGTGCACGGAAAGCGTTGCCGGCATGGTGAGCGTGATCGATGCGTCCCGCTTCTACCATCAGGAAAAAGCCGCTGTCGCCTGACTGTGCCTGCAGCAGTTTGATGGCAGTTTCTGTCATCGACGGCAGATCGGGCTGTGCGTTGTTGGCATCGTTACGGTCGTAGGCGTAGTTCATTTGTGATCGACTGAACAGTCCTAGCAGGTGGCGGGTATTGTTGACGTCAACCGCGGCCAGCTGTTCCTTGTTCCAGATAAAGGCACTGTTATCGTAGCGATCTGTCCACTCAAGCGTCAGGTCTCTTTCATCGGTTCTCAGGCCTTCGCGCCCTGTCACCGGTTCATTTTTGCCGACGGGCATGAACTGCTCGATGCCGCCTCCCAGCGCAACGTTGATACCGTTGCCGTAGGAGAATTCAATCAATTGCTGCGCAATATCCTTGCAGCCGTGTTGCACGGCTTCCTCTGGCAGTGCTGAATTATTCTCCCAATCGCGCTCAGGGGTGTGAGCATAAGTAGCCGCTGGTGTGGCATGAGTGATCCGCGTAGTGGTGACAAACCCGGTCGCCAGACCGCGCTCTGCAGCCTGTTGCATCAGACTAGGCACTTCAGTGCCTAACGAGGACTGACAATTTGCCCGGTCGGCAATCTGGTTGACACCAATCACGCCGGCGCGGGTTTTGATGCCCGCCATCATCGCGGTCGCTGTTCCCGCAGAGTCGGAGGTCTGCTGATTGGTATTGTAGGTTTTGGACAAAGCCACTGCGGGAAAACGTTCAAAGGACAATGAGTTCTCTTCGCCGGCACTGCCTTGCAGCTGGCCGGCAAAAATTCTGGCGGCAGTCACGGTTGAAATACCCATGCCGTCACCCACAAACAGAATAATATTCTTGGCCTGATGGGTGTTTTGCGTGCGCTGCAGTGCGCGTTCAAGCTCAGCCTGACCTGATTCAAACCATGACTCCGCTGTTTCGCTCGCCGGTGCCGGATAAAACGTCTGTGCCTGCGCGCCACTGGTCAAAGTCGCGGCCAGCAACATCCATGCGAGAGTATGCCTGGGTTTGAGACGTTCACGATTGGCAACGCGAAAGGTGTTGGCTGCAGATTTCATAAAGATACCTTTTTTCATAAGGGATAATGACTTGGCAGTCTATTAAGGGCGTGTCAACAACGTGTACTTCGATCTGACGACAGATGAATATTGTAAAAATGAATCTATTCAGTAATATGTCGTTTCTCGCCAGGTCACAGGGTATAACACAAATTTTTACCCCTGTTGTGACAGACCCGGCATGGTCATGTCAGCTTTCGTCGATTGATAAGCCCTGCGGCTTATTATCACGCTGATCGGTCAACTATCCAGAATTTTTTACCAGAGGATTTCCCATGTTTGCAGCCATTATGAGATTTATGCGGGATAACAACGTGCTGCCGCGTATCTCTGATACCGAGAGACAGGCGCTCGAAGCGGGTACGGTATGGATTGATGGTCAGATTTTTTCCGGCAACCCGGATTTTGCAAAAATGCTGGCAGAACCTTACAACCGGCATTCCGCGGAGGAACAGGCGTTTCTGGATGGTCCGACTGAAGACTTATGCCGGATGATTGATCGTTACCAGATCGGTATTACCCGCAAGGTGCCTGATGCAGTCCTTGATGCCATCAAACAGCAAGGTTTTATGGGTTTGTTGATCCCCAAGCAATACGGTGGCAAAGAATTTTCTACCTTGGCGATTTCGTCCATCATGGCCAAGGTCAATCCTTTTTGCCCCACAGCCGGCACCTTTGTGGTGATCCCCAACTCGCTGGGTGCGGCAGAACTGCTAAAGCATTACGGAACAGACGAACAGAAAAATGCCTATCTTCCCAAGCTGGCCAGCGGCGAGTA
>CAMBPO010000029.1 GCA_945869725.1 Klebsiella pneumoniae
CACTGCACCACCTACAGCGCCAGCAACTGGTAATATCTCACCCGTTGTAGCGATCACAGGTGGCAGCAGAACAATCGCTGATACCAACACAGCAGCAGGTGAATCCGTTTCACTGACGGCTACAGCAACGGATAGCGATGGAACAATTGCTTCAACTCAGTGGCTGATCAATGGGGCTCAGGTCGCCACTGGCACGAGTGCAACACTTACACTTCCTGATGGCGCTTCAACGGTTACTTTCAGAGCAACAGATAACTCAGGTGCTACAACGAGCACTTCAGCTGTTATTACTGTGAAGCCTTCAGATTATCTTGGGACTAGCAACGGTGTTGCTGTAGACCCGCGCTACCGTCTAGAAGTAAATCAAGTTGGTTTGATTATGATTGATCAGTCACGGCTCTATTCATGCGTTAGAATCTTTGAAAATTCAAAACCAACTCAAGTTGGTGGCATGAATAAAATTGATGTGACATTTAATATTTTGTCGCTTGATACAGGCGCATTACAGATAGTTGCTAACAGACCCTTTTTAGATCAGTCATCTACTGGTGCCCAGCCCGAACAATGTAGCGGCAGATTTGAGACAACAACTGGAATTTATCGTGACTACATCAAACTGGGAACACAGCTATTTGATGCGTCATTTAGACTGGTGAACGGTGACACTCTTGAATTCTCGCTTGTAGACGCTAAAGAGGTTTTGATCAAAAATTGATTTGAGCACGTTAGTTTTGATAAGCAAACTAATCGCGCTATCAGCATTGTTGCACTTATGAATACTGAGCAACAATACTGACTAGCGTGATTTCCCTTACCAAGAAACCAAAGTAAGCATATACAGAAGACGCAAAAACATCCTAAAACCAAGCTCTTTTACCAACAACAAAGAGCATAGAGCACAATTCCCCAGCAAATAATCTGACATCACACTGTCAGTTCCCGCCAAACCCCATGTCTTTTCTGCGGACATTAACCAAGTTTTCGGCTAGACTGCGCGCCAGTTCAGTGAGTAAAAGCAGCGGATGCGGTGTGTAAGCACTGTGTAAGCAAGTTGTGCGAGGCGACTATTTTACAAGTCTTTGATTTGTATAATAAAATGGTGGGCCCAGTAGGACTTGAACCTACGACCAACGGATTATGAGTCCGCTGCTCTAACCAACTGAGCTATAGGCCCTGTATTGAAGTGTCGTTAAAAAACGAGACGCGAAGTATAAGGCCGAACTGCTGATCACGCCAGCCCATAATTCAGGGCATGAAGTGACAAGGCATTGTTGTGCAGCGCCGTGATCGGTGCTGGTTGTGTCGAATCATAATTAGAAAGACATTATTTATTTTTTCCGGCACCCCGCCAGGGCCCGTGGCATTTGCATGTGTTTTGCAAATCTGCACGGAGGTCCCGCGCGTAGAAAGGGCGCTAACTACTTCTGGAGCTGTTATGAAAGACCTGCTGATTCCGTTGTTTGCTCTGCTGTTTACTGCCGTCATCATGACCACGGCGATGGCTAACCGTAATGTGCCTGAGCAGGCGCGTGTGCACACCTGTGACGGTGAATGTTACGAGGCGTATGTTGCTGCCAATGGCAACATTCTGGATCAGCAGCGTGCGGCTGCGGCTGCGGCTGCGGCAGCAAGTCCGGCTGAGCTTGGCAAGACCGCCTATGTGGGTTGCACAGCCTGTCATGGCGCCGGGGGCGAAGGCGGTGTTGGCCCGCAGTTGTCGGGCCGTGACGCAAGTTATGTAACCACTGCACTGACTGCTTACAAAAACCGTGAAACTCGTGGCCCGCAAAGTGCGTTGATGTATGCCACTGCCGGTGCATTGTCAGACGCGGATATCGCTAACCTTGCTGCGTTTGTTGAGTCGCTCTGAGTCGTCAACCCAGTACGAGGTAGTCACGCCGATGTCGGCAGCTGAATTGAAGCTGCCGCCTCCGCTGCGTTTGTAGTGATCCAGCGCTTTGAGCACAATAGGCGCGCCAAGGATCAGCAGCGGTATGTTCAGATACACCATCACAATATTGGTGAGGTCGGTAATCGCCCACAGGTTACCGAGTTCCAGTCCTGCCAGTACCGTCATCGCGCCAAATGGCACAAACAGCATGGCGCCCAGAAGTCGTATCATCAAAATGAAGCGCGCCGAGCGTGAGATAAAGTTGGCGGAGATTTCTGCAAATGAGATCATTCCCAGCAGTGTGGTGAACGCAAACAGCGCGTAACACAAGCTGAGCACGATGGTGGCGGGGTCGCTGAGCCAGGTGGGTGTCAGGTATTGCACGGAGCCAAGGTAGGTGCCGATGCGCGATGCGCTGGCGGCACTCCACGCGGCGTCGTCGGGTGCGGTCTGCCAGAGCTGGGCAATCACCACAACAAAACCACTGAGTGTGCAGATCACCAGAGTGTCCACAAACACGCCGAGGCTTTGCACAAATCCCTGTTCGCAGGGGTGACGGTTGTCGGCGGCTGCGGCGGCCATGGTGATGGTGCCTTGGCCGGCTTCGTTGGACATCAGGCCGCGGCGCACACCTTCTGCAATGGCCACACCGATGGCGCCGCCAAACAGGGCATCAGGTGAGAATGCGCCGGTGAACACTTCGCGGAAAAACGTCGGGATCAGGTTGGCATTCAAGGCAATGATCAGCAATGACACGGCGCAAAACACCACCGCCATCACCGGCACCATGACGTTGGTGTAGCGGATCACGCGGCGGATGCCGCCGAGAATCATCCACGCGCTGCTGATGACGAGCACGATGGCAATGGTGACGTACAGGGGTGACTGGCGTTCGGCGACGTTGCCGGTGACGGTTTCGGCAATCATGCCGAAGGCGGTGAAGACGTTGAAGGTTTGTGCGGGCAGGTTAAACAGCGCGTACACAATAAAGGCGATGGATAAAAACACACCGACGTAGCGTTTGCCGCCTAGCAGGCTGCGGCCGTAAAACGGCAGGCCGCCGACAAATTCCTGGTCCTTCTTCTCTTTAAACAGTTGCGCTAACACCGATTCGGTAAATGCGCTGGCCATGCCCAGTAGAGCGGCGACCCACATCCAGAACAATGCACCTGGCCCGCCTACGCTGATGGCGCCGGTGACACCGACAATATTGCCGGGGCCAACACGCATGGCGAGTCCGAGTAAAAACGCGGCTTTGGGGCTGATGCCAACGGCGCTGGCCTGATGCTGGCGCATGATGATGCGGTAGGCTTCGGCAAAGCTGAAGCGTTGCACAATGCCGGTTCTGACGGTGAGTACCAGGCCCATGCCCAACAGCAGCAGCACGGCCATGGACATCTGGCCGATGATGGGGATAGCTGAGTAGAAGGCAAATTGGGTGGGGAAGGCCCAGACGGCGTCGGACACCGGCTGGATAAACGCAAAAAGGTTGTTGATGCTGTCAAACAGGCTCTGCATAGGGTGCCTGGGGCTATGGGGACGGAGAGATCATTTTTTGTACAAATAAATCTGTACAAAAAATGATCTCTTCGTCCCCAATTATCAATCGTCCAGAAAACTGCGCAGGTGATCGGAGCGCGTCGGGTGACGCAGTTTGCGCAGGGCTTTGGCTTCGATCTGACGGATGCGCTCGCGCGTGACGTCAAACTGTTTGCCGACTTCTTCCAGCGTGTGGTCGGTGTTCATGTCGATACCAAAACGCATGCGTAGCACTTTGGCTTCGCGGGCGGTCAGGCTGTTGAGAACTTCGCGGGTAGCTTCGCGTAGGCCTTCTTCGATTGAGGAATCCACCGGTGATTCCACCGTGGAGTCTTCGATAAAGTCGCCCAGATGCGAGTCTTCGTCGTCACCAATCGGCGTCTCCATGGAAATGGGCTCTTTGGCGATTTTAAGTACACGACGCACTTTGTCTTCGGTCATGTCCATGCGCTCGCCGAGTTCTTCCGGCGTGGGCTCTCGGCCTTTTTCGTGCACCATCTGGCGGCTGATTCGGTTCAGCTTGTTGATGGTTTCGATCATGTGTACCGGGATTCGGATGGTGCGCGCCTGGTCAGCGATAGAGCGGGTAATCGCCTGACGAATCCACCAGGTAGCGTACGTGGAGAACTTGTAACCACGGCGGTACTCAAACTTGTCCACGGCTTTCATCAGGCCGATGTTGCCTTCCTGAATCAGGTCAAGGAATTGCAGGCCACGGTTGGTGTACTTCTTGGCAATGGAGATCACCAGACGCAGGTTGGCTTCCACCATTTCCTTTTTGGCGCGGCGTGATTTGGCCTCACCAATGGACATGCCGCGGTTGATCTCTTTGATCTCGGCAACAGTCAGGCCATTTTCTTCTTCCATGGCCTGCATTTTTCGCTGTGTACGCTGAACTTCTTCAGCGACGTCAACCAGACGCGCAACCCACGCTTCTTTCTGGCCGGTGAACTGGTCCAGCCAGGCGACGTTTACTTCGTTGCCGGGAAAGCTGGCAACAAAATTCTTGCGGGGCATGCCGGCGTTGCGGCAGCACAGGGTCATCACGGTACGCTCGTGGCGACGGACTTTGAACAGTGCTGCGCGTGCTTGATTGACCAGGATGTCAAACAGTTTGGGAGTGAGCTTGAAGGTCTTAAACATTTCGCCAAGTTTTTCCATTTCCGTCAGCGAAATCTCGTTGTGACGACCATGTTGGGCGATCAATGCTTCGGTCTCGGTAAACTGAGCGCGCAGGTCAGTGAATCGCTGGCGAGCCAGCTCGGGATCTGGGCCGGAGACAGCCTCTTCCTCTTCAGCGCCGGCGATCACACCATCGTCTTCGTCTTCAGTAGCGGCAGCTTCGGCTTCAACAACTTCTTCCGGTTCAACGGCGGCGGGGATAACAACCGGGTCGTCAACTTCCAGGTAGCCTACAATCACGTCAGTAAGCCGGCGCTCTTCGCGGGAGACCATTTCATATTCATTCAGCACATGAGCCACGATGCCGGGGAAGCTGGCCATGGACTTCATCAGCTCACGAAGGCCTTCTTCGATGCGCTTGGCGATGACAATCTCGCCTTCCCGGGTCAGCAGTTCCACGGTGCCCATTTCACGCATGTACATGCGCACGGGGTCGGTGGTGCGGCCGGCTTCGTTCTCGACGGCGGCCAGCGCTGCTGCCGCTTCAGCTGCGGCCAGTTCATCCGTGTTGCCGTCACCTTCGTTGAGCAGCAGGGTATCTGCATCCGGTGCGGTTTCGTACACCTTGATGCCCATGTCGTTGATCATCTGAATGATGTCTTCAACCTGGTCCGGATCCGAGATGGATTCCGGCAAGTGATCGTTAACTTCGGCGTAGGTCAGATAGCCCTGTTCTTTGCCTTTGGCAATGAGGGCTTTTAATCCGGACAGGCCGGATTGTGGGGAATTCAGAGACGAATCAGACATAACTTCCCATTCGAGTGAAGAGGTGGCGGTTTGAAAACAAAAAATTTAGCCGCGCATTATAGACCTGCAAGATCATCTATGCCAGCTACGATCATGAATCCTCTGTATCGTTTTTGGTCGACCGGACGCGAGGTTTCAGTTGTTCAAGTAATTGTTTTCGCTTTTGTTGCTTTTGAGCCTCTTGCAGAAGTTGACCCAGCAGAAAACTGAATTCTTCTGCCCGACCCGCTTCCGGGGTAATGCGCTCGTTTTTTAACAATTGTGTCAGGCGCTTGCCGGCCGGCGTGCCATAACAGTGACCCAACAGCACGTAAGTGCCTATATCGGGGTCGTCACGTGCAACTTCAAGCAGTTCCAGCAATAAATTTGTGTCTTCGTCACCGAGTATCGTCAGAGATGACAACTCTGTGGGCGCTTTTAGGGCCAGGGCCGGCTGGTGCAACAATAATTCGACGGCCAGCAGTCCGGCGGATCGCTTCAGTCGCGTTGCCAACGGCGCGGGTTCCGGGTTGCGGAAGTCGCGTTTGGCGCGTACTTCGGCTGCGGATTTGCGAGTGCCGTGAGCGTCGTCCAGCCATGCGGGTGGTTCATCATCGGCTTGTGTCACCACGGGCGCTGCTGCGGGCGTTTCCTGCAACAGCTGATCAATGGTTTCGCGGCGTGTGCCTGCCATGGTGGCGAGCTTATCCAGCATCAATTGCTGGAACAAACCGCGCGGCATCAGTTTGATCAGTGGAATGGCCTGACTGAACAGGCGCGCCTTGCCGTCCATGCTGGCAAAGTCATTGGCATTGCCGAGCTGATCAAAAAACACATCGGACAGGGGTTTGGCGTTGGCCAGCCTTGCGCGGAACGCGTCAGCGCCTTCTTTGCGCACCAGACTGTCGGGGTCTTCGCTCTCGGGCAAAAACAAAAACCGCACCTGGCGCCCGTCTTCCATCAGCGGCAGCGCGGCATTTAAGGCGCGGGCAGCGGCTGCGCGACCGGCGTTGTCACCGTCAAAACTGAACACGACACTTTTGACCAGCCGGAACAGGCGCGTCAAGTGCGTGGCGCTGGTTGCGGTGCCTAATGTGGCCACCGCAAAGTCGATGCCATGCTGCGCGAGCGCCACCACATCCATGTAACCTTCAACAATAAGATAGCTGTCGTGTTTCACGCGCGATTTGCGGGCTTCCCACAGGCCGTACAGTTCGCTGCCTTTGTGAAACACCGGGGTTTCCGGTGAGTTCAGGTACTTAGGCTTGTCGTCACCGAGTACGCGCCCGCCAAATGCAATCACGCGGCCGCGACTGTCGCGAATCGGGAACATGATGCGGTCGCGGAAGCGGTCGTAGTGGGTGTCGTCTTGGTTATGACGGCGCTCGGTCTCTTTGGGGATCACCAGGCCGGCCTGTTCCTGCAAGGTTTTGCTGACTTTATAGTGTTGTAGGTGCGTGAGCAGATTGGCCCAGCCCGGTGGCGCAAAGCCGATGCCAAAACGTTTGGCAATCTGTCCGGTTAGGCCGCGACCCTTGAGATAATTGACGGCGCTGTCGCGCGCCGGGTGCAGGCGCAGCTGCTGTTGGTAATACAGATTTGCCTGCTCGAGGGCGCTGAGCAGATCTTCATGTTCTTGGCGCTTCTTCTCACTCTGCGCGGATTTTTCTTCACGCGGTACGGTCAGGCCGTAGTCGGAGGCGAGTGATTCAACCGCTTCCGGAAACTCGGCTTTGTCAAAATTCATCACAAAACCCAGTGCGTTGCCGGCGGCGCCACATCCGAAGCAGTAATAAAACTGCTTGTCAGGCTCTACGCTGAACGAGGGGGATTTTTCCTGATGAAACGGGCAGCAGGCAGAATAGTTTTTGCCGGTTTTGCGCAATTTGACGCGCTTGTCGATAACTTCAACAATGTCGACTCTGCTTAGCAGGTCATCAATAAAGGATTGCGGAATCAGACCAGCCATGTCGGGCCCCGCTCTGGGTGATCAGACGCCGCTAAGTCGGCTCTTTATTTTCTGGCTGATGGCACCCATGTCAGCGCGACCAGCGACAAGAGGTTTGACCAGTGCGATGACTTTACCCATTTCCTGGGGGCTCACAGCGCCGGAATCACTGATCGCCTGCAGAATAATGGCGTCGATTTCCAGCTCGCCAAGAGCTGCGGGCATAAATTCCTGAAGCACCACAATTTCGGCTTTTTCGATGTCGGCCAGATCGCTGCGCTTGGCATCTTCGTACTGTCGGATGGATTCGCGGCGCTGCTTGATCATTTTTTCCAGCAACGACAAAACCCGGGTGTCATCGGGTTCGATTCGTTCATCCACTTCAACTTTTTTAACTTCTGCTAACGCCAGACGAATGGCGCCGAGTCGGGCTTTGTCTCTGGCCCGCATCGCGTCTTTCATTGCTTCAGTCAGCTTGAGCTTGATTGCACTGTCGGCCATAAGAGTTCCCGACTGTTAATCAATAGAAGCGTTTGGTCTTCTTGTTGTCGCGTGACAGCTTTTTGAGGTGACGCTTGACCGCTGCAGCAGCTTTACGCTTACGGGCAGACGTGGGCTTCTCATAAAATTCTTTACGACGGACTTCAGCCAGAACACCGGCTTTTTCACAAGCACGCTTGAAACGACGCAGAGCAACGTCAAACGGCTCGTTTTCTTTCAGTTTAACCATTGGCATAGTGCACAAACACCTTTGCATTCAATTTAAAAGGGCGAACATGGTAATGCGCCGCACACGGAATTGCAAAACCTAATTTGCAACTTCTGATCGGCGGGAGATCGGCTGTCTGGCCAAAGGCTCCGGGCTGCCGTATTATTCACGTCCTTTGCAGCAGGTCAACAGACATTTACAGGATGTTGACATTTAACAGGGTTAATCAACGCATGCGCGTACTCGGTATTGAAACTTCCTGTGACGAAACCGGGATTGCCATCTACGACAGCGAACAGGGTTTGCTGGGTGATGCCTTGTACAGCCAGGTAAAAATGCATGCCCGTTACGGTGGTGTGATTCCCGAGCTGGCCTCACGTGACCACATTCGCAAGACACTACCGATGATCCGTCAGTTGATGGAAGACTCCGGCAGCCCTGCTTCGTCGATCAACGGGATTGCCTATACCGCCGGCCCCGGATTGATTGGTGCGTTGTTAGTGGGAGCCTCTATCGGGCGTTCCCTGGCCATGGCCTGGAATGTGCCGGCCATTGGTGTTCATCATATGGAAGGTCACCTGCTGGCGCCGATGCTGGAAGCCAGTCCGCCGTCGTTTCCGTTTGTTGCATTGCTTGTATCGGGCGGACATACACAATTGGTCGCAGTGACGGGTGTAGGTGAATATCGCCTGCTGGGTGAATCGCTGGATGATGCCGCCGGTGAAGCGTTTGATAAAGTTGCCAAAATGCTTGGGCTTGCGTATCCGGGAGGGCCGCGTGTTGCCGCCCTGGCGACACAAGGCTTGCCCGGTCGGTTTGTGTTCCCGCGTCCGATGATTAACAGACCCGGGCTTGAATTCAGTTTCAGTGGTTTAAAAACCGCTGTACGTAATACGCTGATCGAGCTCGGTAAACAGGCTGAACTCACTGAACAGGATAAAGCCGATGTGGCACTGGCCTTTGAAGAAGCCGTGGTGCAGACCTTGGTGATCAAGTGCCGGCGCGCATTACAGCACAGCGGATTAAAAACCCTGATCATCGCCGGCGGCGTCAGTGCCAACAAGCGACTGCGTGCCAGTTTGCAGGAGATGGTGGACAGTCAGCGCAGCCAGCTTTTTTACGCGCAGCCGAAATTCTGCACCGACAACGGTGCGATGATCGCTTATGCGGGTTGTCAGCGTCTGCTGGCTGGCCAGCATGAGGGACTGGCCATTTTTGCGCGTCCGCGCTGGCCGCTGGAAAGCCTGTCGTCCTTGCGTCAAAGCGCCGCGCCGTCGTCAGCCTGACACACGCAACCACCAAAGTATCCGGAGTGTATTGATGGATATTGTCTATATCCGCGAGTTACAAATTCAAACAGTGATCGGCATTTACGACTGGGAACGCAAAATTCGCCAGACCGTTAGCCTTGATCTGGACATGGCGACGGATATCCGCGCCGCCGCCGCCACCGAAGACATCAGTAAAACCCTGGATTACAAGGCAGTGTCCAAACGCCTCATCAGCTATATAGAGGAAGCTGAATTTTTGCTGATTGAAACCATGGCTGAGCGCGTGGCCGAGATTGTGCTACTTGAATTTCCTGTGCCCTGGCTGCGGCTGCGTGTGGGCAAACCCGGCGCAGTGACCGGCGCACGTGATGTGGGTGTGATCATCGAGCGTGGCCAAATTCCCCGGCAAACGTTATAAAAAGGCAACATGGCACTTCTGACATTAGGTCTGGGTAGTAATCTTCAACCGGAGTACCACATTTCGCTGGCGCTGGACGCGCTGCATGCGCATTTTGGTGAACTGGTGTTGTCATCGGTATTTGAGAGTGAGGCGGTAGGATTTCAGGGTGGTAACTTTCTGAATATGGTGGTGGCAACGCATACGGACCTGCCGCTGGATGACATCAGTCTGTTGCTCAAAGAACTGGAGAACCGCAGCGGGCGCAAGCGCGACCAGCATCGCTTCAGTCCACGAACGCTGGATATCGACATTCTGACACTGGGGGATTTGCAGGGCGAGCCTCACGGTATCGTGCTGCCCAGACCGGAGATCACCGTCAACGCCTATGTGTTGTGGCCCATGTCGCAAGTGTGTCCCGAGCGCATTGATCCGCACTCGGGACATTCGTATCGGGTCTTGTGGGAGGTTTACGACCGCTCACAACAAAAGCTTTGGCCTGTCGACTTTACTTGGGATGGTCGTCGGCTCTCGCTTTCAAGAACACATGTGGACCTACCACAACCACAATAGTCGCAAGACCGGCCAGCAGACCTGTCCACGGATCAAAGAGTGAGAAGGCGATGGCGGTCAGCACCATCGCGCCGCGTTCGGTAGGATCAGTCACCGCGTTCAGCGCCAGCGTCGCGCAGGCAAAACCCGTGAGCAACAAGGTCACCGCCAAGGCAATAGGCAGCAGCGGTTGCAACAACGTCACCACCGGCAGCACAACAAACAAGATGGGCAGTCCGTACACGTAATAACCCGCAATACCGTCAAACACCGAGTCCATTTTGTCGCGACCCGATGCCCAACGCTTAAGAATGATCACCTGAATGCCCGTCCACAACACCCCTTGTGTGCCAAAGAACGGTGCAAACACGGCCATCGCCGCGTTGCGGACGCCGGTAGACATGTGCGCACGGTTGCTGTTGACGTCAAGCTTTTCGTCCATACGCATGGGTTGCGTGTTTTTTATCATTTCTTCAGCGGTCACCAGATCGCCGAAGAACAGGATGTAGGTGATAAACGCCAGCGGCAGCGCCTCCACAAACTGGGACACAGACGGCCAGCCAATGACCATGGGGGATGCTTTTTGCCACAGGCTTGCCGCATGGGCGGGCACATCCAGGAAACCGGACTGAATGTTGAAGGTCATTTCGCCGGTCACCAGGCCAATCACGCCGGCGAGAAGAAATGCAGGTAATAATCCCAGGCTGGCAATTTTGGCCAGTATCGGCGTTTTGGCCGCCATGCGCTGAAACGGTTTGGAAAAGGTCATGAACATACACAGAGCCAGTGCCGCAACTGCCGCGATTGGCGTTGAGTTAATGGCACTGGCCGCATCATTCTGATCAAAGATTCGCAGGAATGCGGCCACCGCTGCACCCAGGATGATGCCGCCTTTGAGCACATTGGGTACCCAGGCCACCAGTTTGGCGCCAAACCCGGTAACCCCCAGAATGAACAAGAGTGCCGCAAAGTTAAGCGATAGCGCCGTCATCAATTGGAACTGTTCCGCCGGGCTGGTGGCGGTGCCCAGCACAAAGGCAAAAATGAACGGTAATGCTGGCGTGATCCAGCCCGGGCCGATGGGATCACCAAACATGATCCACGCTGAGGAAATCAGCAGCGAGTGAATCATGGCCATGGTGACCGCTTCTTCAAAGGTCAGTCCGAAGGAGGCGACCATGATAGGCACAAGTGCCAGTCCGGTGGCTCCGGCAACACAAATTCCCTGCAGCATTTCTGGCAAGGCAAATCGGGTGTGGATAAATGGAATACGCAAGACAAAAGGGCCCCACTTTATTCCCGGTTGAATCTCTCCCTCACGGCGGTTTGTCGGCATAGTTGAATGCTCTGTCAGGTTTTGTTGTTGATTTTTTGAAAATCGCCCTGATCTTAACCAAGCGGTCTGGTCAGAGCAAAGGGTATCGCTCACAAATTCCCCAAAACAGGAAGTGAATGCATGTCGTGGTCCGGTGGTGTGGTAATTGCTGTGTTGGTGTTGATTGTCATAGGCAGCGCGGCCTGGCTGTTTGTATATCCGCGCTGGCGGCACCGACGCATTGAGCAACAACCGTTCCCTGAGCGCTGGCTGCGCGTGGTGAAGCGAGACTTGCCGTTTTTCCAACGCATGCCGGCAGGGCTGCAAATCGCGCTAAAAAACCAGATCAAGCACTTTCTGGCCAACAAACGTTTTACTGGCTGTGCAGGATTTGTGATGACGGATGATGTCAGGATCAGCATTGCTGCGCAGGCGTGCCTGTTGATATTGCAGCGCCCTGGCGACTACTACTCAAGTCTGAAATCCATTCTGGTGTACCCAAGTGAGTTTCTGGCAGCTCGTGAAGGCGCTGATGAATCGGGTCTGGTGTCCCATAAAACGCGGGCGCTGGCGGGTGAGGCCTGGAGTGACGGTAAAATTATTCTGTCATGGGAAAGTGTGGCACGTGGTGCTGCTGACTTTGCCGACGGTTACAACGTAGTGTTGCACGAGTTTGCCCATCAGCTGGACAATCAGTTTGGCCATGCGAATGGCGCGCCCTGGTTAAGCAGTCATCAGGCTTTGCAGGATTGGTCGCGGGTGTTTAATGATGAGTTCACACGCTTGCGTCAGTTGGCACAGGATCCTGTGGCCAGAAGTCTGCAGACCGAAGAGCAGGTGCTGGATTTTTATGGTGCCAGCGAACCGGCGGAATTTTTTGCGGTGGCGACAGAAGCGTTTTTTGAGCGACCGTATGCACTGGCTGCGCGTCATCCACAACTGTATGAACAGTTGCAGGTGTATTACCGCGTTGATCCGCGTCAGTGGCAGTATTAGAGGCCGCGGCCGCCATCCACTCGCCAGGTTTGGCCAGTGACGTAGTGCGCATGATGTGCCAGAAAAAACACCGTCTGTGCTATGTCGTCCGGTGTGCCCAATCGCGCCATGGGTATACCTGCCAGGATGGTGGCTTGTTTCTCGGCATGAAGCACCGCGTCACTGGCATGTTCTGGCCATAAAATGGCACCGGGCGACACGGCATTGACGCGAATATCGGGCGCTAGTTCGCGCGCCAGTGAGCGTGTCATGGCCTGCAAAGCCGCTTTGGCCATGGTGTAGACACTGAAACCCGCCATACCATGATTGATGTTCATGTCGGTCAGATTGACGATACTGCCCTGGCTGTCGCGCAGGCGTCCCGACAGTGCTTTGCACAACATCAGCGGGGCGTGTGCGTTGCTTCCCATCAGATCCACCCATTGCCCTTCAGTCACCTGGGCAAGCGGCGTTGCATAAAAGCTGCTGGCGTTATTGACCAATACATCCAGTCGCGCATGTTGTGACAGCACGGCATCTGCCAGTGCCTGAATATCATGCGCACTGTTGAGGTCAGCCTGCAGTAAAAAGGCGCTGTTGGCGCGCTGTTGATTGAACCTGGCTGCCAGCGCCTGTGCGTCAGTCAGTGAGCGGTTGCAATGAATCAATACGCGGTAACCGTGTGAATGAAAGACTTCGGCGGTACGCGCTCCGATACGCCGCGCTGCACCGGTGATCAATACCACCTTTTTGTCAGCTGCTGTGCGCAGCATATCTGCGATCACTGGCTGATCCTGCGTTGCTGCTGTACAAATTCCCTGAGTACCTGCAGGCGTCGCGCCTGCAGCCGTCGGCGGATGGTTTCGCCGGCGCGCGGGCCTTCGGTCACCGGATGTTCACGTAACAGTTCTGGCACGCTGATGCTGGCGACGTTGTGGAACGCCTGGCGCAAATAGTCTGCCTGCGGATAGGCCTGTTGCTCAAGCCCAAGCCGCCCGCGCGCATCGGCTTCGCACACCAGCAAAAACTTGTCGAGCCGGTCCGCGCGCCGGAAGGCGTCAAGTGATTCAAACAGGTTTAACAGGGTGTTGGGGCGCAGCGTCAGCGCCTGATGGCAATGCGTGTGGTAGCGGCTGGCCATGACCGCCAATTCTGCGTAGGCGGTGGGCACGCGCAAACGACGGCAGACCGCATCAATCAGTTGAGCGCCGCGTGCTTCATGTCCGATATGACGCGGCCATTCCGCGGGCGGAGTGGTGCCTTTACCCAGATCGTGCATGAGTGCCGCAAAGCGCACGGCATTATCCTGTGACAGCCGGCAGGCCTGATCAAGCACCATCAACACGTGGATGCCGGTATCAACCTCCGGATGCCAGAGCGCGGTCTGCGGCACGCCAAACAGACGATCCAGTTCAGGCAGCAGCACACGCAGTGCGCCGCATGCGCGCAGCACTTCGATAAACACCCGCGCATGGGTCTCGCCAAGCGCGGTGTCAATTTCACGCCAGATGCGTTCGGCAATCAGATGCTCAAGCTCGCCCGCAGCCACCATGGCGTGCATCAGCGCCTGTGTCTCATCGGCAATCACAAAACCCAGAGGGGCAAAGCGTGCCGCAAATCGCGCTACCCGCAGCACACGAAGGGGATCTTCACTAAAGGCAGGCGACACGTGGCGCAGGCGTTTGAGTTGCAGATCGCGCTGTCCACCCCAGGGGTCAATGATCTGCTTCTGATCATCCATGGCGATAGCGTTGATGGTGAGATCGCGTCGCTGCAGGTCTTCTTCAAGCGTGACATCGGCGGCAGCGTAGACCGTAAAGCCCTTATAACCGGTGCCGGATTTTCGTTCGGTGCGCGCCAGCGCGTACTCTTCGCCGGTTTTTGGGTGCAGGAATACTGGAAAATCTTTGCCAACCGGCTTGAAACCTTGCGTCAGCATCTCGTCAATAGTAGCGCCCACCACCACCCAGTCGCGATCAGAACCGGACAGGTCAAGCAGGGTGTCACGCACAGCGCCGCCAACAAGGTAAATTTTCATGGTGCGCCGAGTCTATCAGACGCTGAACAGTTTGTGGTCTTCAAGGCGCATCATGGTTAACTCGCGTCCCCAGACACAGCCGGTGTCCAGTGCGTACACATGTGGCCTGTCGGTGACCCCTTCCAACGCGGCCCAGTGTCCGAACAGAAGGTTGGTAGCCGGTGTGATGCGTTCAAAATGGAACCAGGGTTTGTATCCTTCGGGGGCTTTATTGGTGCCTTCCTTGATCTGCAGGTCCATAACCCCTAGCTCGTTACAAAAACGCAGGCGTGTCAGGTAATTGGAAATCACCCGCAGTCGTTCAAATCCGCGCAGATTGTTGCTCCACTGTGCGGGCAGATCCCCGTACATACCTCTCAGGAAATCCAGGTGTTCGGGTCCTTGCAGCGCTAGTTCAACTTCTGCGGCCAGTTCCATGGTACGACGCAGGCCCCACTGTGGCGCCAGACCCGCGTGTACCATCAGGTAAAACTGCACCCCATGTTGTTCTGTTGCGATGCAGTCGTAATGAGCAAGGGGTTTGTAGCGCAGCCAGCGCGCCAGTTCACCGCAATCCGGTGCCGCCAGCAGCTTCTCCAGGGTATGACGATTGGTGGCAAAGTCAGGGGTGCAGCCGTGATAAAGCGCCAGAAAGTGCAGATCATGATTGCCTAGCACAATAGTGGCTGCATTGCCGAGGTCACGCAGAAAACGCAGGGTATCCAGTGATTTCGGGCCACGGTTGATCAAATCCCCCACGCACCACAAGGCATCAGAACTTGTCTGGAAATTCACCAACTTGAGCAGACGTCGCAGGGGTTTGTAACACCCTTGAATATCACCTATTACATATGTTGCCATCAGACTTCCGGGCGTCAGTGCACCGAGTGTGGCCGAGACAGCAAGAACGCCGGTATAGGGGCGTCGAAGCGGCTGCCATCAGGCTTAAGCATTTCGTAACTGCCTTGCATGGTACCAAATTGTGTTGTCAACACGGCACCACTGGAGTACACAAATTTCTGTCCCGGATGGATCATGGGTTGCAACCCAACCACACCCGCCCCGCTGACTTCTTCTACTTTATTGTTGTCATCAGTTATCAGCCAATTTCGTGACAGCAGTTTGACAGACTCTTTGCCATGATTTTCGATCCCGATGGTATAGGAGAAAGCAAATCGCTTGTTTGCCGGATCTGATTGGTCCGGCAGGTATTGTGTCTGAACGGAAATCTCGATTGCGGATCTGTCGTGACTGGATTCCGGCATCTTTATAAGCTCCTGTACTGCGTCTGGCATCAATCACCTTCAAATATCCGCAACAATGTTTACCGTGTTGCGTCATGTCGCAAGCGACAGATTGCGTTACTAAGCCTGACATAGTCGGCAACCGTCAGGTTCTCGGGTCGCAGGGCCAGATCAACTGGCAGCGCGCTTGCATCGAGATCGCCAATCATCGGTTTCAGACAATTTCGCAGCGTTTTGCGCCGCTGCGAAAACGCCGTTCTCACCAGGTCCCTCAACAATGTGGAATCCATGGCCTGATCTTTAGTGTGACGGTGCGGAACTAATCGCACAATAGCCGAGGTAACTTTAGGGGCGGGTTTAAACGCCCCCGGTGGCACATCAAACAAATATTCGACGCTGCAGAAATACTGCACCATCACGCTGAGCCGGCCATATTCGTCATCGTCAGGAGTCGCCGCTAGGCGTTGCACCACTTCTTTCTGCAACATAAACGTCATGTCATCAATCAGTGCTTCGGACTCAAGCAAATGAAACAGACAGGGTGTGGAAATATTGTAGGGCAGGTTACCGATCACGCGGATACTGCGCGGTAGCTGAGTCAGCGTACGCAGGTCAAATTTGAGCACATCGCCCATGTGCAGCGTAAAGCGTTCGCAATCGGCAAAGTGGTTTTGCAGCCACCCGGCAAGGTCACGGTCGAGCTCCACCACATCCAGCGTTGCGCCACTGTTGACCAGCGGAATGGTGAGCGCACCTTGCCCCGGACCAATCTCCAGCAAATGCTGGCCGGGCTGCGGTGCAATGGCCTGGATGATTTTGCGAATGATGTGGGCATCGTGCAGAAAATTCTGCCCGAAACGTTTGCGAGCCTGATGATCAGGCTGGGTAATCGGGTGTTGGCTGCTGTATTGGCTCACCACCCGCTCCATGGCAACTGCCCCGTCGCCCGCTGTTGCGCCTGAATCATCTGACAGGCGGTTTCAATGGCATTCAGCAGGCTGCCGGTGTCAGCGTGTCCGGTGCCGGCAAGATCCAGCGCTGTGCCATGATCAACCGAGGTGCGGATAATCGGCAGTCCCAGCGTGATGTTACTGGCACGGCCAAACCCTTTGTATTTAAGTACCGGTAAACCCTGATCATGGTACATGGCCAGCACGGCATCGGCTTTGCTCAGGTATTTGTCAGTAAACAGGGTGTCTGCGGGCAAGGGTCCCTGCAGGTGCATTCCTTGATCGCGCAGTTTATTCAGCACCGGATTAATGATGTCGATTTCCTCCCGGCCCAGATGGCCGCCTTCACCTGCGTGCGGGTTCAGTCCGCACACCAGGATAAACGGATGCTCAATACCAAACTTGCTGCGCAGGTCAGCATCCAGAATGGTCAGCACACTGGTCAGTAACGGCGCGGTAATCGCCGATGCCACATCCTTTAATGGCAGATGAGTCGTGGCCAGGGCCACACGCAATCCCTCGGTGGCCAGCATCATCACCGTCTGTTCAACAGCGCACTGCTCAGCAAGAAATTCCGTATGACCGGAGAATGCAATCCCGGCATCGTTGATGATGCCTTTGTGCACCGGTGCGGTGACCATGGCGTCGACATGTTTGTCCATACACAACTGACAGGCGATGCGCAGGGTTTCCAGGACATAGGTGGCATTGGCGGAGTTCAGGGCGCCTGCAACACAGGGCACGTTCAGTGCAACCGGCAGTACCCACAACTCGCCGGCCTTGCTCTGCCGCGCATTGATGCCGGGTTGCCATACGTGCAGTGTCAAAGGCAGGCCAAGCTGTGTCGCGCGCGCCTGCAGAAGTGCCGGGTCAGCTATCGCAATCAGCTGGCAGTTGGGCGGCAGGCGCTCGGGCTGCTGAATCAATTGAATCAGCAGTTCAGGACCTATGCCGGCGGGTTCGCCGGGAGTGACAGCCAGTTGCATTGGCATGGTCAATAATCAGTTGATGGTTTTGACGTAGGCTTCGTCCCGGATTTCCAGCATCCAGTTTTCGAGTTCAATATCAAACTTTCGTTGACGCAGTGCGTTCTCCGCCTGCTGGCGCTGATAGTCGCGGCTCAGATCCTGTTCGCGGCGCCCGGTGACCTCCGCAACGTGCCAGCCAAAACTGGTACGGAACGGAGCACTCAGTTGATCCACCTCCATGCTGCGGATCTGTTCTTCAAACTGTGGTGGCATACCGCCGTCACTGACCCAGCCCAGATCACCGCCGGCAACAACAGACATGGTGTCATCGGAAAACTGACGTGCCAGCACTGCAAAATCTTCGCCGTCAACAATACGTTGATGTACCGATTCAGCAAGACGTCGCGCCTGATCTTCAGTACGTATTTCGGACGGGGCTATGAGGATGTGGCGAGCCTCAGTCTGTTTGACAAGACGGGTAGAATCGCCACGTACATCTGACAAACGGATCAGGTGGAAACCGTTGGCGCTGCGGACGGGTTCGTTGATCTGACCAACGGTCAGGGCAGGCACAATGTCAACAAACAGGCTGGGCAACTGATCGGCTTTGCGCCATCCCAATTCGCCGCCACTGACCTGAAAGCCCTGCGGCGGGTTGGCCGCGGCCGACTGTTGAGCCTCCATGCGCACCTGCGCAAAGTCTGCACCCGCTGTCAGTCGGTCATACAACTCACGAGCAAAGGCTTCCTTGGCCTGACGCACTGCCTCTGAATCGGACTCCGGCACCGGGATCAGAATCTGATCGACCAGATAGTCTGGCGACATTGCCATACGACCGGCTTCGGAGCTCAGGTAGTTGTCGATTTCCTGGTCGGTGATGGTGATACGGCGATTGACCATGCCGCGCTGCACTTCGTTGACCGCCAGTTCGCGGCGAATGCGCTCACGGGTCTGTGTGTAGACACCCTGTGCCTGCAACGCACTGACGTACTGCTCAAAGCTCATGTTGCTGCTCTCGGCAAGATCAGTGATCACCCGGTTCAGGGTGTCATCATCAAAACGAATGCCAACACGTTCCGCCAACTGCAACTGCAGATTTTCAATGACCAGGCTTTCCATCACCTGCTCGCGCAGTGCATCAGGCGGTGGCAGGGCCATACTCATCTGCGTGGCGCGTGCCTGCACCTCCAGAACGCGCTCTTCGTACTCACTTTGCAGCACAACGCCATCGTCAACAACTGCAATTATCTTGTCCAGTACCTGTGGCTGGGCATTGGCGCCCGTGGCCATCATCAGCAGAGCAGTGACGCTGCTGATTCCCACGAGTCGGCCCTGGGTCAGAAACTGTCGGAAATTGTTACTCATTACTGTCTTGCTCCTTAAATCCGGGGATGCTGTTGCCAAGCAGGCTGTCGAGACCGCCACCGGCGAGGTCGCCAAGGCCGTGCAGGGAAAGCTGGAAAAAGAGGCCCCGGTTCTGTCTGGTATTCAGTTCGTTAAATTCGTAGTCATTGACCCAGTCGCGGGCAATCAGGCGTACGGTAGCGCAACAGTTACTGTATTCGACACCTGCGAAGGTTTCAAGGTTCCTGCTGTTGCTGTGGTCATAGTTCCAACGACCCAGCATGCGCCAATTTTCATTCAGTGGCCACACCGCCGACATGTCAGTCTGCTTGATACGCGGGTCCAGCAAGGGAGGCGCGTCCAGAAAGACGTCGGTTTTTTCGCGGTAGCGGAAAGCCAGGTTAAAGAGTCGCTCCTGATCGCCTCGCAACTGCACGGCAACGCTGCCCTGATCAATGTTGTTGTTTTCCTGATCCCACTGCAGATCTGTCATCAGTTGCCAGCGCTCATGCGGGTGGTAACTGGCTTCCATAATCAATGCGGAGCGATCGGTGTCCAGTGGCTGCAGGATCAGCCATTTTTGCAGTGGGCTGTCCAGCGACACGTTGCGGTCTTCATAATGGAATATCTGCCCAACGCTGATCCTGGCGCGCTCTTGTCCGTCGGCGGTCAGCAGGCGGCTGGTAACGGCGGCACTGAGTTGGTTAGCGTCGCCTACCCGGTCGCCGCCGCTGAAGCGATTGTCACGAAACAGCTGGTTAAAATTCATGTGCAATTGTGCACTGTCAAAATTGGGCAGCAGATGCTGGTCTTTCTGTTCGCTGAACAGGTAGTACAGTCTGGGCTCCAGCGTCTGATTGGCGGCCACGCCGGCCAAAGTGACTGGGCGATCAAAAATCAGGCCGCTGTCCAGACTGAAAACCGCGACACCGCGTTCCGGGTTGCCAGCCGTATTGTTGGCTTGCTGGTCTAGTTGCCAGCTGGCGTAGCGGTAACGCGCGCCGGGGATCAGGAAGTACCCCGCGCCTCGAAATGGCAGGCTGAGCCAGGGTTCTGCACTGACGCGGGAGCCAGAGACCAGTCCACCATTGTTGATCTGCTGAGCGGATAACAAGGACCTGTCCAGCGAACGATCAAAGCGCACATGAGCTCCGTCGACGCCGTAACGCAATGCCCCCCAGTTGTCACCCTGGCGGCTGATTTTGATCTCTGGCAGACGATCAAAGGGTTTGTTGACGTCGATGGAGGACAGGTAAGGATCGAGCAACTGTATGCGCTGTACGCGCGTTTCCGCATGCCAGCGGGCATCCTGCCAGGACACCACTGCTTCTTTGTTCAGATGCGTGCGGCTTTCCAGATTAAGATTCCGCGTGCCCAGATCGCGGAAGTAGTTGGCATCACTGACCGTGTTGAGGTCGACAAAAGTCCGCCAGTTCTGCCAGGGCTGACCTTCGTGGCTGAATCCTGCAAACCAACGGCGGGCCTGAGGCGTGGCATTACTGCTAAGGGCGGCGCGGTTGGCATCATAGGTTTGGTCATCGGGCAGCGCCGCAACGTTGACCACATTCATCGACCAGTCGGCCAGGTAACGGAATTCGGCATTGAGCATGATGCCGCGCTCGGTCATCAGTCTCGGGGTGAGCGTGGCATCGTAATGAGGTGCCAGATTGAAGTAGTAGGGTACGGCGATATCAATGCCATTATCACGGCTGTTGCTGATACTGGGCGGCAGTATGCCCGATACCCGCTGGTCACCAATCGGAAACTGCAGCGTGTAGGGGTAATAAAAAACCGGAACATCGCGCAGGCGCAGCGTCAGTTCGCGTGCATATCCAACGCCATTGGCGTTGTCCAGCATCAGGCTGCTGGCCTGAACCATCCAGAACGGATCCATAGGTTCACAGCGGCTGAACGCGCCGTTCTCCATGGTCATCATGCCGCTGTCGCTGTTGTAGCTCAGGCGCGCCGCGGTGCCATGGATCTGGGTGTTATGAATCACATAAGACGCCTGGCTGATGGTATTGTCGCCGGCGTTCTGATCAAGCAAGGCGCCCTCGCCGGTCACCAGAAAACCGGGTTCCCGGAACACCACATCGCCTTGCAGCGTGAGAATGTTGGTTTCCTCGTCCAGATGCAGGCCATCGCTGGCCAACAGGGTGCGATACCCCTGACGGACACTGACATCACCTTCGACATACACCTGGCTGGGCTCTGGCTGACTGACTCGCGCAGAGGTTTCAATCTCGGTGGGTGCAGTGTCAGGATCCAGCGTGGCATTGTCGCCGGTCAGGGTGGGTTCAACAAACATGCCGCAGCAGGCCGGATTAACCTCTGCCGCCTGCTCGGCGGTCATGTTCTCGCGGGTCGCCCAGTCCTGCAGGATGCCGGATGCACTTTCTGTTGCAGTCTGTGTCGCAGTCTGATCCTGCGCATTGACGGCGCCGTTAAGTCCGGACAGTACCAGCACAGGCAACATCCATCCTGTCGTCAAACGGCTGGTTTTTGATTTTCTGTCAGACATGGTTGCGGGCGATCCAGTCGGCAATAGAGAATGGTGTAGTTCAATCGCTGCAGCGAATTGCCTGGAACCCTTAGACTCCGGCGATGTTGGTCAGCACAGGCATGATAATTCATCAACCTTTCATTAGAAAGCAAAGTAACGGCGGAGCAGATTCGACGATGACCCAGCAGCCACATTTTTCCGATGGTGATTCAGGTGAATACATCGATAGTCGCCATCAACAGGTGCAGCAGTGGGCGCGTCAGGTACTGACACCGTTGTTGGGTGCTGACCCAGGGCTAGTCATGGCCGAGCCGCTGGGAGGTGATGCCAGCTTCAGGCGCTATTTCCGATATCGGGCGCTGACTGACTTGCCGCTGCAAGGTCTTGATGTGGTAAAAAACAGCCTGATGCTAGTGGATGCGCCGCCGGCGCGTGAAAATAATCCGGCATTTTTGCTGACTGCCGCCGAGTTTGCTGCGGCAGGTCTGCGCACGCCGCGGGTGCTGGCGCATGATGTTGAACAGGGTTTTATGCTGCTTGAGGATTTTGGTGATCAGTTGTATCTGCCCTGTCTGCAGGCGGCGCAGGGCAATGACAACGTTGAAGATGGTGATATGCAGCGGGTTGATGTGTTGTACACACAGGCCATCAACGCTCTGCTGATGCTGCAGTCAGATAACAGCCCGTCGCGTTTGCCACCGTATGATCAGACGCGTTTGCACACGGAGCTCAGCCTGTTCGATGAGTGGTTTTGTGGCCGTATGCTGGGCATTGAACTGAATGACAGCGAGAAAAAGCTGCTGGCTGATACCTGGCATTTTCTGGAGCAGGCCGCTCTGAAGCAGACACAGGTGCGAGTGCATCGCGATTATCACTCCCGCAATCTGATGGTACGGCAACAGGCTGATGGCTCGCATCCAGAACATTTGCCGCCCGGCATCATCGATTTTCAGGATGCCGTGATCGGTCCGGTTACTTACGATCTGGTGTCATTGCTGCGCGACTGTTACATCGTGTGGCCAGTCAGTGATGTCAGCCGCTGGCTGCGTCAGTACTTTGATAAAGCCAGGGCACGCGGCATTGTGCCTGCAACACTGGAGTTTGAGACGTTTCAGCGCGATTTTGACCTGATGGGTCTGCAGCGGCACATCAAGGTTCTGGGTATTTTTTGCCGGCTGGCGCTGCGTGATAACAAACCTCGCTACCTGCTGGACCTGCCGGTGGTGATGGACTATGTGCTGACCGTGGGTGAGCGTCATCCTGAGTTAAATGCATTTATCCGCTGGTTTCGCCGCGGCCCGATGATTGATATGTACGGGGTGCTGACAGCTTCCGGGCCCCTGGTGTCAGCATCAGACATTTCTTCACAGCTCGAAACGGACTACTCATGAAGGCGATGATTCTGGCCGCTGGCCATGGCAAACGCATGTTGCCGCTGACTGAGTCAATTCCGAAACCGCTGCTGCGCGCAGGTGAGCACAGTCTGATTGAATGGCAGATTCTGAAACTGGCCAGCGCCGGCATCCGTGAATTGGTGATCAACCTGCATCATCTGGGTGAACAGATCCCGGCGGCTCTGGGCGATGGTGCACGCTTTGGTGTTCACATTCAGTATTCTCCCGAAACCGAGTTGCTGGAAACTGCCGGCGGCATCATCAACGCGCTCCCGCTGTTGGGGACGGAGGCGTTTGTGGTGGTTAACGGGGATGTATGGACGGATTATGACTTTACCCGGCTGACCGCTGCGGCCGCGCGTCTGGAGGCAACTCGCTCGCTGGCCCATCTGGTATTGGTGCCTAACGCTGGGCATCATCCGCAAGGGGATTTTTATCTGGATTACAACGGCTGGGTGTCGGATCAGGGAGAGCCCAGATTAACCTTCAGTGGTATCAGCGTGTTGCATCCGCTGTTGTTCTCAGAGTTCACGGTGCAGCGACTGCCGCTGTCGCCGGTCTTGCGCCAGGCAATGACGCGGCAACAGGTCAGCGGTGAGTACTTCGCCGGCGACTGGCAGGATATCGGTTCACCCGAACGTCTGAAGGCGTTAGAATGCCGCCTTCTTAATCCGCAGCCGGCGACTTTGTGATGACAGACATTCTGACAAAAGATTTTCTGACAAAAGATTTCCTCATAGCCCCATCTATACTGTCTGCCGACTTTGCACGCCTGGGCGACGAGGTGGATGCCGTGTTGGCCGCCGGCGCGGATGTGGTGCACTTTGATGTGATGGACAATCACTACGTCCCCAATCTGACCATTGGTCCGATGGTGTGCAAAGCGTTACGTAACTATGGCATCAAAGCGCCGATTGATGTGCATCTGATGGTGCAGCCGGTGGATCAGATGATCAGCGACTTTGCCAAAGCCGGCGCCAGTATCATCAGTTTTCACCCCGAAGCATCTCAGCATGTTGATCGCTCGTTGCAGTTGATCCGTGATGCAGGATGTAAAGCCGGCCTGGTGTTTAATCCAGCCACCAGCCTGGAGTGCCTCGACTACCTGATGGATAAAATCGATCTTATCCTGATCATGTCAGTGAACCCCGGATTTGGTGGCCAGAAGTTTATTCCGATGGCACTTAAAAAATTGCAACTCGCGCGCCGGCTGATAGATGCCAGCGGCTTTAAGATCCGTCTGGAAATCGATGGTGGTGTGACCACCGATAACATTGCAGAGATTGCCCATGCGGGCGCGGATATGTTTGTGGCGGGGTCAGCCATCTTTAACAGCGAATCCTACGAAAAAACCATCAGCATCATGCGCCAGCGGCTGGCCAATACAGTGGCAGTGTAAAAGGAAACCTCACCAATGACGCGCTCGCAATTTTCCTCCGCCGCTGTGGCAACCCGACTGCAACAACAGGACTTTGATGCGCTGGCCGCTGCCGGTTTTAACCGCGTGCCAGTCGTGCGTGAAGTGCTGGCGGATTTTGAAACGCCGCTCAGTACCTATCTCAAGCTGGCAGGCGGTGAATACACCTATCTGTTCGAGTCGGTGCAGGGCGGTGAAAAGTGGGGACGGTTTTCCATCATCGGCCTGCCCTGTAAAACAGTGGTGCGTGTCAGTGCTAACGATGTGCGGGTTGAGTATGACGGGGTGGTCATCGAGCAGCACAGCATGGATGACCCGTTTGTTTTTGTGGAAGCCTACAAAAATCGATTCAAGGTTGCTGAACTGACCGGAGTGCCTAAATTCAGTGGCGGACTTGTTGGTTATTTCAGTTACGACACGGTGCGTTATGTGGAACCGTCGTTGGGACAAGCGCCCGGTGACGATGAAATTGGTACACCGGAAATTTTGTTGCTGGTGTCAGAAGAAGTTGTGGTTTTTGACAACCTGCGCGGCACTATTTCGATTGTGTGCCACGCGGACCCCTCACAAAAAGGTGCGCTGTACAAAGCACACGCAAGGCTTGATGACATTGAGTCTGCACTGATGCAACCCTTTCAACGACCCATCGCCAAAACACGTGCGGATACCATCAGTGCTGAGCAGGATTTTGTTTCCAGCTTTCAGCAGGCACCGTATGAAAAAGCCGTGAACGCCGTCAAGGACTACATTCTGGCCGGTGACGTCATGCAGGTCGTGCTGGCGCAGCGCATGTCAGTGCCGTTTGATGGTGATCCGATTCATGCCTACCGCGCGCTACGCTACCTGAATCCCTCGCCGTACATGGTGTTTTTTAATATGGGTGATCACCACATTGTCAGCGCATCGCCGGAAATTCTGGCGCGAGTTGAGGACGGATTGATCACGGTGCGGCCATTGGCTGGGACACGTAAACGTGGTGCTACCGATGAGCAGGATCAGGCTCTTGAGCTCGAGCTGTTAAATGATGCCAAAGAAATAGCCGAGCATCTGATGTTGATTGATCTGAGCCGCAACGACTCCGGGCGCGTGTCAAAGACCGGTTCCGTGCATGTGCCCAAAAAGATGTTTGTGGAACGTTACTCGCACGTTATGCACATTGCATCGATTGTCGAAAGCCAGATGAGTGACGACAAAACCGCGCTCGATGTGCTCAAGGCAACCCTACCCGTTGGTACCTTGTCGGGAGCGCCAAAGGTGCGCGCCATGCAGATCATTGACGAGATGGAACCGGTCAAGCGCGGGATCTATGGCGGCGCCATGGGATACATCGGTTGGGGTGGCAACATGGACATGGCCATCGCCATTCGCACTGCCGTCATCAAAGACGGCACTTTGTATGTGCAGGCCGGTGCCGGTGTTGTGGCTGATTCAGTGCCGACTCTGGAGTGGGAAGAAACCATGAACAAGGCGCGGGCTATTTTTCGCGCCGTTGCACTGGCTCAAAAGGGTTTGCAGCTGTAACCGCGATCAACTCTGGTTGGTCGCAGGTTTTGGTGAAAACTTAAGCCGGTAGTGCCGGCTGACGACAGTGATGGCAATGCCGCCGATCACGCCAGGCCCCACCCAGACCAGCATCTGTAACCATGGCAGCTGCACAAACAGCGGCTCCATCAGACTGACCGCACCAAACACAAAAAACGCCGTGTACGCGCCGATGCCCGCCGCGATAAGTCCGCCTAGGTGCTCGGTCCACCACTGCTTTGGGAATGGCTGCTTTCTAAAGGTGTAGCTCAGCATACCCAATACCAGTGCTATCTCCAGTATCCCGAACGCGATAAAAATCGGATTTGGCTGCACCACGCCAAGTCCCAGCAAACCTGCTCCGCACATCAGCAATGCACCCAGCAAAATTAATTGCAAGGGTTGACGCAAGGGTTGGCGATTTTCCTTATAGTTGATTGTTAACCAACCGTGGCGGGTTGAGGTGAGTACCAACAAGCTCAGTGAGAACAAAAACATCGCTGTATTGCGGACATTGGCAACGCTACGATCCGCGTGCAGTGCTTCCGGCATCAACAAATCCATGGAGCTCATCAGCAGGCCCGACAGTCCAATCATGTACATCAGCATCGCAAAGTAGCGCCCGATGCGTTTGTGAATCGCCGAGCCTTTGCGAGCAAAAATCGGGATCCAGAACAATAACAGGGCGGCAAATCCACCGGCAATATGCACATAAACTGCAATCTGATGAATGAATATCATCAACGTCTCCTTTTGCTATCTTGTCCTTGTCTTCTTGACAGAGTTGTCAGCGCCTGTCCAGTGACTAAAGCAATCTCAGGCGCGGTTACTAAAGGCCTATACGACCTTGGCGTGCGCCTGTGCCATAATCAACCGGCATCCTCAGCAACACTCATCAATAAGAGATCACTCAGTACATGAATAAAATCCGCGTCATGCTGGCAGAAGACCAGAATCTGGTTCGATTGGGTATCTGCAGTTTGCTGGAGCTCAGTGAACGCATCGACGTGGTGGGTCAGGTAGAAGACGGCAGCCAGGTGGTTGAGGGTATCCAGAAGTTCAGACCCGATGTGCTGCTGATGGATATCCGCATGCCAAAAATGACTGGCATTGACGCATTGCATGCCATGCGTGCGGCCGGTTGCATGGTGCCCAGTATTATCCTGACCACCTTTGACGACAGTCAGCTGGTGCTGGAGGGCATGCAGGCCGGTGCTAAAGGTTATCTGCTGAAGGATGTTTCGCTGAACAGCCTTGTTGGCGCCATCGAAAGTGTGTACGCCGGTGGCACACTGGTTCAGCCAGCCATTACCGAGCGAATTCTTAAAGGCTTATCGTCAATGGAGCCACGCTTTGACAATCTGGTCGCACCCGAGTCTCTCAGTGACAAAGAGGTCGAAGTGCTGCGCCTGATGGCGGGCGGTTTCAGTAATCGCGAAATTTCCCGCTCCATTCATAAATCGGAGGGCACGGTTAAAAATCAGGTGTCGTCCATCCTTGAGAAACTCGGCGTACGCGATCGGACTCAGGCGGTGTTAAGGGCCATCAATCTGGGATTGTTATAAACAACCTCATAAGTGGATGATTTCCAGATTTATCTCCTCAGTGATCTGCCAGCCGTCATCCGTCAGTCGCATGATGATTTTTTTGTGTGTGCGATCGCTGTAAGCGGCTGACTGGTACAACAGCCAGAACTGCAATTCTGTGACGCGCTCGGCAATATTGTTGGTGCTCAGTTCGGATACTTGCATCTGAATCCACTCGCGGTTGCCGATATTGCGTCTGCGGTTTTCCTGCCAGGCGCTGACCGAGTCAAAACCGCGCGGGAAAAAATCAGAATGATAAAAAGAAAAGTAAGCATCTAGTTGGCGAGACTGCCAGGCAGTAATCCAGTTGCGCAGAGTTTGCTCTGGCGATGACAGGCCTGAGGGGCTGGCAACTGTTTGCTCAGAGGCTGGCACCGAGTCCTGCCTGGGCAACGCCTGCGCTGTGTCATTGACGTCTGCCTGCGACACCGGCTCGTCTGCTATCTCCGCCAAATTCTTTTTGTCGGTGGCATCAGCTGCGATGGATGAAAGTGCTGCCGGGTCATTAGGTGCCGTTGATAGCTGACTGATCCATGCTGTTGCCATTAACGCCAGTGCGGCTGCGGAAACCATGATGCTGCGTGAAAGTGCTGGCCTGTTGCGGACCAGTCCACGAGCGGCCAGGGATGGATGTTTTAACACTTGGGCAAGATCAGATTTTCTGACCGGTGAGCTCAATTCCTTGGTCCGGTAAAGGTTTGAGCATAATGCAGCGACCTCCGAAAGGTAATGCGGAAAGCCTTTGCTCGCGTTGTACAGCAGCGTCTGTGCAGCTGGCTCAATCTCAAGATCCTGCTGACCCGCGGCATCAAAAAACGTCCTGAGAAACAAGGTGCAAGCTTTTTTCTCCATGGCTTTTAGGTGAGTGCTCAGGGTGATGCGCTGCAGCACTGGTCTGAGTTCATGATCACGATTGAGCCTGCTATCAAGAGTGTCGCATGCGCCCATGATCAGGCAGAGCATGCCGCTGTTGTTGAAGTGGATATCGGTCAGTTTAGTCAGTTCGAGCAGGGTGGCGTTGTTCATCAGGTGGCAATCATCAAAGATGAGCACAATGCCTTTGTGAAGCAGTGCTTCGCTGACCAGGTGTTCCTGTAGGCTGCGTTGGAAATTATGCGTCTGCTCCAGACCGAAGCTTTTGCGCAGCGCACTTCTCAGTGCCATCGGCGAGTCCGAACTAGTCGGAAAATAGCGGGCCAGGTAGCCTTGTTCAGTGTAATACCCAACGATCTGTTCCAGTAAGGCTGACTTGCCGCTACCTTTTTTACCGGTCAGGCGAACAAAAAATTCTGGCTTGCCAAGCTGAGCCTTGAGTTGCCGCAACACATGGTCATAAGGTTCTTCTGCGCAGTACATCATGTCCCCATGGTCTTTTGAGTTTTGACGACACCGGTATTGTAAAAAATGTTGCCTGTGCTCCCGAGGCGATGGGTAAAACAAGCGACTCGGTTAGGCAGTCAGTATCTTACCCAGAAATGCCCGGGAAAATTCACAATTCTTCACATGTTGTAAGGTGGTTACTTTAAAGGCAGTCCCCCAGTTCTTGCCTAAAGCGGGTTCTTTGTGTAATTTCCCCTCAGCTTGCAATTCTTCAGGTGGTCTGCAGTGACAAAATCAACCAAAAGCAATTCAGCTGACAGCACCAGTGCTGTGTGGTTTGTATTGGTTATGTTGTTGTTTTCATCCCCAAAATTGTTTGCACAGGCGGGCGCATTTCCTGCTATTTCGATTAACTCGACCGATAACAGAATGTCCACGCTGGTTGAATCGAGTGATGTGGGTTTTGGGCTGGAGCAGATTCTGCTCGAGCCACAAAGACCACAGGGCGTCCTGAAACTTGCTGACCATCAGCGCTACCTGCTGTGGGTGGAGCTCAAGAGCGGCCGTCTGCATGTGATGGAGCGACAGAATAACGGTGGCTTGAACACCATCAAAATTATTCCGACCTCTATTGGAAAAAATGGTTACGGTAAAGAGCTTGAAGGCGACAAGCTCACGCCCATCGGAGTTTACCGCCTGACCAGTTTTATTGAAGATCTGGGTTTGGATGATTTTTATGGTAATGGCGCGTTCCCGCTCAACTATCCCAGCGCGCATGACCGCTTGCTCAAGCGCACCGGTCATGGCATCTGGTTACACGGCCTTCCCAAGAATATCGACCAGCGCCCGTTGATGGATTCAGACGGATGTGTTGTGGTGGACAACAACAGTTTTGACACGTTGACGGCTTATATTCAGACTGGGGCAACCTACATTGTGCTGTCCGAAGACGACATCAAATGGGAGTCTGCCGACAAATTGGCGCTTCAGGAGGCCAGTCTCAGTGCGGCATTTGAGCAGTGGCGCAGCGATTGGGCGGCCATCAACACTGAAGCCTACCTGTCCCATTACAGTGCAAATTTCTCTGATCTGACCAGCGATATTCAGGCGTGGTCATCCAATATGACTCATGAGAATCGCAGCAAAACCCATATTTTTGTTGAAGTTTCTGATGTGAGCCTGATTGCGGATCCCCGTGATCAAGGGCTGGTAACGGCGCGCTTTTTCCAGCGTTACCGCAGCAATAATTACGACCGGTACGGCTGGAAAGAACAACTGTGGCAGCAGACCGATGATGGCTGGAAAATTATTTATCAAGGCGATGCGGAGTGATTATGGTTCGTAAGCTTCCAGCGCAGATTAAGCGCTGTTCACGACGTCAAACCTCTGCAGTTGCGCCAGTAGTGAGGGATTTGAATGCTGCTAGCGCCTGCTCTCTAGAATGCTTTAAATCCACAACCGGTCTTGGATAGTTGCCATCCAGCTTTACGCCAGCAGCTCGCAGAACCGGATCTGGCGCCATAAACGGCGCATGAATGTACTTCTCTGGCAGTCTGGCGAGTTCTGGCAGGTAACGGCGTAAATACTCGCCATCGGCAGCAAATTTTTCACTTTGAGTCACGGCATTAAACACCCTAAAGTAGGGCGCGGCATCGGCACCGCATCCGGCAATCCACTGCCAGCTCGCCGAGTTACTGGCAAGATCCGCATCGACCAGGCAATCCCAGAACCAGTCTTCACCGTCATGCCAATGCGTGAGCAGGTTCTTCACCAGAAAAGAGCCGGTGACCATACGCACCCGGTTATGCATGTATCCGGTTTGCCAGAGCTCGCGCATGCCGGCGTCGACGAGCGGTATACCGGTTTCGCCGCGTTGCCATGCGCTTAATAAGGGTGGGTTCTTTTGCCACGGAAAGTGCTCAAAGCGCGTCTGAATGGCACGCCTTGGTAACGCAGTGTTGTGAAACAGCAGCCCGTAAGAAAATTCCCGCCAGCCCAGTTCCGACTGAAAACAATCTAGGTCGTTTTCGTACCCGCCACTCAGTCCAGCTGCGAGCGCCTCATGCCACACCTGCCGCGGGGATATCTCACCAAAGTGCAGATGCGGGGATAAACCGGAGACATTTTCCCTGGCAGGAAAGTTGCGGCCTTCCTTGTAACCACGAATGCCATGCTGCAAAAAGTGCATCAGTCTGTGGTTGGCGGCCTTTTCGCCAACCTTCCAGCGTGCCTGCAGGCCCGCGTCCCAAGCAGTGACAGGCAGCAACTTCAGGGCACCAATGCCGGCATCTGCGGTCAGGCCTGACAGTGTTAACTGCGAGGCGCTGTCTTGGTCATCGCCGCTGATCAGCTGAGCATCCAGCAGGTCCAGTTGTGAGGGGGCTGGCATCGGCAGTGCAGGTGGCGCGGCTTTTATGCAGCCACGACGAAAAAACGGCGTGAAGACCTTGTAAGGGGTCTGGTCTTCTTTAAGAACCTGCCATGGTTCCCACAATAGCGAGCCATTAAAGCTGTGTGCCGCGGTACCTTGTTGCAGCAGTTGCTCCTTGATGCGCTTATCGCGCTGTACGCGCCATGGTTCATAACAGCGATTCCAGACAACCTGGGTAGCATTGAGTTGCCTTGCTACGGCTGGAATCAGCGCCAGCGCATCGCCCTTCAGTACCAGGAGTTTACCGTCCAGGGACGCATTAAGCGCGGTCAGTGAGTGATGTAACCACCAACGGCTGGCGCCACCCATAGCCCAGTCGCCGGCATTGATGTCATCCAGAACATAAACCGGAATCACCGAGCCGGCGGCAGCGGCTGCCATCAGTGCAGGATTGTCACTCAGCCTGAGATCCTGGCGAAACCAGACGATGCTGCGCTGCGTTTGAAGGGTGTTTGCCAGATTGGGTGTAGCGATGATAAAAACTCCGGGTGAGCCTGGTGGGGATAAAGGTGTACCATTCTACGCGCCGGGGCATGTTAAAGATCAACCGCATATCAGTCAGCACCGTGACGCAAAAACAGGGGGATAAACATCACCGTGAGCACCACAACAACGGACAGTGACAACACAAAAACCGGCGATCTTATCCCGGTCATCTCGCTGATATCGCCAAGGCATCAGGACAGCTGGATGTTTACCCGCAAGGGTGATGCGCGCGGGTACATCGATTCAGACCGACTGGATGAGTTATGGATTCACACCGGAACCGCCTGCAATCTGGCCTGCCCGTTCTGTCTTGAGGGATCAAAACCCGGTGACACGCGCCTGCCAGCCATGTCACTGGAAATGTTAAAACCTTTTATCCACGAAGCCGTGGACATGGGCGTGAAGCAGTTTTCATTCACGGGCGGAGAACCGTTTGTGATCCGCGACTTTGCCAACATTCTGGATTACGCCAGCCAGTTCCGGCCCTGTTTTGTACTGACCAATGGCACTCGGGTATTGACGCAGCGCGCCCATCAGTTGTTGCCCCTGAAGAGCAATCCATTTCCGGTCAGTTTCCGCATCAGCCTGGATTATCCCGATGCGGCCCGGCACGACATCGGGCGTGGTGAGGGCAGTTTTAAAGAGTCACTGGACAGTCTCAAATGGTTGCTGGACAACGGTTTTAAAGTCTCGATCGCCCGGCAGATGGAATTACAGGAAGACAGCATTGCAGTTGAGCGCGCTTACCACGACCTATTCGTGCAGCACGGCATCACTCAAGAGTTGCCCTTTACTGCGTTTCCAGACTTTGGTACCCCCGGCACTGACGATGGCAGCCCCGAAGTCACCACCGCATGTATGGAAAAATATCCGACACAACAAAGCCGCTCTCATTTTATGTGTACTTACACACGTATGCTGGTGAACACGGGCAAAGGTGTGCGGGTTTATGCGTGTACGCTGGTTGATGACGATCCTGATTATGATCTGGGCGCCACACTGGCAGAAAGTATGCAGGCGCGCATTATGTTGCGGCATCACCGGTGTTTCAGCTGTTACAAATTTGGAGCCAGTTGCAGCGCGCCGGCCTGAATGTGGCCGTTTGCGCGCTTTTAGCTACATTTCGCGCAGCGAGTTGTACGCCTTGCTCAGGGCAATCTGCTCGATTTTTTCGCCGGCAAGCAAGTTCTCAAATAATTTTTTGACGTCTGCAATTTCGCAGCGCTCATGCAAATGCTCCAGCATGCCAATGATAAATTCATCGGTCTTGCTGGCCAGTTCATAAATATCATTTGTCGACAACTGTTCGGGCAGATCGCGCTCAAGAGCGGCGAGGAATTTATCCGGATCACCCGGAAAGGGAATCTGAATCCAGGTTTTTAACACCTTCACCGGAGCGGAGTCCTCGTAGCGCTCAAGCGTGTCTGCCTGCTTCTGCTCCCGTAAAGATAACTGCTCCAGAAACATGGCGCCCAGCGGGCTGGCTGATTCCTGCAGGCGCTGATAAAGCTCTGCCAGATGTTCATGGATAGCAATCAGCTCCTCCATAACATGCGCGGCATTTTCGAAACTGGTAAGGCCGGTCATGATGTCGTGTCCTTCTTTTGCAGCAGATTGATCATCAAGGTTTAAGTTGAGCACGATTTCAGCGAAAATGCAGCCTGATTTTACGGAGACCCCTTTTCATGATCCTGATGATCGACAATTACGACTCATTTACCTACAACATCGTGCAATATCTCGGTGAGTTGGGTGCTGATGTGCAGGTATACCGTAACGACGCTATCACCTTGGCGCAGATTGAGTCACTGAGCCCCGAGAAAATAGTGATCTCTCCGGGGCCCTGCACACCAACAGAAGCGGGTGTATCGCTGGATGTGATCAAGGCGTTTGCCGGGCGCATACCCTTGTTGGGTGTGTGCCTCGGGCATCAGGCGATTGGTCAGGCCTACGGCGGGGATGTGATTCGTGCCCGGCAAGTGATGCATGGCAAGTTGTCGGCGATGTTTCATAACAACGCTGGGGTGTTCTGCGATCTGCCCAGCCCGTTCACGGCTACCCGCTATCACTCGTTGGTGATTGATAAAACCACGCTGCCCGAGTGCCTTGAAATCACTGCCTGGACCGAACTGGAAAACGGCGCTCTGGACGAGATTATGGGTGTGCGCCATAAAACCCTGGGTGTGCAGGGGGTGCAGTTCCACCCCGAGTCAATTCTCAGTGAACACGGACATCAGTTATTCAGGAATTTTTTGCAGGGCAAATAAAAATGGATATAAAACAGGCCATACGCCATCTGTCCGAGAGACGCGATTTAAATGCCGATGATATGGCCATGCTGATGCGTGAGCTGATGACCGGGCAATGCACGGATGCGCAGGTCGCTGCCTTTCTGGTTGCTCTGCAGATGAAAGGCATCAAAACCGCGGAACTGTTGGGCGCCGCCAGAACCATGCGTTCGCTGGCAACACCGGTGCTGTTGCCGCCAGATGCTCACCTGGTAGATACCTGCGGAACCGGAGGCACCAGCACCGACACCTTTAATATCTCTACGTCAGCGGCCATGGTGGCGGCCTGCGCGGGAGCCAGGGTTGCCAAACACGGTAATCGCGGCGCCACCAGTAAAAGTGGCAGCGCAGACTTGCTGGAGGCAGCGGGTGTGCGTCTGAACATGACGCCGGCTCAGGTTGCACAATGTGTCGAGCAGGTTGGCGTCGGGTTTATGTTTGCACCGGGTCATCACAGCGCCATGAAACATGTGATTGGGCCACGCAAAGAAATAGGTGTGCGCACTATTTTTAACATGCTTGGCCCGCTGACTAACCCGGCAGGTGCTCCCAACCAGGTGCTGGGGGTATTCGATGCGGTGTGGATTGATCCCATCCTGCAAGTACTCAAGTCCATGGGTAGTGATCACGTGTTGGTGTTGTCCTCGGATGACGGCCTGGATGAGATCAGCATTTCCGCGCCCACCCGCATTGGGGAGTTAAGAGATGGACGGCTGGTTGCGTACACTGTGCAGCCAGCTGACTTTGGCATGGTTCAACGCGATGGTTTTGACATGCTGAAAGTCAATTCACCACAAGAGAGTCTGGTCATCGTCAGACAGGCGTTGACTTATGAGAATGAGGCGGCTGGCGACATTGTGGCGCTGAATGCTGGCGCCGCCATCTATGCCGCCAATCTGTGTGACGACTTGCCTTCCGGTGTCAAAAAAGCCCAGACCATTCTTCGCAGTGGTGTGGCTTTGAAAAAATTGGAGCAGTTGGCTGCTTTTACGCAGGCTTTGCTGACCGAACCGCCTTCGGCTGAACCAAAAAACTAAGGACATCACCGCGTGAAAACCAGCACAATTCTTGACGAAATCCTCGCTCAGAAAGTCATTGAGGTTCGCCGCAACAGCCAGCGCACCAGTTTTGCCATGCAGCAAAAGCTAGCGATTGAACAGATTTCTGCCAAACGCGGATTTATCAAGGCGCTGCGCAGCCGAATGGAGACAAAGCAAGCTGCGGTGATTGCTGAAATCAAAAAAGCATCCCCCAGCAAAGGACTGATCCGTGAGGATTTTGATGCAGCCCTGATTGCCCAACAATATGCTAATGCCGGCGCGACCTGTTTGTCGGTGCTGACTGACGAACAGTTTTTTCAAGGTAGTGTTGACTACCTCAAGCAGGCAAGAGCCGCCTGCGATCTGCCCGTCATTCGCAAGGATTTTATTATTGACCGCTACCAGGTTGCGGAAGCCGGTGCGATGGGCGCTGACTGTGTTTTGCTGATTGTCGCGGCGCTCAGTCCGCCAGCCTTGCGAGAACTGTCACAAAACGCGACTGATTTCGGCCTGGATGTGTTGGTTGAAGTTCATAATGAAGGTGAACTGGATATTGCGCTCGCCGCCGGATTTGATCTGATCGGGGTGAATAATCGCAATCTGCACAACTTTCATACCGATCTGGAAACCACCTTCCGGCTGGCGGAACGGGTGCCCGATGGCAAGCTGATTGTCACTGAAAGCGGCATCAGCAGCGCAGAGGATGTAAAGCGCATGTTGTCCAAAGGCATTTACGGATTCCTGATCGGAGAGACGTTTATGCGGGCAGATAATCCTGGTGACAAATTGCGTGAATTGTTTGCGTAAGGCCGTTTGCTGATGATTGACGGGCAAGGCTGAGTCAGTTGACTAGCGAGTTCCAAACACAACAACGGTTTGTCCGTGAACAGAGATCAGGTTCTGTTCCTCAAGCGTCTTGAAAACCCGGCCGGCCATCTCACGCGAGCAATTCACCAGGCGACCAATCTCCTGTCGGGTAATCTTGATCTGCATGCCATCAGGATGAGTAACGGCGTCAGGTTCTTTGCTTAACTCGATCAGCGTTCGGGCGATACGTCCTGTTACATCATAAAACGTCAGGTCACCGACTTTACGTGTGGTATTTCGCAGGCGGTTGGCCATCTGTTTTCCGAGGGTAAACAAGATGTCAGGGTGTTGGTGGGCATAATCATTAAAGCGGTCGTAGCTGATCTCTGCAATATCGCTGGAAAACCGTGCCCGGCAGCAGGCGCTGCGCGCTTTATGAGAATCAAATAAACCCATTTCACCAAAAAAATCGCCGGGGTTCAGATAGGCAACCACAACTTCTTTCTGCTCATCCTCGAAGAGGATGACAGACACTCCCCCTCTAATCAGATAAAACAACGTTGATGGTACATCGCCAGTATGAATAATCGTGCTACCACGTTCGTAGTGGCGAAGCTGGCAGCAATCCAGAAAATTGTCCAGATCCTCTATGTGGGGTGTTGTGGCAATTAACGCCATTGGCAGTGTCTCCCGATCTCGCTCTTTTAGGAGCCAATCGATTGTAGCGCATGCCAAGTCAGCTAAGCTAACCCAGATCAGTTCGCTGTGGTAATCTTGCGCAGCCAGAGCGAAATTGTGTTGTGCAGTTCAAAATTTACCTGGCACTTTTTGGTTTTTGTTCAAGGTGACGCATGAAAGCAACCGTACGTTGGGTAGATGGTGCGATGTTTGTAGGTGAGTCCGGCAGTGGTCACGCGGTGGTCATGGATGGCCCGGAAAGCAGTGGTGGACGCAACATGGGGCTGCGCCCGATGGAGATGGTGCTGATAGGTACAGGCGGTTGCTCCTCGTTTGACGTGGTGAGCATCCTGAAAAAATCGCGTCAGGACGTTATTGACTGTGTTGCTGACATTGAGGCGACACGCGCGGATGCCACGCCTGCGGTATTCGAAACGATCCACCTGCACTTTAAGGTCAGTGGACGCGGGCTAAGCGAAAAACAGGTGGAACGCGCGGTCAGCCTGTCAGCTGAAAAATACTGTTCGGCATCGATTATGCTGGCGTCTGGCGGTGTGAAAATCACCCACAGCTTTGAGGTCATTGAGATCTAAACAGCGATTGATCTGTGTTGTCAGGCCCGGATCAGTTGCAGGTCAATGCTCTTTAGCAGCAGTGTCAGGCTCAGCTGTGCAATATTTTCCTGCGGGAATTGCTCTGCCAGTTGCTCGCATTGCCCGGCAAAACAAACCCGGTGTTGCATGGCCAGCAGAAACACCATCATCGCCTGGTTGATGCGCTGAAACTGCATGCGGTGGTTAACTCGCCGTACCACATAAAAAGCGGTCTGTTCAGGCGCGTGAAGGGGAACTGCAAATCCGGTTTCGCCCGCGACCGCGCTCACCTTCGCCAGATGTGTCTGCATCAG
>CAMBPO010000030.1 GCA_945869725.1 Klebsiella pneumoniae
CGCACTGCGCCGTTGAGCGCCCGCGACTGCTCGGTACCGGCCGCGGCTTCCACGCGCCCTGTGACGGCATCTTCGGGTTCGCTGCTGAGCCCGGCCGCCGCCAGACCACTGCGGGTAAAAATCTGAATGACCCCGCCGATGGCATCTGCGCCGTAAACGCTGGACTGCGCGCCGCGAATCACTTCAATACGTTCGATATGACTGATCGGGATATGCTCCAGACGCGCAGCGCCTTCGCTGGCGGTGTTCAGTCGGACGCCATCCAGCAGAATCAGCGTGTGGTTGGAATTGCTGCCGCGCAAAAACAGGCTGGTCTGCGCGCCGTCAACACCTGTTCGTGCCAACTGCAATCCGGGAACCGAGCGTAACAGATCAAACAGGCTGCCCGCAGCGCTCTGATTGATGAACTCCCGGTCCAGCAGGGTGTGGGCGTTCAGGGTATCGCTGGAAAACTGAGAAAAGCGGTTGGCGGTCACCAGCAGTTCTTGCAAGGGGGGTTCTGCACCTTGGGCGGATACCCCGATTGGCAACATCGCGGCCGCCAGGCACAAGCTAACTGCGGGTTTACACCTGGCACGTTCCAATAATAGGCGAGCAGGCAACAAGGCGTGGTTTAAAGACTTTGAGTGTGCATATTTCATTCGCATAACCTCATTCATGCTCGCACCCGAGCACGAAAAAACAGATGATATGCGCCACGATGGCAGTCGAATAAGAACGTGCGGAATGCGCGTTGCCGATGCAGGCGCAGCGACAACACATCTGACAACACTCAACTGAATCGCATCAACTGCCCACCGCAGCGCGTTCTTGTGCAGCAGGCCGGTCTCCGGGCTCACAAGTTGGCACCGACACAGCAGCCATCAATGATGATTGTTATGTCGCGAGCCTTTGATCTGTCGCCTTCCCATCCCTTAAGGACAGTGGCATCTGACAGCTCAGACTTGTTTACCGTTGCGGGGGCAGCGCCGGCGTTGGCAGTATTCTTGAGACAAGTCTCCATACCGCACCGGCTTCCCGTTTAATTTTTCGCTGTGCTTTCCTGCGCAGCGTCAAACACCTGAAGCGGGATTACTTTAGGCGATGAAGTGGATTTATGCAAGGCTGGTCATGTAGCTGTCTGAGTAGTCAGGCTATACTCGCATCCATCAAAAGTCCTGGCAGGGAGAAAACGCCGTCATGTTGTGGTCCAGATTTCAGCGCTGGCGTTATGGAGCCGCCGAACGGCAAGGGATTTCCCTTAACCGAGAGGATACCGAGCGGCTGGATCAGCTGGCGCGCAGCGTCCGGCGCGTGCGTATCTCCCGCAGTCTGTTGGGTCTGGCGTGGACTGCAGGGCCGGTTACCGCATTGGGTCTTTACGGCGGTTATTACATCGGATACGGCCAGCTGCCCAGTAATCAGCAGCTCATTTATTTTGTCAGTTTTACCGTGCTCAGTGGCCTGATTGCGCTGGCTGCCAAAGTCTTTTATGACGGTACCTGGGGATACCGTAATGAGCGTTCCCAGCAGTCTGTTGTTGAGGTGACTGACAAATTGGGCGACCTGATTCTGTCGGTGCGTAACCTGATTGTGCAAAGCCTGGATGGGGATGCCCGGCAGCGGGAATCTGCCACACAATTGTTGCAGCGCGTGGGTCTGTCACCCTCCGGTATCCGTGATGCAGTGATGCAGTTGACTGGTAACAGTGAGTTGGCCGAGCTGCTGGCGCACATTGATAACTATCGCAGAGCGGGGTTAAGCACTCGCATCCGCGAACTGCACGATAGCACCGGCATTCGACCGGACTCCAGCATCGAGGCGCTGCGCCTGCTGTCGCCGAACGCTGCCGAGGTGTTGCGCCTGCGCTTTAACGGCGATATTGCCCGCTTGCGCCATGGCATGCCCAGAGCCGAGCATTTTATTGCGCGTGTGCTGGCCGCTATCGAGCAAGACAACCTGCAGCTGATTACCATGCAAGATGTTGAATCCATGCTGACACTGGCCTTTGAACTGATCAATGGCCGCGAAATCCCCATGTTGATTTTTGACTATCGCGGACGCTGGCGACTGGCGGCGGCGCTTGATCGTATGGAGCGCAGGCGCAGCCGTTACCGCATCGCCCAGGCGGCGGGCAGTAATCGTGTGCGCAGTCTGGCCACGTGGCTGATCGAAGTCGATCTGATGTCCTACGACGAAGTCCCCGAGGGCATTAGCTCCGGCGAGCTAATTGAGCGTGTTGTGGTTGCGCTTGACCGGCTGGCCGAACGCTTGCAGGCGCTGGCGCAGGCCGTTGATGCGGGTGTTGTTGATCAGTATCAGGCGCTGCGTCAGCTGGCAGAAAAAATGATCAACGCACTGCGCCTGTATCGGTATGCACACGACACTTTTCTGCGCACAGGTGAGTTACATGCCGAGTTCCAGCAGGCTGCAGCCAGCTGGAATACATTACTGGATCAAAGTCAGTTACCCACCGAGCAGTTGCAAGTAGGGCCGCGCGGCCGTGGTGTGCATATTCTGGAAAAAATTGTGCAGCTCAATGACGATGAGCGTATGGAAGTTTGCGAGCATATCGGGCGTTACCTGCGCTCCCAACATCTGGAGTCGCATGAAACCAAGGGGCTGTTCGAGCGGCGCAGTGATCGGGATTATCCATTGACCTTTGAAAGTGCCAGGCGTCTGGCGATTGAAGTGGCTCTGGCGCTAGAGCCTCATGTCCATCTGTCGTACCCGGAGATTCAGCGTGGTATTGGCGCAACCTATGCCAGTTATCTGGGAGACCTGGAACCCGGCATGAGCGCCCGCGAAAAACGCACCATTGCCGAAGCCGTGGCGCAGGACGTCGAAGAGGACATGAGTGAGGCGGCCGAGCATCTGGCGTCAGCACTGGTGCGTCATTATCGGGTCCGTCTGAATGAGGACGCCTGCCGGTTCTTGCACGAAACGTATGGAGCGCGTCAGTCGGTGCTGGCGCAATTGACGGAGCAGCAAAGTGCCCAGTCAGCCAGCCATAGTCCGCTGACGGCACCACCGGCGACAGTGCCGCCGGCGCAGCGTCGCTGGTACCGAAGCCTGGTACTGGCCAGGCGTCTGGTAACCGAGTTGCGCGAATAATGTGGCAGTGCTGATCAGGCCTGGGCCGAAGGGCGTGCGGACACTCTGTCATACCAGGCCTGCAGGTTGACTTGTTCCGGTTTGATGCGTTGGCGGATGACCCGATTGAAGTCAACGGTGCACAACGCGTTAATGTCAGCTGCGCTAAAGTGGTCGCCCATGATGAACTGCTTGTCAGCCAGATGCTGATCCAGGAAATCGAAAAAGCGTGCTGCCTGCTGTTTACACTCTTCGCCCCACTCCGGGAACGGCGTCATCCGGTCTTTGAAGTAGCCGGTGGTGTGCTGAAAGCCCATGCCGGTCGGCACCATAAAATAAAAATCTATCCAGCGCAGCCACTGATCTATCTGAGCTTTTTCCAGTGGTGTGCGTCCCAACATGGGCGGACTGTCCGGAAAGGCTTCTTCAAAATAACGACAGATCGCCATGGTTTCGCTGACACAGTCACCGCTGTCCAACTCCAGCATGGGCACTTTTTTCATGGGGTTTTTAGCAACAAACGCAGGTGTCAGATTGTCACCGCGTTGCAGATCCATCTGAATCATTTCAACCTGATCAAGCAGGCCTTTTTCAGCCAGAAAAATTCTGACGCGACGCGGATTGGGCGCGGTCTTTGTCTCAAACAATTTCATCGTGGTGCTCTCCGGTAGAACGCGCATCCTGATCAGTCGGCAGACTCACATTGCCCCTGACTGTTGCGCGAGGTGAACCGGAGTGTCGCATAGGCCGCATTTAACTGGCTACCACTGTCATCGCCGTCAGTCATGATGGCAATACCGTCAAGCTCGGTAATCGCTTCTCCAAACGCTTGTTGCCAGTCCTGCTGGATGTCGCGGCTGTGCGATTGCCACTGGTTCGCCAAGGTGTTGCCAGTGTTGAGTGCCCACATCTGGGCATTGTCGCCAGCATAGGCGTTTGCCCAGCGCGTGTTGACCGGCTGATTGGCGGACCAGACATAGTTGATGGTTTTGGCGCGCCAGAACCGCAGTCCGCCGCTGCGCACGACGTAGACGCGGGCTGCGTAATCATCGCCAGTTTTGCTTTGTTCAGCCAGCGTGTCGGGGCCGGTGGCGTCGATACGCCAGCGCCAGTGCAGACAAGGGGTCTGCTGCAGATCAATGCGGCCTTGCCGGTAAAACGCACTGGCAGTGCCGGCTGCGGTTGCAGTCAGGATGGTGTCACCATCCTCTGGTATAGGCAGGTAACGGGTTTCTCCGCTGAACGATCGCGACTCCCAGCGCTTGAAGTCACTGACATCCAGTGTCGACATCGACGTTGGTTGCGCTTGCAAAGGCACTGACAGCGGCAACAACAGGCAAAATATCACGCTCGGTTTCAGGGTTCGTGGCATGTTTCTCAGTCAGTAAAAATTGGTGAAAATCCCATCTCCCACAGGAAAACGGTCAGCCCCATCAGCGACACCATCAGTACCAGTGCGACAGCAACCGTTGCGCTGGCAAACAGAAATCCGCGTTCTTTTGGCATGTCGTAGACGATGGGTATGCCAATATAGAGCAAATAGATTGTGTAAGCAGCCGCTAATGTACCCAGTAACATATCAAGCCACAGGTTAGGATAAAAGCCTGTTAACCCAACCACGAACATGGGAGCACACATGTACGCAGCAACTCCGATGGCATGTGTCGCATCATCAGCCAACAGCGTTATGTCCTCACCACCGCTGCACCATCGCATCAACAGTGCCGGCATAAATCGGGAATGACTTGGTCAGAGTCACCGGAACCGCAAGATTACTGACGATATGCGAGATGGCAACAGTGATGAAAAATGCCGATAAAAACCAGTTGGCCATGTAAATATGTTTTTGCTCGTGTTTTATGATGGTGTAAAAACATGATCGCATAAGCCACCCACGCCACCGCAATGAGGATCCCGACTGCCATGCCGATGATGCCCCAAGAGACTGTGGCCAGAGCAAATTGATGCACAACCTTTTAGTTATATACAGGTTTACTGTGTTGCTTGTCATTATAGAACAGTCAGTATGTTTTTTTGATACAAATGGCAATAAACCGGGGATTGCAGGCAACAGAAAAGTTACGTCGGGATTGCGAGTTGAATCCTGGAAATTCGGGACCTGATGCCGGCGTGCAAAATGGATTGTTGTTGGCTTGTCAGCATCGACACGGCACTAGGCTGCGAATGGATCAACCGTCAGGTTTTTTGGGTGTTGATCTGGATCAGTGCTCAAGGCAGGAAGGGGGATGCTGAGTAGTGATTGCGTGCCTTGGGACACAGTGCTGAACGACGCGCTGGCCATACCGGGTGTTTCCAATCGCTCCGAGGTGACGCTGGAGGCGATACGCCTCGGATTGATTGATGTTAACTAAGCCTTACCACACCGTGACAACGCGAGTGCCTTCCTTGCGCTGCGGATTGCTTTTGCGTTGTGGTGCTGGTGCTGGTGCAGGCGCTGCCTGGTTGCCGCGTGACTGATACAGACGTTCCTGATCAACACTGTCCGGTGTCGGGCGAATACCCACGTGTCGGGTTTGAGCGGCGGCTGCTCCATCGCGGCGCGTGCCTCGACTGAAGGGTTTGTCAGCATCAAAATTTCCACGTTGTGGCGTGCGTTGCTGACCGGATTCTGAGCTGCGAGGTGCGCTTGTGCGTGCTGCGCCGCTGCTGGTTCGTGCCGGACCGTTACTGGTGCGCGCCGTGCCGCTGCTGGTGCGCGCGGACGTGCTGCTGGTGCGGGGATTGGCACTGCGTCCACCGTCATTGCGGCTCTGACTGCGCGCCTGACGTTCGGCCATGGCACGACGCGGTGCCTCGATACCTTCCTTTTCGTCCTGAGCGCGTTCACGCTGCTCGAAGCCGGGCAAAACGTCGAGTTGAAGACGGGTTTTAAGCACTTTCTCAATCTGTTTCAGTTGTTTGGTCTGGTCGGCGCTGACCAGTGAAATCGCTTGTCCTTCTGAGCCCGCGCGAGCGGTACGGCCAATGCGGTGTACGTAATCTTCCGGCACGTCAGGCAGGTCATAATTGATGACGTGTGGCAGTTGGTCAATGTCGATGCCGCGGGCTGCAATGTCTGTTGCCACCAGCACTTGCAGTTCGTTATTTTTGAACTGATGCAAGACTTTGGTGCGCTGAGCCTGGCTTTTGTTGCCGTGAATGGCGGCCGCCTGTATGCCATCCTTTTCCAGCAATTGCACCAGCTTGTTGGCACCATGTTTTGTGCGGCTGAACACCAGTACTTGGTACCAGCTGTTGGTACGGATCAGGTGGCTGAGCAGCTCAGTCTTGCGCGATTTGTCCACAGGATGCAGAGTCTGAGTGACACGATCTGCCGTGGTGTTCATGGGAGCAACACTGATTTGCACAGGATTGTGCAGCAGGCCGCGCGCCAGCTCCTGAATCTCACCGGAAAAGGTTGCCGAGAACAGCAGGTTCTGCCGTTTTTTGGGCAGCATCGCCAGCACTTTTTTGATGTCTTTGATGAAGCCCATGTCCAGCATGCGGTCAGCTTCATCCAGTATCAGTATCTCGACTTTGTCGAATTTCACCGCATTTTGTTGATGCAGATCCAGCAGTCGGCCGGGTGTGGCAACCAGAATGTCCAGGCCACCACGCAGAATCATCATCTGAGGGTTGATTTTTACGCCGCCGAAAACCACGGCAGAGCGGATTTTCATGTACTTGCCATAGGTCTTGATACTGTCGTGCACCTGAGCCGCGAGTTCGCGGGTTGGGGTCAGTATCAATGCGCGGATCTGACCATTACTGGTGCGTTCGCCGCCTTCCAGTTTCTGCAGCAACGGCAGGGTAAAACCGGCGGTTTTGCCGGTACCTGTCTGTGCAGAGGCCATCAGGTCACCACCAGCCAGAATGGCGGGGATTGCTTGTACCTGTATCGGCGTTGCTTCGGTGTATTGTTGGTCGGAAACAGCTTTTAGCAGGGCTTCTGATAAGCCCAGATTTGCAAAACTCATTGATATCCTTGAAGGGTGCACAGCGCACCAAATCGGGTGACCTCTATCACAAATTCCCTTGAATTGTATGTTCGCGGGAAAAGCTGGACTCGGGCCGGTGGTACTGCGAATGCCTGTAGCAGGCTGAACGTTACGTTCGAAGGAGGGCACTTTAGCACACGATCAGCTGACTGGACAGCTACAATACGGCGAAGCGAGCCAAAAGGCATTGCCATCGCAGGCGGTTTTTAAGTAACTTACCTACTTCATATTTGTAAAATCGCACGAGAATTTCAATAATGGTTTGTACTACCTTAATCGCTGCAGTCCGGCGCGCACTTTTGCTTGGCCCTTTGTTATCCATTTCCCTGTTGTCAGCATCCGCCAGCCTGCAAGCTCAGGAAGTCGGTGACGATGGCTCAACGGTGGTTTACACAGCAGATTATTTTGCTCAGTGGTCACCTGTTACCGCACAGGACATGATGAACCGTATCCCAGGCATGAACTCGGGCGGTGGTGGTTACAGTGGCGGTGGCCCTGGTGGCCCTGGCGGCGGCGGCCCCGGAGGCGGAGGCGGCGGACGTGGACTTGGCGGTGGTGGCGGCGACCAGATTCTGATTGACGGCAAGCGGGTTGCTGGCAAAGCTAACGAAGCCAACAGTCAGTTGTCGCGGATTTCAGCCGACAAGGTCCTGCGTATAGAGCTGATCCGCGGCACCGCAACTGATCTGGATGTGCGCGGCGATCAGATTGTGAACATCGTATTGTCCGAGGCTCTCTCCAGCCGCTCTTATTCTTACGAAGCCAACACCGATCTGAATGATGATGGTCGGCTGCAGCCCGGTGGCAAGCTAGCTGTCAATGGTCAATATGGTGGACTCAATTACCTGTTAAGCGGGGAAGTAGAGCCACGTAACAGCTATCAGAGCAGTTTTGAAACCAGTGTGTTGGGCGATTTTAGTGCCAACGACACCATCAGCGAAGAGCGCACGCGCGACCAGTACACCTACTCCACCACCGCGAATCTGGGATACGAGATCAATCTTGACAGCAGCGTGCGGCTGAATCTGCTGTACAGCAGTAACGATAATGAAAACGAGGTGTTTCGCGATATCACCAATCTACGCGTGACACCCAATCGTGTAGAACGCGAACGTGAAGACAATCCCGGAATTAATCGCAATTGGGAAATCGGCGGTGATTATGAATTGCGTCTGGCAAACAACCATTTGTTCAAAGCGCTGTTTATCCTGAATGAACGCGATGACGATAATACCCGTGAGCGATTTGATATCGCCACCAATGGCAACTGGAGCAAAGACCTGTTCCTGAGTTCGCATTCGATCACCAGTGAAGAAATCGTGCGGGCGTCTTACTCTCTGCCGCTGGCCTCCGGGCAGGGTGTTGAGTTTGGTGCGGAGCGAGCAGTGACCACACTGGATTCTGCCTTGCGACTGGGTTTGCGCAGCACCGGCGGCATTGCTTCTGGCCTGCACGGCGGACTGACTCCGCAGTCGGTCAATAATGCAGTTTCCACGGTAGAAGAAGTTCGCTACGAGCCATTTGTGGTGCACAACTGGCAGTTGAACCCGCGCCTGTCGCTGGAAAGCTCGATGCTGTATGAGTTGTCCGAGATCACCCAGACCGGCGATGTGTTCAAACAGCGCGATTTCAACTTCCTGAAACCCAAGATGGACCTGCGTTTTGAAATGCGACCCGGATTACAACTACGTGGCACGGTTTACAAAACAATCCGGCAATTGAGTTTTTCTGATTTTGTGGCCTCCAGTGATGACCGCGATAATGATGCACAAACCATGGCCGGCAACACCAATCTGGTGCAAGAGCAGGTGTTGTACGCAGATTTGAGTACCGAGTATCGATTGCCACAAGATATGGGTGTGGTCGATGCAACGCTCTCCTACATGAAGCATCTGGACGTGATTGAACGAATTGATGTGACCGCACCGGGTGGCAGCCCACAGTCAGCCAACGGCAATATTGGTGATGGCACTATGCTGGTCTTCCGTGGCAACGCCAGTGTGCGTCTGACGCAGTTCAATATGCCCAATCTGATGCTGATCAGCAGTCTGGAAATCAAAGACTCGGAAATTGTTGATCCGTTCCTTGGCACCAACCGCCGCTTCCAGTACTTCGACCGCGGTCGTTTCCAGATGGGTTTCAGGCACGATATTCCTTCCGCCCGCATCACTTATGGCGCTAACTGGAATAACCGTTTTGACGGCAACATGAAACGCTATGACGTCAACAACATTGAGAGAAATGAAGGCGATCCGAACGTCAGCCTGTATGCGGAGTATGTGACTGCTCAAAATGTCCGTATCCGCTTTGATGTCCGCAGCTTGACCAATGGCAGTCAGTGTCGTGAACGCACGCGGTATGCCAATAAAATCAGCAACAGCGCAATTACCGAAATTGAAAGTTACTGCGGCACTATGCACCGCGTGATGTCGATCAAGATCAACGGCACTTTCTGACACAGCGCACGCTAAGTTTGGTTGAGTGGATTGAGTTTGCGGCTCTCAGGCATGCCTGAGAGCTTCAACCGGATCCATATTCGCCGCCCGGATAGACGGATAAATCCCGAACACCACACCGATCAGCGCGGATATCGAAAACGCCAGCAGCGGTGCGGTGATAGTGACGATGGTGGTCATACCCCAGAAAAGGGAGATGATCACCGGAATCAGAATGCCGATGACCACACCGATCAGTCCTCCCACACCTGACAGAATCACCGCCTCAATCAAGAACTGTTGCACGATGTCTTTTTTACGCGCACCAAGCGCGCGGCGGATACCGATTTCCCGGGTACGTTCAGTCACACTGGCCAGCATGATATTCATGATGCCAATGCCACCTACCAGCAGCGAAATGCCTGCAATAGCGCCGGCCACAATCTGATCGCGCAGCGCGCTCTCTTCAGCCTGGCGAATCAGTGCCAGCGGTACCTCAACAGCATAGTCCACGCGTCGGTGCCGGCGCTGCAGAATCTGTTCAATAATCTGACCAACCGCTTCCACCTGTGTCTGATCTTCAACCTGAATGATGGCTTCGTGCAGTTCCACGGTTTCCATTTCCACTCCACTGGCGGCCTGTCGCACCAGGGTTTCACCAAACCGATAACGCGCTGCTGACAGCGGAATAAAAATCCGTGTGGGCGCTGCATTGGAACTGCCGGCCTGACTGCGGCCGAGGTTGGAATACGCTTCAGGCTCCATCACTCCAACAATATTGTAGTAGTTGCCATCAATGCGAATGCTCTCCCCCAAGGGGTCGGTCATCGGGAACAACGCGCTGGCGACTTCGTCACTGATCACCGCGACATTACGTTGAACGAGCATTTCGTCTGCGGAAAAGAACCGCCCCGAGCGCAGGCTGTAATTGCGGGAGATGGGATAATCTACCGTTGTGCCGACCACGTCGGTGCTGATGTCCCGCCCAAGGTGCCGGACATCTTTTTTTATGATGCGTGAGGGAATCACGTTGCTGATGCCAGGAATCGTCTGCTGTATGGTCAGAATATCTTCGTAGGTCAAGCCATAAGAAATGGCTTGCGGGCGCATGTTTGAGCCGCCGCTGGCTTCCAGGCTGGCGGGTTTGACACTTTTCACAATGATGTTGTTACTGCCGAGGGCGCGAAACTGTTGCTGGGCTTCAAAGCTGGCACCTTCACTGACAGCGAGCATGGAGATCACCGCGGCAACTCCGATGACGATGCCCAGCACGGTCAGCAGCGAGCGTAATCCATGGGAGTGGATGCTCTTGATGCCGACTTCGGCAGTCTTACGCAAACGTGTCCAGTACACCGGTCGCAGATGTTCCGTGAGGCGCTGCACAACCGATGCGGCAGTGGCGTGATTAACTGAGTCTGTCATCAGATTCCACTCGGCCGTCTCGCAGCCTGATTTGCCGTTGTGAGCGTTCCGCCAGTTCGTCCGAGTGAGTCACCATAATCAGGGTTTTGCCTTGCTGATGCAGTTCATCAAACAGCTTGAGAATTTCAGCACCAGACTTTGAGTCGAGGTTACCGGTTGGCTCGTCCGCCAGAATAATCAGCGGATCATTGGACAGTGCGCGCGCGATGGCCACCCGTTGCTGCTGGCCACCGGATAACTCAAACGGCCGGTGATGCAGGCGGTCGCCCAGGCCTACACGGTCAGCCAGTTCGGTGGCGATCCGGCGGTTGTGCTGTTCCGGGTGTCCCTGATAAAACAACGGCAGCTCAATATTCTCGAGTACCGTGAGTTGCGGAATCAGGTTATAGGATTGAAAAATGAAGCCCAGTCGCGCGCCACGTATCGCCGACAACTCATTGTCGTTCATTTGCGAGGTGTCTTTGTCGCCCAGAAAGTAACTGCCGGAGGTAGGCTGATCGAGGCAGCCGAGGATATTCATCAGCGTGGATTTGCCACAACCGGACGGCCCCATGATGCTGATGTAGTCACCCTGATAGAAGTCGATGCTGATGCCATGCAGCACCTGCACGGCCAGTTCACCCATAAAGTAGGTTTTGGTGACGTCGTGCACACTGGCCACGGTTTGGCGGGAAACAATGCGCGCGGTGGTGCTTCCCGGTTGCAGGCCGGGCGCCAGGCTATCCATCAACCCGCCGCCTGCGCGGCGAGCTGGCCAGACTGACGGGGCGGCAGCAGCATCACTTCTTCACCGGCACTCAGACCACTGAGGATTTCAATAAATTGCTCGGAATAGTTGCCGGTCTGTACTTCGCGTGCTTCACGTCGCCCCGCTCGGCTGACGTAGACCACTTGTTTGTCTTCCAGGTACGTAACCGCCTGAATGGGCACGTAAACCGTGTTCTCCAATGAGGCAATCAGAATCTCGACCTCTGCGGTCATGCCCGGGCGTAGCCAGTCATGTTCACCATCAATGCGCACAATGGTCGGGTAGACCTTCAGGTCAGGGTTCATAAAGGCGTTACCGGAGTCGGCGACCACCGCTACTTTGATGACGTCGCCAGTCAGGCTCATGTCGGGGAAGGCATCAATGCGCACCGCGACCGTCTGGCCTTCGGCAACACGTTGCACAGAGGACTCATGAATGTTGACGCGTACCGCCATCTCAGTCATGTCAGGAATGGTGAGAATGGCCTGGCGCTCGCGCACCGTTGCACCCTCCTGAATCGGCTCCTGATTGCCACCGCGAAACGGCTGGCCGCTGTCAGCAGAACCGTAAACCACCAGACCCGGACGCTCTGCCCGTATCACCGTTAATGCCAGTTGTTCATTCAAGTCAACCAGCCGCTGCGCTTCGAGTTCCAGCCGTTGTACTGCGGATTTGTAGCGCGCCTCAGCCTGAGCCAGTTCAGCGGCCGCCTCGGCCTGAGTGCGCTGATAACTCATGATGGCATCTTCATAATTGGCCAGTTGCTGGTCGGCGTCTTTGATAAAGGTATATTGCGTATACAGATTCAGGTCGGTAATGGCCTGCTCAAGACGTGACTCGGCTTGCAGCAACCGTGAACGCTCTGCTTCCAGTTCATTGGGCGTAATAAAGTCACGGGCTGCCAGGCGTTCCTGGCCCGCATAACGTGCCTGCGCCTGCAGGTTGTTTTCTTCAGCGACACGCACCGCTTCCTGCAAGGTGCGCAATTGTTGTTTGGCCATGCCATCTTCCAGGCGGTTCTCACTGGCGTAGATGCGGAAATCAATGGCTTCGCGTATCGACAGATACTCGTTATCCATCAGCATTTCCGTTGCCGGTGGCAGTTCAATGGCGTTGGTGCCTGCCAGACCGATGACATCCGGTTCTGTGTCTGATGGCCCATCACTGTTGTCGTCAACACGCGTCATGGTGGTGACATCGCCATCAATTGGGGGGCGGCCGCCCCCTGAGCGCATGCGCGCCAGAAATTCAGCGGGAATCTGGCCGTTGTTCTGCGCCATCATTTGCTCGACACGCTCACGCATGGGTGCGGGTAATGCGCTGAGGTCAGCAGGATTAAAGTTGGCCGGATCAAACCCATCGCGCTCGCCAGCGCTGCGGCCTTGTTGTCGGGTCGCATCGCGATTCTGTTGTATCTGATTGACGCGGCTGTCGCGATCGGGTGCGGTGGTGGTCGCTGCTGCCTGCAGCGCTTCAGTGCGGGCTACGCGCTCCTCGATGCCCAACCGTGTCACCAGATCCAGCACCACGTTGGCACCCAGGAATTTTTCCAGATCCAGACGCGCAAACCGCATGCGCTGTGATGCCGCATTGAGGTTGGCAACATTCTGGTTGATGCGGATCTCTAACTGAGCCTTGCGTTCAATAAAGGTCGCATTTGCGGTTTCGTAGGCGATCTGTTGATTGAGTTTTTGTTCATTAAGCTGGGAGGAATCCAGTTCCACCAGCACAAGGCCGGCGGCGACATCTTCAGCAGTGACCCGATAACCTTCTTCAACAATGGACAGAATTTTTACGCCGCTGCCGCCGCGTATCGCAGAGCGTATCTGCTGCGACTGCAGCGCCTCAATATTGCCGCCTTCACGAACCACAATATCCAACTGACCTTCGCGTGCAACAAAGGTCGGGCCGCTGAAACTGTTGTCAGCATTAGTGCCAAGCAGATTAAACAGACCAAAAACGCCGAGTAGACCCGCGGCAGCAATGCCCGCCTGCAAGGGTCGCGAAGCCGTTTTGTAACGCTCAAAAGCGCGCCGCAGTGATCGGTTTATGTTCATGTGGTGTCGCCTGTTTGGTTTCGCTTTTTTAGGTCTCGCCAGTTTAAAGGGGAGAAGGATTCTCGCTGCTGTCAACACTGCCTTCCTGCCAGCGTCCATCGTCGCTGACACTGAGCAGACCCACATCACGCCACAGTGCCAGTTTTGCGATGTTATGGTCAATAATGGCCGAGGTTAACTGGGTGCGCGAATTGATCAGGTCATTCTGCGCATCAACTGTATCCTGAATATTGCCGGTACCCAGTTCAGCGCGCAGCTCCGCTTCTTCGACGCGCCGCTCGTTGATGCGCACGCTGGCCATGCTGATTTCATAATTGCGCTCGGCCTGCTCCAGAGCGCGCCAGGCATCGAGCACGCCCAGCTTGGCATTATCGATCGACAGTTCATAGGCGCGAACCGCCACTTCGTAATCTATCATCGCTCGCCGGAAGGCGGTGCGCTCACTCATCAGATCCACGGGCAAGTCTAACTCCAGCGCAGCGCTGTAATCGGTCAGCCGGAAGTCCATGTCGCTCAGGTTGGCACTGTTGTTATTGTTGGCGGGTACTGACGCGCGCAAGACCATGGCCAGGCCGGGTTGAAAGGCATCGGCGGCAACCTCCAGTTTGCGGGCGCGATCGGCAATGCGGTCGGCCAGGGTAAACAGATCCAGACGGTTATTGGCGGTAAGTTCCAGAGCCTGCTCCAGCGTGATGTCCGGTGCCTGCAGATTACCTTCCGAGATGCGCAACATTTCCTGATCGTCAAGCATGATGCGATCGTCCGCGCGCAGGCCCAGCAAGATCTTGAACGAGTCCAGTGCGTTGGCGTAGCGGGTGATGGCCAGTGCCCAGGCGCGATCGCGTTGCAGTGACGACTGTTCCAATCGGCCTACCTGGCCCGGCGTACGCAGACCTTCTGCCTGGAAAGCCCGTTCGCGCTCTAGACTGCTGAGTGTGGCACTGAGACCGGCAAAATTATTGCGCACCGTGTCGCGCGCTTCCAGAACTGTGTAGTACTGCGTGGTGATGCGCACGGCAAGCGTTTGGCGGTAGCGGGTAAAGTCGCGCAGTTGGTACAGCAGATCGCGTTCGGCCTGCATCAGGGTTTCCGCCGCAATGTCGGAACCGGCGCCGCGCAGCAGCGGCTGCGTGAATGAACCCACCAGCGCGGACGATGCGTTGCTGTCCATATCGCCGGTCACAAACCGCAAAAAATTCGACGTCAGGTTCAGCGCAATCTGGCCGCCGCCGCGCAGCAACAACCGTGTTCCCAGGCTTGCGTCGGAGCGCAGACGTTCATCCGCAGTAACCACGGTGGCCGGCAGGCTGATCAGTGCCTCGGCATCGGCAGCAAACGGATCCGTGCTGCCATCGGTCAGGCGGTTATCCCAGGCGTAGGTGCTGTTGGCAGACGCTGAGAATATCGGGGTGTATCGGTAGCGGTCAGCGGTCAGTGACAGTGCCTGCAGGTACAGTCGTTCGCGCTGCAGCTGATAGTCTTTGTTTAACGCAAATCCCAGATCCAGTGCCTGATCCAGACTGATAATGTGCGCACCGTTTTCGCTGTTGGCCAGGCTGCCCAAAAAATCAAATACGCGGGTGTTTGTTGTGTAGCTATCCAGTGTCATCTCGCGGGGGCGATCTATGGTGATATCCAGGGTGCTCATGCCTGGCACCAGACTGGACTTCTCTTCGATCAGTGCATAACTGGCTTGATCGGCGGCCTGTTGATTCCACGCTGCCGTGCATCCATGTAACAGGAGTGTGATTGCACCGATCAGCCATGGTTGTATGCACGGTTGCGAACCCCGATAGCGGGCGGCACTCAGCACGCAATCTGCATCGTTTAAAGCGGAATCTTTAGTCATGATGCGCCAACGATCATTATCTGGTTTGCCAAAAGACGTTTGTAGAACTGACTATACGGGCAGTTAAATTGTTTCCGTTGTCCCGCCACGATGAAGCGCCTGTTTTCACAGACAGAGAGATGACCCGTTCTTTGCAGATCGGCTCAAACCGGTGTCAGCGGCAACAGAACCACACCGCGCGCGGTGAGCGACTCGACTGAATGTTTGCATACCCCGGCTTTATGAATCAGCTTGCTTTCACAGATGTCGCAGCGCACACACTCTTTAAAATCAATCTGGTGTTTGCGGATCGCGCCGGTTGGACAGCTGTGTTCACACACGCTGCAGGCCGTGCACTGTTGAACCCGTTTGATGCGGCTCAGACTGATCAGCGACAGCACACCCAGTGCCGCGCCCAGTGGACAAACATATCGGCAATAGAAGCGTTTGACGACAGCAGAGGCCAGCAGAATAACCAGCAGAATGGCCCATAACACAATCGATGTGCTGTAAAAGAACAACGTACCGAAGGGTTCAAAATACTGGAAAATACTCACGCCGCCCTGCACCACCGCCATCACCACAATCAGTGCCAGAAAAATGTACTTCAGATAAAGAGCCTTGTCATGAATGCGCTCCGGCACGTTCCGTTGCCAGCGGCGCGGGACAAATTTGCTGAGCAGATCCTGTACCGCGCCAAACGGACACAGAGTTGAACAGAATACCCGCCCCCAGATCAGTGTAGTCACCAGCGTAAACACCACAATCATCAGCAGCGGCACATCGCCCAGAATCATTGAGGGCCCGAGGTTGATGGTGTTGGTGATGTGCGACATCGACAGGAAACCACCATTGATGAACCCCAGATACACCAGCGTGATTGTCAGCGTGATCCAGCGCAGGCGTGCATTTTTAGTCAGAAAAGTGGCCATGACCAACGCAAAAATGACCAGCAGCGCTAGCACCCGTGGCCAGCTGACATCACTGCTGTCCTGTGAGTCAGGCGCTGGCGCACCCGGCGCAAGAATGTCATTGCCAAGTGCGATATCCAGCATCAGGCCTTGAACGCTGAACTCGAGCGCTGAAGGAGCCTGCCCATTGCTGGGGTCGTACTGAATCGTGAACGGCTGGGTGACGTCGATTTCAGTTGGCAACACCATGGCACCAGCGTAATCGGCCTGCTGAGCAATTTTGCCGTCCTGCGCGCTGCCGGCATACACAAAACGGCGGCGGGGCATCTCAAAATCCACTCCGTTCTGATGCACACCCAGGCGTTCCTGCCGGAACGGATCCGAGGGATTGCCGCCAATGCCCACCAGCACCAGTTGGCCGGCATCAAAACGATTGCTGGCATCACGTTCGGCGCGCGAGAAGTCCTCGGCGCCCAGCAGTATCTGCCCCAAGGTTTCATTGTTGCCAAGATAGGCAAATGACAACGCCAGTACCGTGCTATCAGGCAGATTCACCGCCAGCTCCTGCACATGTTGTTGTGCCTTCAAATCATCCCAGCTCTGTGGTTCCAGATGCAGGCGCAGGTTGGCACCGGAGTCCTCACCCGCTGCGATCCCGCTGTCAGGCAGATAGACCTGCGCAACACGGCGTGCGGCGTTGTAGATGCCGCGTGTTGTTGCCCAGCTGGTGATGGTTGCGCGGGATACGCCGTCGATATCGCGGCCAACACGGAATTCATCCGACAAGGGTTTGCTGCGGAATTGTTCCTGAAAACCACGGGCGGATAAAAAGTCGCCACGGCTGGAGCGGAACGACTCGTTGTAATCCAGCACTTTGATCGCCGTCACCGTAGCCTGAGTGTCCAGCGCCACCAGCACTTCGATGGGCGCGCTGAAGCCGACTTCCAGAGGTGGCAGGTCGGACGTTTGAAACACATAACCAATGATGCCGTCAGCGCCGGTATCAGCGACCGGGCCATAGGCGGTAATGACAGGCGGAGTGCCGGCTTTTTCGCTGAAGCGGGTTGCGGCTGGCATGAGCTGTTGCAAGAGTTCGGGAGTGATGGCGCGGTTAAACGGTGTTTGCGCCAGCGCTGCCTGCGCACAGCATAAAAGACACAGAGCCACGCAACACAGGCGGGCAAAAACAGATCGGACTTGCATAGTTATTATTATTTCCTGAATGACCAGGCTGCTTTAAGCAGTCACAAGCACACTGCGCAGCAACCATAAAGTGTAAAGCGCGTAACAGCTCAACAAAAACAGACCTTTGCCCCGCGTAATCAAGCCGTGTTTGCCGTAAGTGTATGCGCTGGTATGGCCGCTTGTCAGCAGTCAGCTGCCGTCAATCAGCGGAAAGACCAGTACTTATGGCCAATAAAACTGGTAAACACCGGCACCACGATGCCAACGGCATGCGCGATTTCAAGAGTGTAATCCTGCACACCCAGCGCCGGCAGCGCATAGTAGGCCATCAACAAACTGATGGCCCAGGTTTGTATGATTGCAAGACCGTTAACCAACACAAAAAATCCCGCAGACCGCGATAAGGTTTGTGTGCTGGCCTTAAATACAAACAGTCTGGCCAGCACAAATGCCGTGATCATTCCGGTGATGTACGACAGTACTACGGCAGACGAAAAGCTCATCCATTGGTTATAGATCAACCGCGTGACAAAGTTCACCACCGCCGCTGTCCCGCCGGTCATCAGAAACATCAGAAACTGACGCGACATAAAGGCCTTGATCATAGACACGCCTCACGCGCCAGCTTGCGGCCAAAATCAATGCTCTCGGAGATGCCTCGGTCCTGCGGGTAATAGTGTGACGTGTCGGCTATCCACAAACCGGCGATGTCCGTGTGATAAGGGGGCAGTTGCTCCAGAAACCCCGGCGGACAGATTGGCTGCGCGTAGCGATATCGGCTGGCATGAATGTCAACAAAGTCATCATCGCAGATCTGCGGATTGATGCGCTGGATATAGTGACGCACCTTCTGGATAAACACGTCGTCAGCTTCAGCATAATTCGGGTGTTCCGCTGGCAGATAAAACGGCACATACACAATACTGTGATCAAGCGGCCGCAAGTTGCTGTACTCCACCAGACCCGGTATGTCCATCTCCCCGTCATTGATGTTCAGCCAGAAATTCGGTGTCACCGGCCTGCGCAGTTTGGCAATCACACAGACCACGGCAATATTGGCCTGCGCGCGGTATCGGGCGAGCACTGCGTCAGGCAGCTCGGGAATCAGTCGCGGAACAAACGGCAGCGGAATGGTACTGATGACCCGGTCAAATATCTCGGTGTCAGTGTGCCCGGCAACGCGGACACCTTGCAGTTTGCCGTGTTCGATCACCACGCGTTCCACCGGCATGGACAGCCTGATCTCGCCGCCCGCGGTTTTAATCGCGGCAGACAGCGCCTGCAGCAAGGTTTCAGAGCCACCTTGCAAATACCCCAGTTTTTCGCGCATCAGGCTGTAACGCGAGCGGCCAATACGATGAATGCGGCACCAGATCCAGGCTGCCGACAGATTGTTACTGAAGTGATAGAACTTGTAGTCAAACAGCGGTTGCCACAGTACCCGCCAGGCTTCAGCACCCACCCAGCGTTTTATCCAGCCGCTGGCCTCGACCTTATCCAGAGCGCGCCAGTTGCTGCGTTTGGTGGACATAAACGCATGCAGACCGTAGCGGATTTTGGCCCCCAGCCCTAGACCTTTAAATCTGAGCAGTGCCAGCGGGTTGCCCCATGCCTGCAGACGTTGCTGATACCAGTAGCCCATGCGCGTTTCAGTCCACTGCAATTGGTCTGCAATGCCCAAGTCCTCCAGCATTTGCAGAAACGCGTGATCAGACAGGCAGTGGAAATGATAAAAACGTTCGATGGTTAATCCGTTGAAATCAAAGCTGGCGGTCATCCCTCCGAGCCGGTCATCGGCTTCGAAGACCACCACCTGATGGCCATCGTTTGCGAGTTGGTACGCAGCGGCCAGTCCCATCGGGCCTGCGCCCAGTACAGCTACTTTCACTGTCGAAAACCCCTTTTTGTCGATGACCGGTGACCGGCAAAGCGTTGTTCTGTGCTCAGAATTTCATGACGATGTGGCTGTAGCGGGAGTCGTTGAAGGTCTCCTGCAGCGCTTGTGTAAACGGTGTATACGGCACACCAAAAATGCCCGGCCAGTCTATCACTTCAAATTCATCTTTGGCGCTGAGCGCGGCCAGTTGCTGGGTGGTGAAGGGCGGGTTGCGATCAAACAGCGCCCATATCCACAGCAGCATAAAAAACAGCCAGTAAGGGATGCGCAGGATCAGTGTTCGGGCGCGCGTTGCGCGTTTGATTTCACGGATCATGTCGATGTAGTCGATTTTTTCATGGCCGGAAATATTGTAAATGCCCGGTCCGCTGCGCTTGCTGATGCAGCTGATGATGATGTCACTGAAGTCGCCGGCATACAGTGGCTGACGCATATAACGGCCATGCCCCGGAATAGGGAAAACTGGCACCTTTTTCATAAACCGCGACAACCAGCCCAGATGTTTGCGGTCGAACCAACCAAACATCAGCGTGGGGCGCAGAATGGGACACGCGATACCGCTGTCCAGCACCAGTTGCTCCTGTGCAATTTTACTGCGGGTGTAAAAGTCATCGGCTACCGACACCACCACCGATGAGCTGATGTGGATCAGGTAAGGCTGCTGCGGGGCGGATTTGATGGTGTCCAGTATCAGGCGGCTGGCATCCACGTTGTTGCGCACAAACTCTTCGTAATGCATGCCGCCAATCTGCGCCTGCAGCATCACGACTACGTCTGCACTGCGGATATGCGCCTGCCACTCGCCGGGTTCCGCCAGGTCTGCGTATTCACAATGAACATCGGGTTGCACCTGTTGCAGCATGGCCAAATTTTCCCGGTGTTTGTCCAGCACCACAATCGAGTGATACCCGCGGTCTTTCAGCCGCGCCACCAGATTCTGGCCAACCAGACCGGCACCGCCCGGCAACACAATTTTGCAGTCAAGAGAGTTGGGTGTCACAAGCGTTCCTCAAATATGTTCGTCGTGCAGACGGCTGATTAATCCGGTAGCGTTGTGTTGACTTGTAGCGCGCAACTGCCGCCGTCAGCAATCAGCCAGAGCGCCTGCCCACTGTCCTGGGTGCGCAGATAGGCTTTGAAGCCAGTTTGTATGGCTGCAACTTTAATCGCAGCGGCGACGTCGGGGCGTGAGTATCCGCTGAGACCAAACCCGGACACAACGCCATCGATTGTCTGCGCTTCGATCAGCCCGGCAGCCGATTGACTGAGCGGATCCACCATCCAGCCTTCAATGGAGTAAAACTGTGATTCGCCGGGGATGCGCGACACCTTATCAATATGTCCCAAACAGGCCGGCAGTTGCTGTGGGGCAGGCAGATTGCTGGTGCTTGCACGTCCCGGCAGTTCGCGCAGGTTATGCCAGGGCACCATACCAAACAGGGTCAGATCATACTGTGAGGCAATATTGGCAACATTGATCAAGCCGTCCGACATTTCGTAAATGGCATTTATTTGCGCTTCGTCACGGATATCCAGTTCCAGCGCCAAGCCTGCCATCTCGTGGGAGAACACCTGATCATGACGGGGGTCGAGAGCCCGCGATTGTAAGGTGATCATCAGCAACAACAGCCCGAGGACTGCAGGCATCAGCGCCCAGCGCGCGGTGCGCCAGCGGCGGATCATCACAGGCAACAGCAGCACAAATACCGCCGCCCATGCCATCAGTGCAGGCGTGGTGTAACGAGGCTCCAGCGCCTGATTCACACCAAAAGTCAGTCGGCCGCTGCCGGTTCCAAATGCGGTACCAACCAGATAAATGATGTAGAACACCAGTGCCAATGTTATTGCTTGCGCTGCTTCAACGGCATGCCTGCGTATCCACAGATCCCGCAGCGTGACAGTCAGTAAAGTAATCGACACCACGGCCATCGCACTGGTCGCGATCAGCGCCGAGGTCAAACCTGCGTCGTCTTCACCAAGCAACATATAAAACGGTGTGCCCAGATACAGGAATGCATAGTGAATCCAGAGCAGTGGCTGCGCAAAGGCCGATTGCTCACCAGCGCCGTGACTGACGGGTGACGCATAATCAAAAAAATACCAAAACAGTGTCAGCAGTGACATGACCGCCAGCACGCCGACACGCGCGCGCGGTTGGTGTATGGCCAGTGCATACAGCGTCATCAGCGGCAAGGCCAGTATGCCGTTGGCCATGGTGCCAGCACTGGCGACACCGGCCACGCAGGCGGCAATAAACCATCCACGCTGTTCCGCCCCGGCATTCACTGCACGTGACAGCAGGTAAAACGCCACCAAGGGCATCAGTTGCGCCAGGAAGAACTGACTCTGGAATGCCCATGCAAAATTCTGATCCTGCATCCACTGGAACAACCATGCACAAATCAGTGCGGTAAACACCCACAGAGGCAGTTTCAGGCGCTGGCGCTGTTGAGGGAATTGAGCGGCCAGCAGGTCGCGACTGAACAGATAAAATAGTAGGACAGACACACAGGCCAGCACTGCATTCATCACAAACAGAAACACCGAGTTGCCACTAAACAGTGTGTAATCCAGCCAGAACAGAATCCGCGACAGCACAATGCGGTGCTCGTTGTGCTGAGACCACCAGATGCTGATATCCCCATCGCGGTGTGCGATGTAAAAACCCAGTGTGCCGCCCCACATATCCCAATAGGGCACCGGTGTGTAGCTGTTGATCATGCCAATGATGGTGGTCAGCACAAAATACAACGCAGTGCCGAAGGCCGCGAGCAACAAGCTTCTGTGCAGTAAGATGTGCGCGCCCGACATTGTCATCAGATATCCATCCGGTTAAACACAAAACGCGGCAAGTGGCGGATGATCATCATGATCAGTGCCCATTTTGCAGGCGCATAAACAGTGGGTTTGCCCGCCTGAATGCCTTTCACAATGCTGGCGGCAACCTCTTCAACACTGGCGAGCTTGGCGCCCTGTTGTTTCAGATGCGCTGTCATCGGCGTGTCGGTGGGGCCGGGTTTAACCAGCACAACCTTCACAGTACTGCCAGCAAGGGCAAGGCGATGTTGCAAGCCTTGCACATAACGGGTCACCAGACCTTTGGCGGCGCCGTAAACGTAGTTGGATTTGCGCCCGCGGTCGCCCGCCACCGACCCGATGACCACCAGCGTGCCCCGACCTGCGCTCAGCAGATGCGGCACAAAGGCCTCGGCAAACAGCACCGGCGACACGCCGTTAATCTGCAGTGCCTCGGCATTGCTGGCCAGATCCTGTTGGCATAGCGCCTGGTCGGGCAGCGTGCCGTGAGCAATCAACACCAGATCCGGGCAGCTGTGCTGCACAATTGAGTCTACCAAGGTGTTGATTGCCAGCGGGTCAGTGAACGCTGCGCTATGGCAACTGATCTGTGCTGCAGGGTTGCGGACCTGCAGGTCCTGGGCAATCGACTGCAATTTTTGTTGATTGCGCGCCACCAGTACCAGTTGTCTGGCACCTTGCTGAGCCCACAGGCGTGCACACTGTTCGGCGATGCCGGAGGTCGCGCCGATGATGACAATATGTTGAGGGATGCCAGGGGCAGTTGCCATGATGAGGTCTCTGAAGGTAGGTAGGGTTATTCAGCTGCCGAGCAGCCGGCGCGACATCGCCGAGCTGATACCCGGATCGCGGAAATTAATAAAGTCTGGCAAGTCAGGATAACCGGCGGCAAACAGCGCTGCCGGCATACGTGCATCTTTGGCCGCGTACAATCGTCCGCCGCACTCGCGCACAATACTGTCCAGTGTATCCAGCAATGCGAGGGTTTTTGCACCTTTGTTGGGGAAATCCAGTGCCAGTGTTGCACCAGGCATGGCAAAACTCAGCAAGCCAGGCGCGGGTCGGTCACCAAAGGTTTTCAACACGGCCAGAAATGAACCAGCCCCGGCTTTGCGGATACTATCCAGCAAGGCAGCAATAGCGGGTTTTGCATCCGCAGTTGGCACCACACATTGGAATTGATAAAAGCCGCGCGGCCCGTACATGCGGTTCCAGTTGTGCAGCGCATCCAACGGATATGAAAACGGTTCAAAGTGAGCAAAACCGGCGCCGGCCTTGCGCGCCTGCAGCCGATAATACAGCTCATTAAAGGGCCGCAGGCTCAAGCCATTGACCAGCGACAGCGGTGGGGTGAACGGCATATTCAACTGCTTGCGGCCTGGCTCTTTTGCGCCGGCAGGCGGTGCATCTGCATGATTGGCGCGCAGAAAAATACCCCGCGCCTGACTGCCCGACAGGCAATCAATCCATGACACCGTGTGCTCCCAATCGTGTTCGGATTGCTCTGCCAGATTAAAAAACTCGTCCAGCGAGTGGTAGGGCAGGGTATCGGTGGTTAACCACGGGTTGTTGACTGTGCGCAATTGCAGTTCTGCGTCCAGGATCACGCCGGTTAACCCCATGCCGCCAATGCTGGCCCTGAGCATGTCTGCGCCGTCGCCCGCGCTGTGACAGTCGAGCACAGTGCCATCGGTTCTGAGCAAACGCAGAGCATGTACATGGTCGCCAAAGGAGCCTGACTTATGGTGGTTTTTGCCATGAATGTCATTGGCGATTGCGCCGCCCACGGTGATCAGTTGCGTGCCCGGCGTCACCGGCAGCATCCAGCCGCGCGGCATAAACGTGCGCTGGATATCGCGCAGCAAAACACCGGATTCACAGCGCAAACGCCCGGTCTGCTCATCAAAACTGATAAAGCGATTGAGTGAGCGGGTCTGCCAGAGATGCCCGCCCGGATTCAGGCAGACGTCGCCGTAGCTGCGTCCATTTCCATAGCAGATGCCAGGGCTGTTGCCGCGCACCTGGGCAACTGCAGCGCTGCGATCGGCCAGCACCTGAACCTGATGTGCCTCGTTGCTCAGGCGTCCCCACGAAGACACCGCTACCATGGCCAGCCTACCGTACCAATCACCAGCACCAAGGCAAAACCGAGGCCGGCCAACAGACTGGCTTTGTCTTTGACTGCAAACACCAGCGGGTCATCGTGCATGTTGCCGCGGTTGGCCTGCATCCACATCCAGCTGATCCAGAACAGCATAAAGGGGATGGCCGCCCATACAAACGCCGGATACCGATACAGTTGCATCACCGCGTCCGTATTCAGATACAGCGCCAATACCAGCACCGCGATGTATCCCGAGATAATGCCAAGTGTCTGAATCATGGGTGCATCAGTGGTGTAGTAACCGCGGCCATGTGCCTTGACAGCGCCGGTCTGCACCGACATTCGCAACTCTGCATAACGCTTCACAAAGGCCAGTGACAAAAACAGAAACACAGATTCAGCCAGCAGCCAGAAGGTCACTACGGTGCCTGCGGCAGCCGCACCGGCAATAATCCGCAGCGTATAGAGCATGGCGAGGGCCATACAATCCACCAGTACCAGCCGTTTCAGACCAAATGAGTAGGCGCAGGTCAGCACAAAATACAGTGCCAGCCACTGCAAAAACTGCGTGCCAACTTGCATCGCCAGCAACACACTGGCGAGCAGTAAAGCGGGCATCAGGATCACGCCCTGCCAGGCGGGCAACAGGCCCGAGGCAAACGGGCGCCGGCGTTTACGCGGATGCAGGCGATCACTTTCCAGATCCAACAGATCGTTGGTGATGTACACCGCTGACGCGCAGAAACTGAAGGCAAAAAACGCCATGATCATCACGGGCAACAGTGCCGGGTTATCAAACTGATGGGCAGCCAGCAAGGGCACAAACAACAGCAGATTCTTCAACCATTGGTGTACCCGAATCATCTTTAACCAAGTCATCAGACTGGCTTTGGGCGGCGGAAATTCATGGTCGACCTGACAGACCCGGCGCGCTTTGTCAGCCAGCCCCGGCGCGCCGTTCACCACAATCGCACGAGTGGCCTGTTGCCACACCGGCAGGTCTTTGTGGGAGTTACCCACATAGTCAAACCCCGTCGGAGAAAAACGTTGTGACAGCGCATTGGCTTTGTTGGCGCCAGACAGATTGGTATGGCCATCGCTGGCCATCACCTCGTCGAATAAATTCAGGTGACTGGCGACAGCGTCGGCAATCTTCTGATCAGACGCTGTGCACAGGATCAGTGTGCGACCTTCAGACTTTTGCTTGCGTAACCAGGGTAGCAGTTGTTCATTGTAAGGCAGGGCACTGGCATCAAATATCAGGCGGCTGGCCAATTGCTCTTTTAACACCGCTTTGCCGCGCAGTAACCAGAGCGGGATCAGCAAGGTGCTCAGCGGATGATCGCGCAGGACTTTCAGCGCTGATTCATGGAGCATGTCCGTATGAATCAGCGTGCCATCCAGATCGACAACCAGCGGTGCGCGCATGGGTCTTGTCCTTGAGGCGTCAGTGCTTGGTGTGTGTATTGGCCTGTACTTCGGCAACGGCTACCGCAGAGTCGACCTGTTTCTCCAGACGTTTTTCCCAGAACGTGGCGTTTTTGATGCCCAGGCTTTGGGGGTCAAATCCAATCGGACCACCAGCCTTCAGTTGCGCTTCGTAGTCACGCAGGCACAGTATTGCCGGCTTGGCCACAAAGAAGATGGCCAGAATGCCCAGGATGTTAATCCATGCCATCAGGCCCACGCCGATGTCGCCGATTGTCCAGATGTAACCCGCGCTGTTAACCATGCCATAGGCCACCATCGTCATCAGCACAATCTTGAGTGCCGACAGCGGAATGCGCGCTTTGAAGTAGCGGTTCAGGTAGGCGATGTTGGTTTCAGCAATGTAGTAGTAGGCAAGAATGGTGGTAAAGGCGAAGAAGAACAGCGCAACACCCACAAAGATCGGACCAAACCCGCCAAACACACTTTCCAGTGCCAGCTGAGTAAAGGCAGCGGAACTGATTACCGTGTCAGCCGCAACATTCTGTACCAGGAATTCGCCAGCCGGCAACGTGCCCTGCACGTTGTACTGTTGCGTGATCAGAATCATAAATGCTGTGGCAGAGCACACTAGCAGTGTATCAACGTAAATCGAAAATGCCTGCACCAGTCCCTGCTGTGCCGGGTGATCCACTTCAGCCGCCGCTGCCGCGTGAGGTCCGGTACCTTGCCCGGCTTCATTGGAGTAAATGCCGCGTCGTACACCCCAGCCAATCGCTGCGCCGAAACCGGCCTGCGCCGTAAACGCGTCTCCGATGATCAGGGCCAGCATCGCAGGCACCTGATCAAAATTCAGGAACACCACAATCATCGACATGATGATGTAGCCGATTGCCATAAACGGCACCACAATCTGCGTAAAGCTGGCAATGCGTTTGATACCGCCAAAAATGATAAACGCCAGAATCATCAGGATGACTGCCAGCGCCACCAGCTTATTGGCTCCGACGTCACCAAACTGCGTGGCCACGATGCTGCCTTCACCAAAAATCTGCGTCACCGCGTTGCCTACCGCATTGGCCTGTACGCCCGGCAGGAACATGCCGCAGGCAACAATAGCCGATACCGCAAACAACACTGCTAACCAGCGTTGTCCCAGGCAGCGTTCAAAATAGTACGCGGGACCGCCGCGATACTGGCCATCCTCTTCGACTTTATAAAGCTGACCCAAGGTTGATTCTGCGTACGCGGTGCTGGCGCCAAGGAAAGCGACCACCCACATCCAGAACACTGCGCCGGGTCCTCCGAAACCAATCGCTGCGGCAACGCCGGCAATGTTGCCTACGCCAACCCGACCAGACAGGGACACCGCCAGCGCCTGAAATGAAGAGATCCCTTCGGTCGAAGAGTTTTTGGCGAACAGCAACCGCCACATCTCGCGCACCAACCGTACCTGGGCAAAACGGGTCTGCACGGAATAAAACAGGCCGGCTCCCAGACACAGGAAAACCAGTGCCGGACTCCAGATAATGTTGTTAATGGTGGTGACGAAGGCTTCCATGAAGAGTTCCTGTGTTGTTATTGCTCGCGAGACTAGCGCGAACAATAACCGAGGGTGGCCGTGCTTTCAACAAGGGGTTTGACGTGTGACACGGTCGGCGCCGAAATAGTTCAGGCGGTTTTTGGCACCACTGCCATGGTCAGTCGCGAAATACACACAGTTTTCCCCTGCTCGGTCTCAATGCGGATTTCCCAGACCTGCGTGGTGCTGCCAATATGCAGTGCAGTGGCCGTGCCGATAACCCAACCTTTGGAGACTGGGCGGATGTGGTTGGCATTGATATCCAGTCCCACAGCCACTTTATTGTCCTGGTGCAGGCAATGATTGGCAGCAATACTGCCCAGCGTCTCGGCAAACAGCACGGAGGCGCCGCCATGCAAAATGCCGTAAGGCTGCACAGTGCGATGGTCAACGGGCATGCGCCCGCGCAGAAAATTGTCACCTACCTCGGTGTATTCAATGCCCAGTGTGCTGGCGGCGGTATGGTTGGCGTGTTCGGTGATGAGCTGAAGATCAGGTTGACGTGTCCAGATTGACATAATGCGATGAGCTTTCTCAGTGGAAAAATCCAAAACTTACACGAAGTCCTGACGAAGGCAAGAGTGGGTGTACAGTTTCTGCTGCGGCCGGTTAGACTTGCCAGGCCCTGCCACATGTTTAATCCCGGCTGACCCGGAAGGATAATTCGTTTGCCCCGTTCCATGCTGCACTTTGAACATGTTGTTCCGGTTGATGCCAAGGCCATCAGTCGCGCTGACTTGTGGAAGGCGCTGGTGTTTCGTGCGCAATACCCGGGTTTTTTCACGCCTGGCCTGGAGTGCACACTACAACCCGGTGATGACAGAAACTTTGTCAGAGTAATTCGTTTTGCCGATACTCAGTTGCACGACCGGGTGACGCTGTCACCGCAAGATCATATCCATTCACTGATTGATGGTCGCCACCAGCCTATGCATGCCGAATGTCTGATTGCCATCGAAGAGCCGCAGCCCGGGCAGTTTGCCGTGCGCTTCAGTTACCGACGCGACTCGATCTCTGAACATGGCGGACTTAACGCCGACGAGTTTCTCAAATCGGCCTATCAACTGAATGACCGCGAAGCGATGACACGCATACTTGAGATGTTGGCCGAAGGTTGGTCGCATCCGCACAGTTAAACCTGCAGGAGAATTCAATCCATGTCTGCCAACCCCCTGCATCCGCTGGATGAGGCCATTGCCTTAATACAAACCGCGCCAGGCCGCTACACCGCCAGCCCGCATCCGGCCTATGCCAATGCCGTCGGCCCGTTTGGCGGTGTCACCGCCGCGCTGTTGTTGAATGGCGCATTACTGCATCCGCAGCGACTCGGTGAGCCGGTCGCGCAGACCGTGCATTTTGCAGCGCCCATCAACGACGACGTGATGCAGATTGATGCCAATCCGGTGCGTACTAATCGCTCTACCCAGCATTGGTTGATTCAGGCCTTTCAACAAGGGCAATTGGTCGCCATGTGTACGGCCGTGTTTGCTGTGCGACGTGAAACCTGGTCGGCCGTTGATGCCGTGTTCCCGGGCGGGCAACCTGCACCAGAGACACTGGCGCGCCTGAACTGGAGTAAACAACCGCGGTTTACTCACTGTTATGACCTGCGATACATCAACGGCATGGTGTCACTGGATCAGGCCATGATCGACGGGCCACAGGAGCAGCCCAATGCCCAATCCAGCTTGTGGGTGCGGGATCAGCCGCCACGCACACTGGATTTTCCGTCTCTGGCGTCCTTGTGCGACGTGTTTTTTCCGCGGGTGTTTATTCGTCGCCAGCGCTGGACACCTATAGGCACAGTAACCATGACGTCGTATTTCCATGTCGACAGTCAGGCGCTGACGCAGATCGGCAGTGATTACGTGCTGGGCTGCGCGCGCGCGCAGGTCTACCACAATGGCTATTCGGATCAGAGCGCCGAGTTATGGTCGGCCGACGGCACCTTACTGGCGACCACGCACCAGATGGTGTACTACAAAGACTGATGGGAGTATGCGGCTGTTGCAGGGACCGGGAATGGCCGGTCGTTGAATTTACTTGGACATGCTGTAAACAAACGCGGGCAGGATGTTAAGCGGCACAAAACTCACATCATCCATTTTTTTGCCAAACACCTGTTCAATGTCTGACTTGTTGCTTTTGAAATACTGATACTGCAGGTAGATGCCGCCGTCTTTAAGGCCGTGGCGCATGGCATTGATCACCTGATACAAAAATGCGTGTTGGCTGTTGGGATCTTCAAAATTCTTCAGGGGCAGCGAGGAGAGGATAACGTCATAACGTTCGGCCTCCACCAGTAGCTGTGTCACACAACAATTATGCAGACTGATATGTTTGTCAGTATTGGCGCTGATCAGTTGTTCTATCCAGGTGTTGTATTCCGTTTTGATTTCGCAGATGTCCAGCTGTGAGTCCGGCGACATGCGACTGATCAATTCACGCGTGAACGCTCCGCGGCCGCTGCCAATTTCGAGAATACGCAGTGGCCGCGAAAAATCGATTTTGCCCACCATATTGTTCACCAGAAACCCGGAACTGCTGATAATCAGTCCGTCTTCGGTGATATTGCGTTTGAGATTGCGGTACATCCGGATCAGCATAATTGTGTTTTTGGTGACTCCAGTTCACTGACTAGTCAAGCAGGTATTCTGCAGAGGGTGGATCATACCCTGTGTCTTGGCGGTTGCCCATAGCCCCCTACTCGTAGTTCAGTGCATGGCCAGCTGGCCAGCCGGAGGTTCCTCAGGGCGACGCCGTTGGCGTCTTTATTGCCCCTCGCTCACCTCCGGCTACCCATCTGTCCCTTCCGGTGTCCCGCCAGGGGACGGCAGGTAATGGGGACGGAGGTCGAAGAGCTCCGTCCCCATAGCCCACTCGCAGTTCAGTGCATGGCCAGCTGGCCAGCCGGAGGTTCCTCGCAACGACGCTGCGCGTCTGATTGTTGCTCGCTCAGCTCCGGCTGCCCAGCTGGCCCCGTCTCCATCTTTTTCTTGTTTGGTCCGCCGCAAACGGTTTACTCTCCGGATGAATCTACGGAGAACCCCTCACCATGCTTAACTTATTTAAACCCGCCGTTATTGCCACTGCAGTAGTTTTGTTCAGTACCTACGCGCCTTACAGCAGTACCGTCTATGCCCAGTCCAGCGATCCGGCGGCTGAACTGGTTGATCTGAATGTGATCACCCGCATCCGTCAGGAAGGCCTGCATCGCTCCCAGGTGATGGATACGCTCTGGCAGCTGACTGATGTGATTGGTTCGCGGTTAACCGGATCTCCTGGCATGGATCAGGCCAATGCGTGGACCCGCGACAAACTGGCGGAATGGGGCTTGAGCAATGCACGCCTGGAGCCTTTCCATTTTGGCAAAGGCTGGTCGTTTGACCGCGTGTCTCTGCATATGGAATCGCCCAGAAAAGAGCCGCTGATTGCGTATCCACGCGCATGGACGCCGGCAACCAATGGTGTGGTGCAAGGCGAAGTGATGCGCATCACGCTGGCAGACGATGACGATCTGGAAGAGCATCGCGGCAAACTCGCTGGCAAAATTCTGATGATGGAAGAGCCGCGCGTGATTGCCGAAGGTGACGCCCCAATGGTGCATCGTCACGATGACGATACACTGGAAAATCTGATCAACTTCCCGATTCCCTCGGACGCCACGCCACCCGAGGCTGGTGCTCGAGCCCGCACTTTCCACTTCCGCGAGAAGCTTAACGCCTACCTGCAGGACGAAGGTGTGGTCGCCACGCTGTACATCAGTTCACGTGACTACGGTATTGTGCGACTTGGCGCTGGCGCTGCACAGGATGCCGATGCCCATCCCGGCGTGCCCTCGTTGCAGATGGCCGCTGAACACTACAACACATTAACGCGTTTGTTGGACGACGAGCGCGCGGTGGAAGTATCACTGGAAGTGGTTGCGCGCTTTCATGATGATGATCTGAACGCCTACAACACCATAGCGGAAATCCCCGGCCGTGGCCGTAGTGCCGATGATATTGTGCTGGTCGGCGCACATCTTGACTCCTGGCATGCCGGCACTGGCGCAACCGATAACGCCGGCAGTGTTGCCGCCATTATGGAAGCGGTGCGCATTCTTAAGGCCATTGGTGTGCAGCCTGAACGTACCATCCGCATCGCACTGTGGTCGGGTGAAGAGCAGGGGCTGATCGGCAGCCGCGCTTATGTTGACCAGTACATTGCCACGCGCCCGGCATCAACCGATCCGGAGCAGTTAGCAATCCCTGCGCGAGTGCGTGATGTGACATGGCCGCTTCAATTGTTGCCTGGCCATGAGCGCCATGTCACTTACTTAAATATGGACAATGGTAGTGGCAAGATTCGTGGTGTTTATGCGCAGGAAAACTCGGCAGTACAACCGATTTTTGAAGCCTGGTTAAAGCCGTTTAATGATCTGGGTGCTGACACCGTGACGCTGCGTAACACCGGTTCTACTGACCACATTCCGTTTGATGATGTGGGTGTGCCTGGCTTCCAGTTTATTCAGGACCGACTGGATTATTCCACGCGCACGCACCATTCACATCTGGACACTTACGACTACGCACGCCGTGACGACCTGATGCAGGCCTCCGTGGTGATTGCCTCGTTTTTGTATAACGCTGCCATGCGCGAAGATCCGCTGCCCAGGAAGCCTGTGCCGGTGGAGCGCATCTGGGAGTGAGGCATGGGGACGGTGGTCGAAGCGCGCCGTCCCCATGCCTCCGCCGTCCCCATCTTTCACTTCTTTCAGCGTAAGGTCCAGCTGGCGAGCCGGAGGTTCCTCGCAACGACGCTACGCGTCTGATTGTTGCTCGCTCTCCTACGGCTACCCATCTGTCCCGTCAGGGGGAGTGAGGTCAAAAAGCTTCGTCTTCATCTCCTTTATTGTCACAGTGCCGCCATCAAACAGTCATAGGATCATGCTCGGGACGGTTGGGGACGGAGCTCTGCGACCTCCGTCCCCACATGAAAACTGTTGATCAGGAGAAAAGACGATGAAGAGATATCTGTCAGGCGCAGCCTTGCTGGCCCTGCTGGGCACACAAACCGTTCTCGCCGCTGACAATGTGGTGCTGATCACCATTGATGGCGTGCGCTGGCAGGAGGCGTTTTCCGGCATCAGTGCGGAGCTGGCGACACACGACGAGTACACGGACGTGGCCGAGCAGTTGATGGCTGAGTTCTGGCACGACGACCCTGCGCTGCGTGCTCAAAAGTTGATGCCCTTTTTGCATAACACGGTGATGCAGCAGGGCACGGTGGTCGGAGATCACAGCAAGGGCTCGTGCGCGGTGCTCACCAATGACTGGAATTTTTCTCACCCCGGTTATAACGAAATTCTCAGTGGTGTGATCAACGATGCCATCAACTCCAACGCCTCCGTCCCCAATCCGGAAAAAACCCTGCTGGAGTTGCTCGGTGCTAACCCGGCGTTTAGTGGGCGCATGGCGGCGTTTGCATCGTGGAATGTATTCCCGGCGATTTACAACGTCGAGCGCAGCGGCATTCCGGTGAATATTGGATTAAGTGATCAGCCGGCCAATGAATTTGAGGAGATGTTAAACACCCTGCACGCCGATGTGTCGCCACACTGGCCAACCGTGCGTCACGATGCCTTTACCCACCACTATGCGCTGTCGTGGCTAAAACGTACCGAGAGCCGTGTGGTGCATATTGCCTATGGCGAGCCGGATGACTTTGCGCACGAAGGCGACTACGACGAGTACGTGGTTGCTACGCGCCGTGTGGATGGTTTTATTGAAGATGTGTGGAATACCTTACAAAGCCTAGACTACTACAAGGACAACACCGCCATTTTTATCACCGTGGATCACGGCCGTGGCGAAGAGCCGCTGGAAAGTTGGTTGCACCACGCCAGTAAACGCGCGGTTGAAAACTACATGAGTGGGCTGGCCGCAGATTACCCGCAGGGCATTATCGGTTCTGAAAATATCTGGATGGCAGCGATGGGGCCGGGTGTCCCTGTCAACGGGCTTTTGCAAACCGACAGCTGTCTGGGAGCCAATCAAATCGCAGCAACCCTGCTGAACTGGATGGGTGAGGACTACACGCAATACAACCCAGCCATGGGTAAACCGATGCAGGAATTTCTGCCACAATGAATACAGAGCTGTTGCGAAAGCCGTTTTCCAGGCGTGTGTTTACTCGGGTGCTGGGCGCGCTGATCGCCGGCGCCTCATTGCTGCGAGTGCCTGTTGGCGCTCAAGCGCAGGCCGCCTCTGAAACGCAAGCGGCCTCTCAAGCGCAGGCGCAACCAGCTTCACGCAGTGAACCCATCAACCGCATCGCATTTGGTTCCTGCGTGCATCAGGATAAACCACAACCCGTCTGGGACGTTGTTAATGCGGCAAAACCCGATGTGTTTGTATTTCTGGGTGACAACATCTACGGCGACAGCGAAGACCCTGCAGTGCTGCAGGCCAAGTACAAGCAACTCGGCGCGGTGCCCGGTTTTCAGCAGCTTCGCCAGCAGACTGACGTGGTGGCGATCTGGGATGATCACGACTACGGCGTCAATGACGGTGGACTCGAGTACCCGTCCAAAGAAGCGTCGCGGCAAGTGATGCTGGATTTTTGGGGCGAGCCTGCAGACTCCGAGCGCCGCTCGCGGCCGGATGGCATTTATACGTCGTATGTCTACGGCGAGCCCGGCAACACCGTGCAAATAATTCTGCTGGACCTGCGCTGGAATCGCACTGCGCTGCACGAAGTTGCTGATGCGGAGAAGCGCACAAGCCGCCTCGTGCAGGACATGGGCCCCTACGACGCTTCGCTGGAACCCGGCGCCACCATGCT
>CAMBPO010000031.1 GCA_945869725.1 Klebsiella pneumoniae
AGTACACCGGCAGTGCGCTTCAGTTGCAGGGTGTCCACCACGTAGTTGTAGCGAGCATCAGAATAGTTACGCAGTGCCACAAACAGTTGCTGGCGAGCCTGCACCACATCAACGATGTTGCGGGTGCCTACCTCGTAACCTGCTTCGATGGCATTCAGTGCTGACTGGGCAGAAACAATGGCCTGCTGGCGCTGGGCAATAACCAGTGCGTCGGTGTTTACCCGGCGATAGGCATTGCGGATATTCTGCGTGGTCTGCCGACGGATCAGACTGGCCTGCTCTTGCTGGGCAATCAGGTCGTACTCTGCCTGACTGCGGCGCGCGGTAACGGCATGACCGGAGTACAAGGGAATGCTGACCTGCACTGCAACACTGAAGCCTTCAATCACACCCGTCGAACGCACACTGCCATCCGCCCCTTGGCCAGTATTGGAGTCGGTGTTGGAGTAGCTGCTCTGCAGACCGATGGTTGGCAAATGTTCAGAACGACGCGCCTGAACCGTTCTGGCCTGAGCTTCCACACTGTAATTTGCAGCCAGCAATTGCGGGTTGCTGTTTAATGCTTCCTGGACCCAGCTTTCCATTTCGCCATCCGCAGGTGTCACCGGGAAGTCTTCTCGCAGGATTTCCAGATTAGGATGCGGTTGCCCGGTGATGGCTTCCAGCGCTTCGTAGCTGGACGAAACAGCGTCTTCAGCCAGAATGGTGTTGTTGCGCGCCAGATCGTAGGCTGCTTGTGATTCAAAGACTTCAGTGATGGCGACCAGCCCCACTTCTTCACGCTGACGGGTTCGCTCAAATTGCCGCATGGCCGCTTCTTCTTCCTGCCGGCTGGTGCTGAGATCATCAATGGCGCGCAAGACATTGAAGTAGGCTGAAGCAACACGGATGATCAGTTCTTGCTCCTGCGCAGCAAAATTGTAGAACCGTGCCTGATCTGCTTCCTTGGCACCCTGGTAGCTGTACCAGGAGGTCATGTTCAGTAGCGACTGCTGGATGTTAACGCCATAACGGCGTGTGTTGGCGTTCAGATCAGAAAAGCTGATGGTGCCTTCGGGCCCGGTAGATTGACGCTGCTCGGACAGGTTTGCGCTGACCTGTGGTAACAAACTGGCGCGCGCCAGGCGTACCTGTTCTTGTCCGGAATTGAGCTGAGCCTGTGCCTGACGCAGCGCCGGGTCATTGCGCATGGCCAGTTCGAGTATGCTGACCAGATCGTCGGCAAATACCGGTTTTACACATGCAAGCAGTCCTGCCGCGATAACTATCGTGCGGGTAATTCGTCCCATAATCAGAAATCCTGTGAGAAAGTTCATTATCTGAAACGCAAGCGCTCAGAGTCTGTTATAGACGCTGCAAAAGCCAATTGCGTTTAACTGCAGACATCTGCCGGATGATGCCTTTTTATTGGTCCCGTTTTCAGGCCCGATTGTCGCCATCCAGACAATCATACGTAACAAGCGCCTTTTTCGGTTTGTCGGGCATTCTACACAGTGTTGACGGCCGGCGTCCAAGTGCCATAAGCCACAATTTGCACCCTTGGCAGAGCCGCTTCCGTTAACACTTTGCAAGCTTATCAGGCATAATGTCAGCCCACTTTTGATCACTGCACAGTTCGGCTCCGCAAGCCGCGTGCATCCATACAGGCAGGATAGAGTAATGAGTGCCAAGCCCGAACACTTTCTCGACAGAATTACCGAACTGGACGACAGAACCCGATACACGTTCGGAAGTTCAAGCAAAGTGTATGTAAAAGGTAGCCGCGACGATATTCTGGTGCCCATGCGCGAGATCATCCAGGCGCACACAGACACTGAAAAAGGCCTTGAACACAATCCACCAATCCTCGTGTATGACACCTCAGGTGCATATTCCGATCCATCATTCCCTGTTGATCTGCGTGCCGGACTACCGGCCATTCGCGGACGCTGGATTGAAGAGCGCGGCGACACGGAATTGCTGGCGGGTGTTTCATCCCGGTTTGGCAAACAACGTCAGGATGACATTCAAACGGCAAACCTGCGGTTTGAGCATATCCGCAAGCCTCGCCGCGCAAAAGCCGGCGCCAATGTCAGTCAGCTTTATTATGCACGCCAGGGCGTAGTGACCCCGGAAATGGAATTTGTTGCCATACGTGAAAACATGAGCCTGGCACAGGCTCGCGAGCACGCTGCGTTGGGTGTGCAGCATCCGGGGCAGTCGTTTGGAGCAGCGATTCCCAAAGAAATTACCCCAGAGTTTGTGCGCGCAGAAATTGCCCGTGGCCGGGCCATTATTCCAGCTAACATCAATCACCCTGAAATCGAACCGATGATTATCGGCCGCAACTTTCTGGTGAAAGTAAATGCCAACATCGGCAATTCAGCGGTGTCTTCATCTATCGAAGAGGAAGTTGAAAAACTGGCATGGGCAGCACGTTGGGGTGCAGACACCGTGATGGATCTGTCCACCGGCAAAAACATACATGAAACCCGCGAATGGATTATCCGTAACTCCATGGTGCCCATTGGTACCGTACCCATTTATCAGGCACTGGAAAAAGTCGGCGGCGTTGCTGAAGACCTGACTTGGGAAATGTTCCGTGACACCTTGATCGAGCAGGCCGAACAGGGCGTGGATTACTTCACCATTCATGCCGGGGTGTTGCTGCGATATGTGCCGCTGACGGCCAAACGTGTCACCGGTATTGTGTCGCGCGGTGGTTCCATCATGGCCAAGTGGTGTCTGGCGCATCACAAGGAAAATTTCCTCTATACACATTTCGAAGACATCTGCGAAATCATGAAGGCTTATGATGTGTCGTTCTCGCTGGGTGATGGTCTGCGCCCCGGCTCAATAGCCGATGCCAATGATGCTGCCCAGTTTGCTGAGCTGGAAACCCTGGGCGAGTTGACGAAAATCGCCTGGAAACACGATGTTCAGACCATGATCGAAGGCCCTGGCCATGTGCCCATGCATATGATCAAAGAGAACATGGACAAGCAGCTGGCAGTGTGTGACGAGGCACCTTTTTACACATTGGGGCCGCTCACCACAGATATCGCACCGGGTTATGACCACATTACCTCCGGGATCGGTGCCGCCATGATCGGCTGGTTCGGCTGCGCCATGTTGTGCTACGTGACTCCCAAAGAACACCTTGGATTGCCGGACAAGCAAGATGTGAAAGATGGCCTGATGGCCTACAAAATCGCAGCGCACGCAGCAGATCTGGGCAAAGGTCATCCCGGCGCACAACTGCGCGACAATGCACTGTCCAAGGCGCGCTTTGAATTCCGCTGGGAGGACCAGTTTAATCTGGGTCTTGACCCGGAAACCGCGCGCGCATTCCACGATGAGACATTGCCCAAGGAGTCCGGCAAGGTCGCGCATTTCTGTTCCATGTGTGGTCCCAAGTTCTGCTCGATGAAAATTACACAGGAAGTACGCGAGTACGCGGCGGGACTGGAGTCAGCGCAAGAGTCAGTTGTTGTTTCGGAGGCTGACCAGCAGGCGCTGGACGATGCCATCAAAACCGGTATGGAAGAGATGGCTGATCAGTACAACCGAACCGGCCGACAGCTGTACCACAAGGTGTAGTCTGCCGGGTTTATGACGACATAAGAGTTGAGAGTAGAGAATAATTCATGACTGATTTAAGAGCTGATGATCTGAACATCGAGTCGATTGAGACCTTGCTGACACCGGCGCAGCTCAAAGCCGATCTGCCGCTGGAAGGCGTTGCGCTGGAATCTGTGCGCAACGCGCGTCAGACAATTTTTAATATTCTGGATCGCACAGACCCACGACTGTTTGTGGTGGTGGGTCCATGCTCCATTCACGATACCAAGGCCGCGATTGACTATGCCGAGCGTTTAAAAGTGCTGGCAGATGAAGTCAAAGACACGCTGTATCTGGTGATGCGTGTGTATTTTGAGAAACCGCGCACCTCGATTGGCTGGAAAGGGCTGATCAATGATCCTTACATGGATGACACGTTCCGAATTCAGGATGGTCTGCGAATGGGTCGCAAGCTGCTGCTGGACATTGTATCCATGGGGCTGCCGGCTTCTACTGAAGCGCTGGACCCAATTTCCCCGCAGTACCTGCAGGACATGATTGCCTGGTCTGCGATTGGTGCTCGCACCACCGAGTCACAAACCCATCGCGAAATGTCCAGTGGTCTGTCTTCTGCTGTTGGATTCAAAAATGGTACAGATGGCGGGCTGATGGTGGCGGTGAATGCCATGCAGTCAGTCAACAATCCACACCGCTTCCTGGGTATCAACAAGTCGGGTCAGGTGGCGGTAGTGCGCACCAAGGGAAATCCTTACGCGCATGTGGTATTGCGTGGCGGCAGTACCGGCCCCAACTATGACTCTGTTCACGTGGCGCAAACGGAAGAGGCCTTGCGAAAGGGCGGCGTCAGCACCAACATCATGATCGATTGCAGTCACGCCAACTCCAATAAGGATCCGATGATTCAATCCCTGGTGTTAAAGGATGTGGCACATCAGATTCTGGAAGGTAACCATTCGATTGTTGGGGTGATGCTGGAGAGCAATATCAACTTTGGCAGCCAGAAGATACCCAAGGATCTGAGTGATCTGAAGTATGGCGTATCAGTAACGGATGCCTGTATCGATTGGGCGGAGACTGAGCGCAGCATCCGTGAGATGGCCGCGAAATTGAAGGATGTGCTGCCAGCGCGCGGGGCCTGAGTATCATTAGTGTGCCCCGGGAAGTGGGCTGGTTTAGTTCTTATCAAGGTTCCGGGAGCAGCGGGGCATTCCTCAGGCAGCACTTGCATGCAAAACGACTCGATTTCGACCGCCTGACTTGGCCTCATACAGCGCAAGGTCCGCTGCCTTGTAGGCCAGATCAAGCATGTCATCCGCTTTTGCATCCATTTGGGCAACCCCAATGCTCGCGGTCATCGCAATGTCATGTTGGACACCCAACAGATTCGGCAGGTGAAAACGATGATTTTCAATCATTGTGCGCACATGCTCTGCGACTTGCAGACCCTGATTGACATCGGAATTTCGCAACAGTATTACAAACTCTTCTCCACCCCAGCGGGCCACCCAATCGGTTGCTCGGACCGTTTGTGGTAGCAGCGCCCCCAACTGTCGCAACAGATCATCTCCGGCGGGATGGCCAAGCTCATCATTGATGCTCTTGAACAGATCCAGATCCAGCAGCAACAAACACGCCGGAGTGTTTTGTCGGATCATCAGCGTTTGCTCTTCAGTGGTCAGAATCCGCAGCATGCGACGATTGGCCAGTCCTGTCAGATCATCTCGCGTCGCGAGCTGCTCCAGTTGGCTGTTCTTTTGTTGCAACTCCTGTTGCTGCTGGAAGATAACATCCTGCTGCTGCAAGGCGCTGATTTTTTGCTGCCAGAGAATCCAGGAAAACCCAACAGACATGCAGCACGTCATCAGTCCATTAAACAGATTGGAAATGAGAAAGATGGGATCAGCTTGAGTCAGTATCATCGCTCCGGCGTAAATACCGAGCAGAGCAGAATAGATAAATACAGCTTTCAGTGGGTTGACGATGATCAAAACGCTCGCCACCGTGCAGGCCATTAGAAAGGGGGTAACCGCCGGGGTCACCAGCTGATCAATACTGGTAATACTAATGCCGGTAGCCAATACCAATGCATGAGCAAACCGGGTGATGCGTTTTTGTAAGAGTGCGGACAGTTTCAAGGAGGGACGTGTCCACCAGCACAGCATCGTAAATGACAGCAAAGTAAGGCCGGAATTCCAAGCCAAGGCCTTTTGCCACTGCTGTTGTGTGTCAGTCGCAAAGCTCAAGCTTGACGTTATCGTTATCAGCAGGCCCGTTGCCGTCCCCAGGAGCATCAGCGCCGACAATAAAAACAACCGGTCAAATGTGATGCTTACAAGACGGTCTTCAAAGTCAAGATGAAGTTGCAGGATTCGCTTAAGGTGAAGTTTGATGGAATTTATAATCATCAAGTCAGCCTAGCGTAAATGAATCTTGCCTACTACAAGAATCTACCTCCAGGAGCTACTTCGAGTGCAAGATGCTACGTTTTGCTAGTTTTAACACGGACACCCGCTTACAAACTACTGACAGAGCTCAATTCTCTCCGGGATCGCTGTTCTGCTTTGCCCTGTCGAATCCATTCCTGCACCCATGCGTTTGCAAGAATGGTATCTGCATAATTTTGTGCCACTGAGCTCAGTTCAGCACCGTAAGCCTTGAGGGAAATGGCCATGGGCGCATACATACAATCGGCAATTGAGAATCGCCCAAACAGATATTCCCCGCCAGCGCCATGTTTACGGCGACAGCAGCTCCAGATTGCATCGATACGCGCAATCTCGTCGGCAATTGCGTCGGTAACGGATAACTTGACGGACAGGTTGCAGTTCATCGGCCAGTCGCGCTTGAGATTTGGGAATTCAGCATGTACTTCTGCACAGATGGAGCGGGCTGTTGCCCGTTTGCGTGGACTGCTTGGCCAACCTTTCCCATCGAGCATGGCTTCGGAAACATATTCGCAGATCGCAATGGAGTCCCACACCGTGGTATCGCGATGCTGAAACGCAGGTACCTTCAGGGAGGGGGACAATGGCCCGAGTTTCTCAGCGGTATTCCCCTGATACAGAGCCACATTGACTTCCTCAAAAGGGATATCGAAATTTTTCAACAACAACCAGGGGCGTAGCGACCATGAAGAAAAATTCTTGTCTCCAATCACCAGTCGGGTAGTGTTCATCGGGGTAGTCTCCAGGCCATGTTGATTCAGCAAAAACACTTGCTTTCGGAGGATTAGACAAGGGATTTAACGCGATGGCAGGCGTAAACAAGGGCATTGTGCTGAACAAACATGTCAGAATCATGGCGTATGGTGTCGAAGCCTGCAGGGCACTTTGTTGCCGGTGTAAATGCGGTATAGTCAGCGCCCTGAGCCCGCTATGCAGGGTGCGGCCGGGCGTGGATGACATTGGGGATGGTGCAAGATGGCGCGACGAATTGCGATTGTTGAGGACGAGGCGGCAATACGTGAGAATTATGCCGACGTGTTGCGAAAACAGGGTTATGAAGTGCAGACCTTTGCCAACCGGCGTGACGCCATGCGAGCTTTCGATTTGCGTCTGCCAAATCTAGCCATCATCGATATCGGGCTGGAGAACGAGATTGATGGAGGGTTTGCGCTCTGCCAGAGCCTGAGGTCGATGTCAGAAACATTGCCGATTATCTTTCTGACCGCGCGCGACAATGATTTTGATACCGTCAGCGGGTTAAGGATGGGGGCGGATGATTACCTGACCAAGGACATCAGCCTGCCGCACTTGTCGGCACGTATTGCGGCGCTGTTTCGTCGCCAGGACGCTCTGAATCAGCCCACCTCGCCTGAAAACCTGCTTCAGCGTGAAAAACTGGTACTGGATATAGGCCGTCTGACCATTCAATGGGACGGACAGGCTGTGCCTCTGACGGTGACTGAATTCTGGATGGTGCACGCGTTAGTCAAATTTCCAGGTCACGTCAAAAGTAGACAGGTGCTAATGCAAGAGTCCAAGATTTTTGTTGATGGCAGCACAATCACCTCTCACGTCAAACGTATCCGCAAAAAGTTTATGCAGGTGGCACCGGAATTTGATTGCATTGAAACGGTGTATGGCATGGGTTATCGATGGAATACTCAGATGATTGGCGGCGGCGATGTTGGGATCTATGGGGATTCACACAATGACCATCGCCCTTAAACATCCATTTGGTATCCGCTTCAAGCTGGTTTTTCTGTCCAGCTTCTTGTTGGTGATACCGTGGCTGGGTTACCGCTACATCCTGGAAATGGAAGACTACCTGCGCCGCGGGCAGGAGCAGGTGGTGCTCGGCACTGCCCGCGCACTAGCGACTGCGTTGAATGAACGTCCGGAATTGTTTGACGAGGGTACATTTGGCCCCGCCCGGCGCAGCGAAAATCTGTATGTGTATCCGATTTATTACGCACTTGGACTTGATGACAATACGCTGAATGATTGGGGCGACTATCAGCGTTATGAATTGTCTTACGGGCGGGCTAACACCATCGCGACGCCTCTTAATCCGCAAAGCGAATTCTCACGCTACTACCACAACGATGAGTCGCTGAATTTCAAGCTGTTAGTCGGCGAGCACAATCGTTTTCTGTATGCCTACATCAATGTGGTAGATAACCAGTTGGTGTATCGGTCGCCTGACAGCGTTAGCATACATCGCAGCGATTTTCTGCAAATCTCCATGACCGCACCGGACGGTGAGTTGATGAGTTATGTGGTGTCCCCGCGAGGTCCGGAGTTTATTTACGTCTATGAAATTGGCAGTGATCTTCGTGATATTGGCTCACTCAGACATGAAGAGCGTATTGTCGGGCAGTGGTACGAGAATCTGGACGGCTACACAATAGAGCTGCGCATGCCGCTGACGATGTTAGGATCCAGCCTCGGTTTTGCTGTTTATGATGTGGATGACCCCACGACCCGCAACGTCACTGCCGTGGTTGCAACCTCTAACATTAATGATATTGAGCGACTTGGCGCGGTGCAGCGGCCGACGCCGGAAATCGACAAAATTGTCGAAGGCATGGGCTACACCGACTCGCGTATTCAGGTAGTCGACAGGACACGTCGTGTGTTGCTCAGCGTGGGAGACATACAGACCGCGACCGGTCTTTCATTAACGGCGCCCGAGGATGCTGAGGACGGGAACCGCTATCTGCGCTTTCTCGAAGACACGGTGCTGCATCCTATTTATTACCAGATTCTGACCAAGCCCTCGAATGACTTTATTGATGAGCTTTACGTGGGCAGCCGCCTGGAAGGTGCGCATCTGAGTTCCGCTCTGGGCGGTGTAGCACAAACGCAGTTCCGTACCATCAATGAGGATCAGACGCGTATTCTGGAGGCGGCTTATCCAATTTATGCTGACGGCGAAATTATGGGAGCGGTGGTTGTTGATCAGAATATGAATGGCTTGAGAACCTTCCGCAATCAGGCCATGGAAACGCTGTTTAATACCATTCTTGGTGTGATGTTGCTGGCAGCGTTTGGTTTGTTCTTTTTTGCGTCACGTATTTCAACAAGGATACGTGCGCTCAGAAATCAGGCTGAGAATATTATCGATGATAACGGGCGACTGAAAAACACTATTATTGCTACGACTAGTTCTGATGAAATCGGCGACCTCTCCCGCAGTTTTTACAACATGGTGGAACGATTAGGTCAATACACAAGTTATCTGGAGAATATGTCTTCGCGTTTGTCGCATGAGTTGCGCACACCGGTGACAGTGGTGCGTTCGTCTCTTGAGAATCTTGGTATGGTGTCTCAGGACAAGGAGTCCGCGGTGTACATTCAACGCGCGGAAGAAGGCATCAGCCGGCTGAATCTGATTCTAACCAACATGAGCGAGGCGACCCGCCTTGAACAGATGCTGCAAACCTCAGAAAAGGAAAAAATAGATCTGGTGAAAGTGCTGGCGGGTTGTGTCGAGGGCTATCGTCTGGCGTACCCGGATGCAGTGATTGACTCCGACCTGGAAGGCTGCGTGATGATCAACGGTGTCCCTGAGTACATTGCGCAATTGATGGATAAACTGATCGCCAATGCCGTTGAGTTCAGCTACGACAAAAAGCCTATCACTGTGTTCTGTCGTGCGATCAAGGACAGAGCGGTTGTGCGCGTGAGCAATTATGGTCCGTATCTGCCCGAAAAAATGCAAGGCCGGCTGTTTGACTCCATGATTTCAGTGCGTCCGCAGGAGAAGCAGCGTGAGCCGCATCTTGGCATGGGTCTGCACATTGCGCGCCTGGTGGCGGAGTTTCACCAGGGGCAGATCAGAGCTGACAACATCAAGGATTATGAAGGAGTGGCGGTCACACTGGTCATTCCGATGCTGGATTGACGTCCTTTGCCTGTGCCGCGGATTCACTGGCAATCAGCTCGCCGAGATCGCGCGCAACGAAGAAATTCGGTGCATTCTCCTGAACTACGGGTGAGTACTCGGCCCAGGCGTGGCAGGTGTTCAGCACAAAAGGTTTGCCGGCGCTGTGGCGGCTGTCTGAATCGGCTTGGCGGCGGCGATGATTCTGCAGTGGGCGGATGGTCTGAATGGCAACCGTTGCCATCGGGTACAGCAATTCTGTCAGATGTGTACAGCCTTTAACACCACCCATACGGCTGCGAATCATGCCACGCCAGCCCGGCCCCATGGTCACGCCGATCAGTTTTTTGTAATCAGCGGCGATCTCAGGGCACATGGCAAACGGGCTGTTGTCTGTGGCGGCTTCAATATCTTCAATCAGAAACTTGTCGTTAATCGTGACCCGTAACAGCATCTCGTGCAGAGCGACACCCGGTTCAATCATTCCTCGCCAGTTATTGCTAAAAGCATAGGTTTTGGTATCAACCAGATGCGCCTCGATATCAAACCGGCCGTCCTCTCGTTCGTATCCTTGAAAGTTGATCTGCCGGGTATGGATATGTTGCCGGCGAACAGGGATTGTTAAGGGCATCAGATACTCCTCCGCATCAGGCGCGGGATTATACCTCAGCCTTCCTGAAAACCGTTGCTGATGCTCGTGGTTTGGTTGTTCTGGAAATACTCAAATGTAATCAGCACGTTCTGAGGGTCGCCATCGTCGTCGCGCAGATTGCTGATGCCATAAAAAATTTTTAATCGTTGCGATTGCTGGTCATAGCCGATATAGATTGGGTCCACCAGCCAGCCTACCGCACGCAACATGCCGGCAGGCCGGATGACAAAACAATACACGGCCGTTGACGCCTGGTCGCAGTGACTGGCATCGGCTTTGGTCAGGCTAACTCTGACGGTATCCAGACGTGAAGGCACCAGCATACCCGCGCTGACAGATTCCCCCGTAATCAATGACTGCCAGTGTTTACGTACAAAGGGGTCAAAACCAGCATCAACCACCACCGACTCACGATGTGCAAGCAATTCCTCCCGGTAACGCGGGCTGTCATGAGCCTGAAATCCGACTCTGATCATCGCCGCCCGGCTATCATCGGTGAGCTCAGTGATAATTCTGGCAGTGTTGCGATAATCAATATGCTGTATGTCCGGTGCGGTCAGCGAGCGCGAGTAATCAATGGTTTTCTCCGCAAAGACGCTGCCATCTGCACGCCGGTACTGCACTCGCGTTGACAGCTGCAGATCAGGATTTTCGGCAAAATGATACTCGTAGTACAGCACTGCAGATTGGTCAGGAGTCCAGGCTGTGCCGATGGTCCATAGGGTGCTCTCGTCGGGAGCCTGCAGCGTCGGCTGCGTCTGTTGCTGAGCCTGACTATGTGCAGGCAGCAGCGCCATCGCCGTCAAAAGAGCAGTACCTAATACAACCAACTTGCCTGTTCTCATTTAGGTATCCGGGCATGCAAGGCCTGCATGCGATGCTGGGGTTTTGCCATCACAATCTGTGCGGTGTGGATGACTCGTTCCATAAAACCGCCCTGACAGTAAGCGAGGTAGTAATCCCACATACGAATAAAATCGGGTCCGAAGCCCTGGCCCTGTATGTCGCGCACTTTGCCGAGGAAAGTCTTGCGCCAACGCTCAAGTGTCATGGCGTAGTCGCGGGTGATATCTTCGAGACCAACAATCTGCAGATCCGTGTGTTTAGCCACGTGCCACGCGATCACACTATTGCTGGGCAGGCAGCCCCCCGGGAAAATGTAACGCTGAATGAAGTCAACGGTGCGCTTTGCAGACTCATAGCGCTGGTCAGAAATGGTGATGGCCTGTATCAGCATCAATCCATCAGCCTTTAACAGGGAGGAGCATTTTTCAAAATAGTTTGCAAAGTACTCATGACCCACAGCCTCAATCATTTCGATGGAAACCAGTTTGTCATAAGTGCCAGTCAGGTCGCGGTAGTCTTTGAGTAACAGTTCGACCTGCCCCTCCAGTCCCTCAGCTTTAACGCGCTTGGTGGCGTGATTAAACTGCTCCTCGGAAATGGTGGTGGTTGTGACCTTGCAGCCATAATGACGCGCCGCATGAATTGCCATCGATCCCCATCCGGTGCCTATCTCGATCAGATGATCACCAGGTTTAAGTTGCAGACGTTGGCAGATGTGATTGAGTTTATTGATTGATGCTTCATGCAGACTCTGTTGTTCATCACGGAAAATAGCTGACGAGTACATCATGCTGGGATCCAGGAAGGTCGCAAAAAATTCATTACTTAGATCGTAGTGAGCTGAAATATTTTTGCGAGAGCCTTCAAGTGTATTGCGATTGCGAAGATGCATAAGTTTGTCCATCACCCGCGCCATCACTGCTTTTCCACCATCTAGTGCATCGAGCATACTCATGTTGCTGACCATGATACGCACCAATGTCACCAGATCCGGCGTATGCCAGTGCTGCTGCATATAGGATTCGCCACCTCCAATACTGCCATTAAATGCCACCGCAGGATAAAAGGACGGGTGTGTCACAGTCACATGAGCGGTCAGTGCGTCTGCATGGTCATCACCAAAGCTATGGACAGCACTGCCCTCATCGATCACGATTTTTCCTGAGCGGATCTGCGCGAGCTTTTTGAATAAAAGGCTGCGCGCAATACGCTGAGCCCTTGTGGCTTTAATCATCAGGTGTTGAATTGGCAGGCCGGTAATGTCATTTGACATCTGCGTGCGAGTGGATGTCTGAACGGCGCCGGTTTGACGATTCCCCGGTGATTTCATGATAGCTTGTCTCTCCGTGTTGTAGCGTGCGTCAAGTGATCTTCTGTTGCAGAGTCTGTGTGTGACGTTGGCCCAGGATGTGCCTGAAATGGCACTTTTTTAACAAATAATCTTAGTGCCTGCCAATAAATTGCAGCAAGTATTTTTAAGGTCATCAATGGGTGCGACAACAGTATACGGTTGAGTGAACTGGTGGAGATGGCTTGTTTTGTTAAAGACAGGTTCGCATTAAAAACCTGATGCCCATCCTGCCAGTTCTGCAGATTCAGATTCAGTCGCTTTGCGGGGACAGTGCTGCGCCAATGATAGGTCATATTCATGGGCATAAAAGGTGACACGTGCATTTGTTTCTGGAACTGGTACTTTGTGCTGGCGTCACTATCACACGGGATTACGTAGTGAGTGCTCTCGCCCCACGGTGTATTGGTGACTTCGGCGACAACAAACCGCAAGTCAGTGTGCCTGTCAAAAACGTAGTAGCAGCTAACAGGGTTGATCAGGTATCCGAAGTAGCGCAGGTTGGTGAGTACGCAGACTGCACCATCAGGGCGTTCTCCACTGGCTTCAAACACGCAATCCAGCACCGCCTGCTTCAAGTCCGGTGTTTCAGGCTTCAGGAAATCCTTGCGACGGAACCAGGCGAGCGCAGGCCTGCGCGCCGACCACAGCCATGATCGCGAGAATACACCCTCTAGCTCATCCAGATTCAGGTACATCATAAATACTCGGTAGCTGAATTGATGCAGCACCGGGTGTAAGCGTTTGTGTCTTACAATTCCCGTGTAGATAGCGCTGTTCATCCAGCTGGCGCCCTCTGAACAGTACGATTGTTTCTGCGTTGTTTACTGATCTTCCGGTACCACATGCCTTTGAACAGTTGCGCCAGACGCAGCCCTGCAGTCAGGCGGCCGGGAAAATTGTATTCCAGGGGGCGTTTGTGAAGCGCGTTGGCTATTCGTCCTGCCGCTTGGTCAGCATCCATTTCGAAGGGCATTGGGAAGTCATTGGCCGCTGTCATGGGCGTGGTGACAAATCCCGGGTTAACCACAGTGACATCCATCACGTCGCTGAAATCGGTTCGCACCGAATGTAACAGGTAACTCGCGGCTGCCTTGGAGGCACCGTACGCTTCAGCGCGCGGGAACCCAATAAACGCAGCAAGACTGCAGATGCCCGCCAGATGGGGTCTGTGCTGCGCGGCTTTGAGCAGCGGCAACGCCGCATTGATAGAGTTCACCAGGCCAAAAAAATTGGTATCCATCACGCGGCGGAAAAGTGCCGGATCGAGGTTTTGCTTTTTTATATATTCGCAGGTGCCTGCGTTGAGGATGACAAGATCAAGGTGGGGCACAATTGCCTGAAGCGCCTCGCTGATGGCTGGCACTGCCTCAGAATCGCTGACGTCGAACGGCAGGCAGGAGATTTTTCCCGGCAGCGCCGTGGCGCTGGCGCTGACTTCAAGTAATTTGTCGACAGTGCGCCCGCTGATCACAACGTGATGGCCCTGAGCAGCGTAAAAAAGTGCGAGTGATTTGCCGATTCCGGACCCGGCTCCAGTGATCCAGACTGTGCTGCCAGTGACTATGTTCCCGTTAGACATGCATAACCCCCGATAACTAGGCACTCATCCGATTATTGAGGTACCTGATGACCGATCCGAGCACGGGCACGTGTTGATAGAGCATGGCACCCAGATCAAAGAAATCCTCGTGATAATAGATGCGGTCGGTGAAGCGGATCAGTGTCACACCGCGCACCTGGACAGGTTTTCCGCCATTCAGGCTTGAGTGGCTGAAGGTCATCTGCCAGACGATGGTTGCCGTATTCTCTGCTATCTGCTCTTCCAGATAATCAAATTGTATGTGTTTAGTGTTGGCATACAGGGTACGCAGGTAGTTTTTAACAGCTAGGCGGCCATGTAACGCGTGAGCCGGATCGCGGAATTCGACGTCCTGAGTGTAAACACGCTGTATATTCTCAAGACTGGCAATACCCGGGCTACGGTAAAAGTCCTTAAAGTCGTTCAGCAAGGCAGCGCGCAGGTTGTCGCTGACTGAAAGCATTTCGGTAGCCATGTGTCTGAACTCGTGAAATGAGCATGAGAGATTGAATTGATACGGATGCTGATATCAGCTGGATCAGATATGTGGTGTAACAGACAGTGATCCATGTTCAAAATGCTTGCGTAGAAAGGTGTGTCTACAGACAATAGTACGGTAAAAGTAGACAATCTGACCGGAACCCACGTGGACAATGACGACGATATGGAAAGTGCAGTAACACAATTCAACCGCAGTACAGTCCCCGATGCATGGGCTGAAAGCGTGAGTCTAGTGGCTGTCAAACGTGATAGAGCAGCCTTTCAGGTGCTTTACAAGCATTTCACGCCGCTGATCAGGGCGTTTTTGCTTAAGAGCATGGGTTCGGGCGCCAATCGGGCTGAGGCTGAAGAAATCACGCAGGAAGTGCTTATAAAGGTGTGGAATAAAGCTGCAACCTTTAATCCAGCCAAGGCCAGCGTGAATACGTGGATTTTCACCATCGCAAGAAATACCCGTATCGACTTCATCCGTCGAAATGACCGCAACAACCGTGAGATCGATATTGAAGATATCTGGCATGACGCTGAATCCCCAGAGCCTTTAGTGGATATGCAGCAGCGGCGAGCCGAGCAAGTGATCAAGCAGGCCATGGCGACATTGCCTGAAGAGCAGGTACAGGTGCTCTACAAAGCATTTATGGAAGGTAAGTCGCACAATGAAGTTGCGGAAGAATTGAGCTTGCCATTGGGCACTGTCAAATCCCGTATTCGGTTGGCACTTAATAAAATGCAGATATTGATAGACAGGTAATTTTTTCGCCAATAAGTCCCGTTAGGGCTGATAAATCTTTTCAGGTATTAAAATGGTCTCTTTTCATCCAGACTCAAAATTTTTGACAGACTTTGCTGCAGGTAGCCTGCCCTTGTCTGAGGCGGTATGTGTGGCTGCCCACCTTGAATTCTGCGGCAAGTGCCGCGTTCATGTGCAACAACTCAGTGATGTGGCTGCGCAGATGATGGTGCGGCTTGAGCCGGTAGTTGATGACAATGATGGTTTTGAAAGCCTGATGCAGCGTATTGAGTCCTCTGACCCTGCGCCAGCAGGGCAGCCAAGCAGCATTTCAGGCAAATCTGCGGTCAGCGCGACCGGCATTCCCAGAGTGGTCGAAAAACTTGTAGGGGGAAGTCTGCAAAACCTGAATTGGGTAAAGCTGGGTAAATCCCTGCGCATTGCGCCCATGGATATCGGATGCAAGAGCCGCCAGACCGCTATTTATGACATCAAGGCCGGCCGGCCCATGCCTGAGCATGAGCATCGTGGCGAAGAAATCACGGTGCTGTTAAAGGGTAGCTTCTCTGATGCGGAAGGCAAGTATGTGAAGGGCGACTTCGTGGTTCGCTATGCCGGGGAGCGTCATCAGCCTACAGCGACACTCGATACCGATTGTATTTGTCTGGTCAGTCTGGAGCAGCCGGTGAAGGCGAGTTCCTTGTGGTATCGGTTGATGGAGCCGTTTGTGCAGTATCGGTTGTCGGGCTTTAGTCGGTAGGGATGGAGTTCGATTGGAAAGATGGCGGCCTTGGTGTCGCCATTTTTTTTGATCGCAGTGTGCCCGGCGGTAACCGGGGCATTCCTCGGAACGACGCCTGCGGCGTCTTTATTGTTCCTCGCTCATGCCCCGGTTACCGCCGGGCGGCGGCTACTCTCAGAAGTGGCGACGTGAGTGCCTCGACTTTCCTTCACTTGTGCCTATGGAAATCAGTGGTAGCCGCCCGTCACCTGCTGCGGCATAATTTTCGCTTTGAGGGGCAAGGGAAACGATGACGACGCATCTTCCGGTATATGAAAAAAATGATGTTGAGGTGATGGAGCGTCAGCGCGTTTTCCAGGGTTTTTTTGCGGTCGATAAGCTGACACTGCGCCATCGGCTTTATGCCGGGGATTGGAGCAAACCGTTCACGCGTGAATTGTTTCTGCGGGGTCGGGCGGCCGGTGTGCTGCTCTATGATCCCATGCTGGATCAGGTTGTGCTGGTTGAACAGTTTCGCGTGGGCATGTTGTGCGCGGAGCAACAAAGTCCCTGGGCTCTTGAGTTGGTGGCTGGCATGGTCGATGTTGCCGAATCCCCGCAAGAAATGGCGGGTAGGGAAGTACTGGAAGAGACCGGCCTGACAATTGGTCAGTCACAGTTCATCTGTGAGTACTATAATAGTCCCGGTGGTTGTGATGAGCGCATCAGCCTGTTTTACGCCGAAGTTGATTCCAGCGGGGCAGGTGGCATTCATGGACTTGCGGAGGAAAATGAAGACATTCGTGTTGTTGTGGTTCCAAGAGCAGTTGCGATAGCAGCAATTGAGCAGGGTTTAATCAACAATGCCATGGCCATTATCGCGTTACAGTGGTTACAGATCAGAAAGATGGTGAACGCAGCGGGAGAGTCCTGATCTTGGAGTTCGAGTATTACGAGCTGGCGGTTCCGCCACGATATCGCATCGATCTTGCAGGCTACATGCAGACATGTGATGACAACTATTGGCGTTTACTAAAACTGGTGCCTGCTCTAGAATCCGGCAAGCCTTGTTTTTCGGGAGCAGTTCCAGCATCCGGGAGTTGCTGGGAGTTTTTAGCCAGCGCCACGGGCAGTCGGACTGGAAAAAAAGCATTTAACAAATCAAACAATAAAATGATCATTCGGGTTCGGTTGCTGGAGATATTCCGTTATACCAGTACGCTTGAAATCAGTATCAGTTACGGATTTCCAAATTGGGCTCCGTCACCCGTGATGCTGGTGCGCATGTACCACGATGCAGCAACGGCTGAACCGCTGAGTTATCAAGGACATCGGCAGATACCGGCAAAAAATCAACTGCCCAACGCCGATATGTATCATCAAGACGAGAAGAGGCAGATCAACGAATTTCTTGCGGAGTGGCTGGGTTGGTGTTTAAAGCCTGATGTTGTTGCCAGGACGTCAGATTTTCTGTGTGTCGATTGAACTATGCAGAAAGATTCAACGCAATTCAAAGAGAGACCGCTGCGACTGATACAGATCACGGATACTCATCTTTACCATGATCCGCGCGCGGTTCTGCTTGGTTTAAACACGCAGGAAAGTTTTGAAAAGATTGTGAATCTAATTGCCAGCAACCGCGGTTCACCCGATGTGGTGATCGGCACGGGCGATATCGCGCAAGATGCTTCGGTCGAATCCTACAGACGCTTTGCGACGATTGTTTCCCGGCTAGATGCGCCTTTTTATTGGGTACCGGGAAACCATGACAGCCGCAGCGTCATGCTGTCAATCGAAGAATATACGCATGCCTTTGATACGCAGCGGATTTTTGGTAACTGGCAGATTCTGATGCTCGACACCAGTTCGCCGGGCAATGTCCACGGTGTGTTGTCGGACCAGGAGCTTCAGCGTCTTCAGCACCAATTGACCAGCCTGCCGGCGGGTGTTGAACACACCATGCTTTGCCTGCATCACAACCCGGTGCCGGGCACCGCGAGCTGGATGAGCGACATTGGGTTAAAAAACGCGGATGCGCTGCTGGCGATATTGGCGCAGCACGGTGCGTCGGTCAGGGCTGTTGTGTATGGGCACATACATCAGGCACTGGATTTTTATCACCAAGGGTTAAGATTTTTCTGTACACCGTCAACGTGTATCCAATTCAAACCATATGTTGAAGAGTTTACGTTGGACATGCTGGCGCCGGCATACCGATGGTTTGATTTGTACGCAAACGGCCGGCTGGAGACGGCTGTAGAGCGATTAAAGGACTACACCATCAAAGTCGACATGAACGCGGGCGGGTACTAACCCGATCCGACATCAACACAGTTCCGCACGTTTGAGAACACGAAGTTTATGAGCAACAGTTACAACGCCGATGCAATTGAAGTCCTCACCGGTCTTGATCCGGTCCGAAAACGCCCCGGCATGTACACCGATACCACTCGCCCCAATCACCTGGTTCAGGAGGTCGTCGACAACAGCGTCGACGAAGCGCTGGCGGGCCATGCCAGAACCATTACCCTGATCATGCACAAAGACGGGTCCATCGAGGTCGAAGACGATGGCCGTGGTATGCCAGTGGATATTCACCCCGAAGAGAAAGTCACCGGTGTGGAATTGATCCTGACGCGCCTGCACTCCGGCGGCAAGTTTTCGGGCAAGAACTACGAATACTCAGGTGGATTACACGGCGTGGGAGTGTCAGTGGTAAACGCGCTGTCCCATTTTGTGGAAGTTACCGTGCGTCGTGATGGCAATGTCTATCAGATGCGTTTTCACAATGGCGATAAAGCGACCGAACTTAAGATTATTGGCACGGTTGCCAAACGCCAGACCGGCACCACCGTACGATTTTTACCTGACGAAAAATATTTCGATTCCCCGAAAGTCTCTATCACGCGACTCAAACACGTGCTGCGTGCCAAGGCAGTTTTGTGTTCGGGCCTGCGAGTGGTGTTTATTGACAACACCGCCAGCGATGACAAAGCACAAAGTGAAGAATGGTTGTTCAAAGACGGCCTGACAGATTATCTGCTGCAGGGCACTGGCGACGACATCACGCTGCCGGTCGAACCATTCACCGGCAATATGAAAGGAAATCATGAGGCCGTGGAGTGGGCCGTGCTGTGGTTGCCCGAAGGTGGTGAGTTATTGCAGGAAAGTTACGTCAACCTGATTCCTACCGCACAAGGCGGTACTCACGTTAACGGGCTGCGTACTGGTTTGCTGGATGCCATGCGCGAGTTCTGCGAGTTCCGTAATCTGCTGCCTCGTGGCATCAAGTTAACGCCCGAAGATATCTGGGATCGCTGCGCGTTTGTATTGTCCACCAAACTTAAAGATCCACAATTTTCGGGTCAGACCAAAGAACGCCTGTCCTCGCGGCAGAGCGCGGCCTTTGTGGGTGGTGTGGTTAAAGATGCCTTCAGTTTGTGGCTCAATCAGCACACTGACGATGCGCTGGCACTGGCTGAAATGTGTATCAACAATGCCAACAGCCGTTTAAAAGCCAGCAAAAAAGTGGCACGCAAAAAAATCACCAGCGGTCCAGCCTTGCCCGGCAAACTGGCGGATTGTTCTACTCAGGATGTCATGGCGGGTGAACTGTTTCTGGTGGAAGGAGACTCTGCAGGAGGCTCGGCCAAACAGGCGCGTGACCGTGAAACGCAGGCCATTATGCCGCTGCGCGGAAAAATTCTGAATACCTGGGAAGTGGACTCCAACGAAATTCTGGCATCACAAGAAGTTCACGATATTTCTGTTGCGCTCGGCGTTGATCCCGCATCCAGCGATATCAGCGGTTTGCGTTACGGCAAAATCTGTATTCTGGCTGACGCGGACTCCGATGGATTGCATATCGCCACGCTGTTGTGCGCCTTATTCTTACGTCACTTTAAACCGGTCGTTGCTGCGGGCAGAGTGTATGTAGCGATGCCGCCTTTGTACCGCATTGACTGTGGTAAAGACGTTTTTTATGCGTTGGATGAAGATGAAAAAAGCGGCATTCTTGACCGCTTGGCTGCTGAAAAAAAGTCCGCCAAAGTCAACGTGCAACGCTTTAAAGGTCTGGGTGAAATGAATCCGTTGCAGCTGCGTGAGACTACGATGAACCGCGATACCCGGCGTCTGGTGCAACTGGTGTTGCCGGATGATGACCGGGCCGCTGGTTATAGCGAGACTGAAGAAGCGCTGGATATGTTGCTGGCTAAAAAGCGTGCGGGCGACAGGAAAAGCTGGCTGGAGGAATATGGCAATCTGGCGGAAATTGCGGATTGAGCATCTGAAGATTATCGCCCACAGCAACAGCGATACCATTGCAAAAACAAGCAGCAGAGTGTAAACCCTCTCTATGCCCATGTAGGGCAAACACCAAATGTTCTGCATCACGCATTTATTCTTTAAAAGCATCTTACACACAAGAACAAGGACAGAAACCATGAAAATTCGAGTTACCTCGCTCGCTTTGCTTGCCCTGTTAAGTACTGCGTCAAATTTTGCTTTGGCTGCTGAGGCCGAAGTTCAGCCGCAACCGATTATGATCAACAACAATGGCATCGCTTTTTCACGTATGGAAGAAGGCCAGGTGATTGCCTATGACCCGGTGGCAGCGTTTGATTCCCACACGGTGATGTTGGCTGATTGCGGTGCCCACAAAGCGGAGTTGCAAGGCGTTAGCTGGTGTTTTGCAAGTGCCGAAAATGCGCAGACTTTTATGGCAGCAACCACGGAATCTGGTCAGAACAAATATGTTCCCTTTGGAGGTGGTCACTGCTCGTTGGGACTCGCCTTTAACAATCTGGTTGCACGGGGCGATCCCCGTACCGCTGTGCGCGTGGGTGACAGCCTGGTGCTTAATGGCAACTTTGACGTGCGTGCCCGATTCCTGTCGGCTACTGAGACAAACATGAGCAATGCACTGAAGAATTTTGAAACAGGTATTGCGGAAGGCAAACTGATTGACTGACAACATGACAAAGCGCTGATGCCTGTGGTGCCGTTTTATGCGGACCGCAGGCATCACAACAGCCGCTTACTTCTCGGCAATCTCTTTCATACTGGTCAGCGCGCGCTCAAATGTGGCGCGACGTCGGGTGACGTCAGCGTCTTTGGCGGCCTGGTCAGCCAGATTGGAAACATCCAGCATCAGCGTATAGATCAGTTTTGAGCTGTTGGCATCCACCGCTCTGGCTTCCATAAAACCGTGGTAAAGGTTATAGAACTGGCCTTCAACAGCCGGCTGTGTATAACCGTAAGACAGCGGAGTCTGCGCGACCAGCACCTCGGTGATGCGTCCGCTGGCCAGTACTCGGACAGTCCCAATGCCGCCTTCACCCGAAGTGATAGTACAGTCAATTCCCAGCCACTCGCTGATATCGCAATAATCGCCAACCGCCGCCCAAGTCTGTTCTGCAGAGCTGGCGACATCAATTTCCATTTCGATGGTGACGTACTCCTGCGCCAGCGTATAGCTGGAGAGCAGGATGGCGGGTGCCGCGATTAGTGAAAGCAGAGCCTTCTTCATGAGAAATTCCTTATAGTTAGTGTGTAATTCCGGTTGATGGTTAGCCAAGAGTAGCTGAGGCAAGCAGCATCGGCAATGGCCATGAAAGCAGCACAACACTCGCTAGTGCCTTCTATACTCTAATGGCAGGTATGAGTAGTCTCTCTGTGATAGTAATTGCAAGATGACTACTTGCAGTAGTCATGAGCGAGGATTAAAGTTGTGACTATCCTCAATGACTATGGTATGAAACATGAACTCTGAACAAGTATCAAAATCCCAGTTTAAGGCGCGGGCATTGGAATATTTCAGGCAAGTTGAAGCATCAGGCGAAAAAGTTATCGTGACTGACAAAGGGCAACCCGTCATTGAGGTGCGGCGATATCAGCAGGATAATCGCTCACCGCTGGAACGCTTGAATGGCAGTGTGCTGGAGCTCAAGCGCCCGACAGATCCCATCGGTGATGATGATTGGGAGGCGGTAGATTGATTGTACTGGATACACACGTATTACTGTGGTGGATAGGAGGAGAAACGCAGCTTTCTGCCAGGGCGCGCTCAGCCATTTTTCAGGAGCACAACAGTGAACAAGGGCAGATTCTGATATCAGCCATCTCAGCTTGGGAAATTGCGATGCTGGTTGAAAAGGGGCGATTGACGCTCAGCATGAGTGTTGACGATTGGCTGGCGGAAGTGGCTGAGGTTGGGTCTGTCAGGTTTGTGCCAATTGACAACACAACGGCAATTCAGTCTACGAGATTACCGGGGGATTTCCATAAGGATCCGGCAGACAGAATGATTGTTGCTCTGGCGAGACATATCAACGCACCACTGCTCACTTCAGATGAAAAAATCAGCGCGTACAAGCATGTCAAAACAATTTGGTAATAAGGTCAATGTGTTTCATAGACTCCGATTGTTGCTGCTGACAATTGCCTTACTTTTTCATTTAAGCTCCAGCACCACGGGGCAATGATCAGAACCAAAATATTCATTAAGAATTTCTGCTGACTTGATGCGCTGTTCCAGCGCTGTAGATGCCAGAAAATAATCCAGTCGCCAGCCGATATTTTTCTCGCGAGCACCGCCGCGCATACTCCACCAGCTGTATTTCACTGTGTCTGGATACAGATACCTGAAGGTGTCTATGAAACCCGCATTGAGCAAGCGATCCAGCCCGTCAATTTCGATTTGAGTATAACCCGCACTTTTATTGTAGTTTGCCTGCGGTCGTGCCAGATCAATCGGGCGATGACACACATTCAGGTCGCCACAAATCACCACCGGTTTTTTCTGCTCCATCTGCAGAATGTGTTTTTGAAAGGCGTGATCCCAGCGCTCGCGGTACCCAAGGCGCCGGAGCCCATCACCGGAATTGGGTGTGTACACCGTCACCAGGAAATAGTCGGCGAATTCAGCGGCAATCACACGGCCTTCCTGGTCGTGCTCCTCGATGTCCATGCCGTATTGAATACCTAAAGGCTCAGTAAGGCAGAACATCGCAGTGCCGGAATAGCCCGGGCGCACCGCTGAGTGTGAGTAGATGTGATAACCCTGCAGTGCAGCAACTGCCTCCATGACCTGATGATCTTGCGCCTTTGTTTCCTGCACACAGAGCACATCGGGCTGCAGTTGTTGCAATGAGTTCAAAAAGTCTTTTTTGACAGCGGCACGGATGCCATTGAGGTTCCAAGAGATCAAACGCATGCAGAGAGTCCTGTTTTGGTAAAAGTCGGCGCATTTTGTTGGCGTGGGAATATTACCTCAACTTGACTGGGCACAGTTGCCTTGGATCGGTGATCAGCCCACACACTACAGCTGCACAAGCACAATGTGCTATAAAAGCGCATCATCACGAATGGACATATACCCGCACCATGACCATGAATATCACCATCAATGAGGATGGCGTCGAACAGATTGCCCTGAGCAGTTATACGCGCCAGGCCTACCTGAATTACTCCATGTACGTCATCAATGACCGCGCGCTGCCGCATATCGGCGACGGCCTTAAGCCGGTACAGCGCCGCATTGTGTACGCCATGTCTGAGCTGGGATTAAAAGCCTCAGCCAAATTCAAGAAGTCAGCCCGTACCATCGGTGACGTGATTGGTAAGTTCCACCCGCATGGTGATTCAGCCTGCTACGAAGCCATGGTGCTGATGGCGCAGCCCTTCAGTTACCGTTATCCGTTGGTGGATGGACAAGGTAACTGGGGGTCGCCGGATGATCCCAAGTCATTTGCCGCCATGCGTTACACCGAATCTCGTCTGCAGAAATATGCAGACCTGCTGCTGTCTGAGCTCGGGCAAGGCACCGTGGACTGGAAACCCAACTTTGACGGCACCCTGGATGAGCCAATATTGCTGCCGGCGCGGGTGCCCAATGTGTTGCTCAACGGTGGCAGTGGTATTGCCGTGGGTATGGCCACCGATATTCCGCCGCACAATATGCGTGAAGTGGTCAGTGCCTGTATCCATTTGCTGGACAGCCCAAAGGCAACACTGGCTGATTTGATGCTGCATGTGAAAGGCCCGGATTTTCCGACCGATGCCGAGATTATTACACCGGCAGCAGAGCTGCGTACGCTGTACGAAACTGGTCGTGGTTCCGTGCGCGCCCGCGCGGTCTATAAAGTTGAAGACGGCGATGTGGTGATTACCGGCTTGCCGTATCAAGTGTCCGGCGCCAAGGTGCTGGAGCAGATTGCTGCACAGATGCAAAAGAAAAAATTGCCGATGGTGGTGGATCTGCGCGATGAGTCTGATCACGAAAATCCAACCCGGATTGTGATTGTGCCGCGCTCCAACCGCATCGATGCCGAAGAGTTGATGCTGCATTTGTTTGCCACCACCGATCTGGAAAAAACCTATCGGGTGAACTTCAACATGATTGGCACCAATGGCCGTCCGCAGGTTAAAGATCTGCGCAGCCTGTTGGTTGAGTGGCTGGCGTTTCGCACTGAAACGGTACGCAAACGTCTGCAGTACCGTTTGCAGAAAGTGCTGGACAGATTGCACATCCTCGAAGGTTTGTTGATTGCATTTCTGAATATCGACGAAGTGATCCACATCATCCGCACAGAAGACAAACCCAAGCCGGTATTGATGGCGCGTTTTGCGCTCAGTGATATTCAGGCCGAAGCCATTCTGGAATTAAAACTGCGTCATTTAGCCAAACTCGAAGAGATGAATATTCGTGCCGAGCAGGATGAATTGGCTAAAGAGCGTGAGACGTTGGAAGGTCTGCTGGGCTCCGAAAAAAAGCTACAGAATCTGATCAAAAAAGAACTGACCGACGATGCTGAAAAGTACGGTGACGACCGGAGATCGCCGCTAATTCAACGCAGCGAAGCATCTGCTTTCAGTGAGGTCGAACTGATGTCAACGGAGCCGGTGACCGTTGTGTTGTCCAAAGCTGGTTGGGTGCGCGCTGCCAAAGGCCATGACGTGGATCCAGGCAGTTTGCAATACAAATCCGGCGACGAATTCAAACTTGCGGTCAAAGGCAAGAGCAATCAGAACGCGGTATTTCTGGATTCCACCGGTCGTACCTACAGTCTCGCAGCGCATACCTTGCCATCGGCGCGGGGGCAAGGTGAGCCGCTGACCGGTCGACTGACACCACCGTCAGGTGCCACGTTTGAAGCAGTAATCATGGCCGATGACAAACAAATTTTGTTGATGGCCAGTGACGCCGGTTACGGTTTTGTCACCAGCGTGGCTGACTTACAGGCAAAAAATAAAGCCGGTAAAGCCGTGCTGAGTTTGCCAAAAGGCGCAAAAGTCATGCAGCCGATACTGGTGCAGTCACCGGAGACGGACGTGCTGGTAGCAGTGACCAATGAAGGACGCATGTTGTGCTTCCCGGTCGCAGAGCTGCCAGTGTTGCCACGTGGCAAAGGTAATAAAATTGTAGGCATTCCATCGGGCAGGGTGATGGACAGAATCGAGTTTGTGGTGTCGATGGCGGTGATTTCTGCGGGTGCATCACTGACGGTGTACGCAGGCAAGCGCCATGTCACACTCAAGGCATCAGATCTGGCGCACTATACGGGTGAGCGCGGCCGTCGTGGCAACAAACTCCCGCGTGGTTTCCAGAATGTCGACAAAATAGAGCTGGCTGAATAAGCTGGCCGGCCGACAAAAAGGGTTTGGACAACAAGAGCTCAGACAACAAGAGCTCAGTCAACAGGCAGTTGGCTGAGCTCTTCTTCATTAAACACGCCAAAATCCATGCGATCAGCCGCTTGCTGCAGGCAGTTGCCCTGCACAAAGTTCACCTTGGCCTGCCACAACATTGGCAGCAGCTTTATGTCCTCAATCATCGGCGCAATCACGCTGATGCCTTGGCCATGCAGAGCACCGACGACTTCATGCAGTCGCTCGCGCTGGCGTGTATCTACATCGATGTTCTGTAACAGAGACCGATCCAGTTTCACAAACTCCGCTTGTACTTCACACGGTATACGGAAGGGATCAGGGCTGCAGCCAACATGTGTCAGCGACAGTTCAAAGCCGAGCGCACGAAGCTGGGCACAAAACGCACGAGCCTGTTCTGGAGCACTCAGAAAGTCAGCTTCGCTGACCTGCAGAATAATCTGCCGCGGATTCTGATGTTGGCGTTGCAGCTCCGCAGTCAGCCAGGCCAGCAGCGTCTGCGACAACAACGAATTCGCCGTCAGATTAATGGTCAGGCGCAAGCGTTCATTAGCCTGATGGCGAATGGAGCGCATGGCGTGAGTCAGCACGTACCTGTCAAGGCGTTCGCCCAGACCATGCTGATTGGCGGCATCCAGAAACTCAGCGGGATACACCAGTCGGTCAGCCATGGGAACCCTCACCCGCACTTCAAAGTACTCACGGGCGTCTGCCTTGAGGCATACAGTCGGTTGATAGACCAGCAACAGATTTTCATCCTGCAGCGACTGGCGCAACAGTTCCAGCATAGCGCTGCTCTGACTCAGACCCTCTTTCCTGCTTAACTGATGCCGACGAATCGCCTGATGCTGGCGGGCGCGGATCAGCAGGGTATCGGCGTCAGTGGCTTCATGGGTAATCATGGCAGCGCCGACGCTGAACTGTATGCTTGAGCTGGTGGGCACCAGCGTTAATTGTGTACTGCCCAGTCCATCCAGTGTGTGCATCAGGGCCTGACAATTCTCGGTATCTGCGTCGGGCATCAGCACCACAAAATCACCACAGTCCAGGCGTCCCAGCACGGATTGCAAGGGGCATCGCGAGGCGAGCACGCTGGCAATATCACGCAGAAACAGAGGCATGTCCGTTTTGCCAAGAGCCACGGCAATCTCGGGTAACTGGCTAGAACTCAGGATCAGCAGCGCGCTGAAACGGCTCTGATAAACAGCACTGCTGATGGCCTGATTAATGGAACGTAGCAGGTGTTCCTCATTTAGTAGTCCCGTCTGCAGATCGTGGCTGGCCGCGTCGTGCACCGCTTTGGATAAGGCGGCATTGCCATGGGCGTTCTGCACGGTCAGCTGCAGGCTCTGCTCGCCATTGATGCTGACGCAGGCGCTGTCCAGCGTTGCCAGAATTTCCTGACCATCGCGGCGGATGGCGGTGAACTCGCAGCGCTGGTGGCCGACCCTGAACGGACCGCGTATAAACGCTCGTACGTTCTCGACATCGTTTTCAGCGACCATATCCAGAAACGACACAGTGTGTGTTTCCCTCACCGCGGCAAACCCGAAGAAACGTAACCATGCGGGATTGGCAAATTGATGAAAACCATCCTGCAGGCAGGCAATGGCATCACGGGTATTCTCCATAAAGGCCTGCAAACGCTGATTGAGTTCGCGCACTGTGCTGGCGGAGCGCCTGTGCTCACGGCGTTGCTGAAGTTGCTCGAGTTCACGGCGAACCTGATAGACAAACTGGACTTGACCTGCTGCCGACTCCAGTTGTGCCTCAGGCAGTAGCCCGGCGGCACCCAGACTCAGCATCGGCAGCCAGCGTGCGGGTGTTTTGCAGATCAGCAGGCAGGGGATGTCGCGCCGTGAGCTTTGTAACTGACGCAACAGCGCTTCGCAGCGCTGCCCAAGGGGATCAGCCAGCAACAAAATCAGGTCGTGGCTTTCACCACCCGGGACATCATCAGGCAATTGTTTGCCATCAAACTCTCTCGGGTTGCACGCTATGCCCGCACGTCGCAACAGTGAAATCAGGTTTGCTTCGAGCCCCTGTGTGCCATGGTTGATCAGAATGTTGTGTACGGCGTTTGTATTCATATCGGTATGGTAGCGGCTGAATGGTTGCCGCGCTGGATTTATCCTGTCCACAACAAGACTTTGACGGTATCCTTAGCTCATCGGCTGATTTTCAGATTGATAAAGTAAATCTTGTGCCGGAACCGTTCAATTAATATCAGAGTCAGGTTATGCCAACACCAACAGGCCCTGCGCAACAGCCTCCCGAAGACCCGGAAAGTGAAATCCGGCGGGTATCATTGTCAGACGAGGTGCTGGCAGTATTGAAGCAGATCAAGCGAGCCCGCAGCCAATTGCTGGTCTGTTTCATGACGCTTCCGCTGTATGTCATGGCAGTGGCTGCTTTGGTGGGAAGTGGTCAGGATATCAGTGTGTTGATGCTGGCCTACATGGCCTTGTACGCCGTGTTCGGCATGAACCTTTCAGTGAAGCGCTGTCCTCGTTGTCAACAACAGTTTTTTGTGAAACATTACTTTCTTAATCCGTTTCCACGCAAATGTGCGCACTGCGGATTGCACTGTCATCATGTCGGTGGCACTGCCATGTAGTATTTTTATGCATCAAACGAATTGATGTTTGGAATACCAGCACCTGAAGGTGCGCTCAATTAAACAACGGGGAAAAACCATGATTGGGTACGTCACACTGGGAACCAATGATTTTGCGAAAGCGGCGGCATTTTACGACGCTCTGCTGGCTGAGTTGGGTGGAAAACGCATGATGGAGATGGGCGATCGCTACATCGCCTGGGGCAGTGATCCTGCAGGTGCGATGGTGAGTATCATCAAGCCTCACGATGGGAAACCCGCGACGTCAGGCAATGGCACCATGATTTCGCTGGCCGCTGACAGTCCGGCAACCGTCGACCGTGTTTATAAAAAGGCCATCGAGTTGGGTGCTAAAGATGAGGGTGCAGCGGGCCCGCGTGGTGATTCAGGTTTTTATGCCGGCTACTTCCGCGATCTGGATGGCAATAAACTCTGCGCGTTCTTCTCGGGTTAATGTCTCTGGTACTGCATTGCAACCTGTGAGCCTGATTGTCAGGCTCTCAAGCCTTGGGGATTAAAACCTGCGTCTGTAATCTCAGCTACTAATCTCAGCTACTAATCTTATCTACTACAGTGCCTGCACAATCTGTGCAAAACGTGAACTGGCGGGGTAAGCGCCGGACGTCCACCCCAGGCGCACAATCACCGTGTCTGTTGACGGGATAATCATCACAAATTGCTGACGGTTTCCTTGCGCCGAGTAGGCGTCAACCGGCAGATCAGGCCAGCGAACCGGCTCGCTACTGCCGTCAGCGTTTAACCACCACTGATAGCCATAGGCCCGTGAGTTGACTGAGCTGTTGGGCTGCACTGACTCAGCTACCCAATCTTCACTGACCACGCGTACACCGTTCAGCACACCCTTGTTGAGCATTAACTGACCCAGTCTCGCCCAGTCCCGCGCAGATGCATACAGATAGGAACTTCCCATCAGTACACCCGATGCATCCGTTTCAAATATGCCATGCTGAAAGCTCAGAGGCACTGCAATCTGTGTTCTGTAGTCGCGCAAACTATCAGCGAGTGTTGCTCCGGTTTTTTCAAAATACAGACGTGAGAGTATGTTGGCGGTGCCAGAGCTATAGTTAAACTGCGTACCTGGTTCCTCAGCCAATCCACGTGCCAGAGCGTAGTCGGATGCCGAAGCTTCAGTGAACAACATGGCGGTGGCGTCGTCCCCGGGATTGTATTCTTCAGAGAAGTCGAGGCCGTCGGTCATGGTCAACAACTGGCGGATGCTGATCTCACGCCGCTCATCATCCTGCCACTGCACAAATCCAGCGGGCTCGTCAGCGCTTAACAGGCCACGATATTCAAGGTTGCCAATCATCACTGACATCAGACTTTTTGCCATCGACCAACCTAACAGGGGTGTACTGGACGTTGCTCCCTGTGCATAGGACTCGGCAACGATATTGCCCTGATGCACGACAAGCAATGCACGTGTATCCAGATTTGCGCTGTTGTCCTGGGCAATCAGCGAATCGGTGAGGGACTGCAGGGCGCTATCGATGGAGTCCACCCGGTCGCCATGTGGCCAGCGGCTGGTTAACACCGGGAGGGTGGTGACGCTGAGTTCACTACGCTGCGGGTAGGCATCGTAGTCATTGGCACACCCCAAACCCTCCACGTAAGTTGCAGTGGTGGGAGCAAAACCAAAAAATGAGGTGCTGACGGTGCGCGCTTCTTCGTTGTACTCAACATCAAGGCGGTCGAGGATCGCAGAGTACTGCACAAGATCGGCAAACGCCTGTTGTTGAGAAAAGCCGCTGACGTAGCGCGCACTGCATAACAATTTGGCACCCATGCCAGAGGCAACACCGGGCGCGCTGATGATGTACGCGGGGGTAATGCCATTGGCGAACATGGCGGCTATCAGCAACATTACCAGTGCGGTAGGTATCAGCTTTTTCACAAGTGTTCTCCTGAAGTTTCCCGTTTACCAAAAATACCGGTGCCAATCCTGATCATGGTTGAACCTTCTGCGATCGCAGCAGCATAGTCATCACTCATACCCATCGACAGAGTATCCATCTGCGGATAAAGCGCCTGTAATTCCCGAAAAAGCTCGGCCAGCGGCCTGAATGCGGCGCGTTGCTGCTGATGGTCTGAGCAGGGCGCCGGGATAGCCATCAGTCCACGCAGGCAGAGTTTATTCATCTGCGCCACTGCCGCGCACAGCTCCCGCGCCTGCTGCAGATCCACACCCGATTTGGTGTCTTCGTTGGACAGATTGATCTGTACGCAGACGTTTAGCAGGGGAAGACCGGCAGGGCGCTGCTCTTGCAGGCGCTGGATGATTTTGAGTCTGTCCACACTGTGAACCCAGTGAAAATGTGCGGCGATGTCGCGCGTTTTATTAGATTGTATCGGGCCAATAAAGTGCCAGGTCATACCAGGTGTTGTTGTCTGTGCGGCAGATAACACTGCAATTTTGCTGAGTGCTTCCTGGACATAGTTCTCACCAAAGTCACGAGCACCCGCTGCCCAAGCCTCACGAAGCTTGGCGGCATCGTGGGTTTTGCTGACCGCCAGCAGTGTCACACTGCCCGGGTCACGTTGATTCAGCAGTTCCTGCTCACGAATCGAGGCCAACAACTGTTGGTAATGTGAAGCGATGTTGTTAATGCTCATTCCAATGCCATGTCCGGTTGTTTACCAGTCAGATAGTAGCACGATGCAGGCGCTAGAAAACGGGCTTGCCGTGCAGAGGCCTTGGCTTTATTGTGGGCATCATTGTGATGAAGAGCCACGGACAGGGACTATTATGGAAATCACTCAACTGCTGAATTTTGCTTTTAAAAGCGGCGCGTCAGACCTGCATTTGACGGCCGGCATGCCGCCGATGATTCGAGTGGATGGCGATATGCGCAGAATCGACCTGCAGATGATGGACCACAAAACGGTGCATGCGCTGATTTATGACATCATGACCGATAAGCAACGCAAAAATTACGAAGAATTTCTGGAGACAGACTTCTCGTTCGAAGTACCTGATCTGGCACGGTTCCGGGTCAACGTTTTTAATCAGAATCGCGGGGCGGCAGCAGTTTTCCGCACGATTCCCGCTGAAGTACTACCCATGGAAAAACTCGGCATGGGTAAAATTTTTGAACAAATTTCAAGTTTTCCAAGAGGACTGGTTGTTGTCACCGGTCCTACCGGCTCCGGCAAAAGTACCACGCTGGCCGCTATGATCAACTTCATCAACAATACCCGCTATGAGCATATTCTGACCATTGAGGACCCGATTGAATTTGTGCACCAGAGTAAAAAATGTCTGGTGAATCAGCGAGAGGTGCACCGTGACACACTTGGGTTTAGTGAAGCCCTGCGCTCGGCGCTGCGAGAGGACCCGGACATTATTCTGGTGGGAGAGCTGCGCGACCTGGAAACCATCCGGCTGGCGTTAACCGCGGCAGAGACCGGCCACCTAGTGTTTGCAACGCTGCATACTACCTCGGCGGCAAAGACCATCGACAGAATTGTCGACGTGTTTCCGGCGGCAGAGAAAGCGATGGTGCGATCCATGCTGTCGGAATCATTACAGGCGGTTGTTTCTCAGGCGCTGCTCAAAAAAGTGGGCGGTGGTCGCATTGCCGCGCATGAAATCATGCTGGGGACACCGGCCATCAGAAATTTGATCCGAGAAGACAAAGTGGCACAGATGTATTCCGCCATGCAAACCGGCTCCAATGTTGGTATGCGTACACTGGATCAGCATTTGCAACAGTTGGTGCAGTCTGGACTGGTCAGCAAGGAAGACGCGCGGGCCAAAGCCAAGACCCCCGAGTCATTCTTGTAAGACTTGACGGCTGGCTGCCTGTTTTAAGGCCGCCAGCCGTTGGGTTATCCACACGCCTGATCAGGTGTAACTTTCAATCGCCGGGCAGGCACAGAACAGGTTCCGGTCACCGTACACGTTATCGATACGATTCACCGACGGCCAGAACTTGTGATCGCGCAATGAAGTCACCGGGAAGGCTGCTTCATTTTTGCTGTAAGGCCGATCCCAATGCTCATCCATGATGTCAGCTAGTGTATGTGGCGCATGCTTGAGCATGTTGTTGTCGGCATCCAGTTCGCCAATTTCAACACGTGCAATTTCGCGGCGAATACTGATCATGGCTTCAATAAAACGATCCAGTTCCGCGCGCGGTTCACTCTCAGTTGGCTCTATCATCAAGGTGCCCGGTACCGGGAATGACATGGTGGGCGCATGGAATCCGTAGTCCATCAAACGTTTCGCCACGTCTTCTTCGGTAATGCCGCTGGCGGCTTTTAACGGACGCAGGTCGATGATGCACTCATGGGCAACACGGCCGTTCTTTCCGGTGTACAACACCGGAAAGTGTCCTTCGAGACGCTGGGCAATATAGTTGGCACTCAGAATGGCAACCTGTGTTGCCTTGAGCAGGCCGGCAGCACCCATCATGGAAATGTACATCCATGAAATTGGCAGAATGCTGGCACTGCCCCACGGAGCAGCGGATACTGCACCACTGTCTGCATTCGGGCCTTCAAGTTTGACAACGCAGTGGTTGGCAACAAAAGGTGCCAGGTGTTTTTTGATGCCGATCGGCCCCATGCCCGGACCACCACCACCGTGTGGAATGCAGAAGGTCTTGTGCAGGTTCACGTGGGATACGTCAGCACCGATATCACCAGGACGTGAAACACCAACCTGTGCGTTAAGGTTGGCGCCGTCCATGTATACCTGACCACCGTTGTCGTGAATCAGCTGACAGATATCTTTGACTGCTTCTTCAAAAACACCATGTGTGGATGGGTAGGTGATCATCAGTGCAGCCAGATTTTCTTTGTG
>CAMBPO010000032.1 GCA_945869725.1 Klebsiella pneumoniae
GCAGCGAAGTAGCTCTCGGGATCTCCATCCCAAACTCTGATCAGATTTCGCAAGGTGTGAATGATTTGCTTGCCGCTGTCCCGCACGGTGTAGGAATGGATGCGTTTGATCCTGGCGTTCGTTGCAGGTGATGGTTGAACCTGACGTCGAACAGTCGTTTCGGAGTGTAGCCTAGAGCATAGGGGCGGGCTACATGAAAGAAGTCAGGTTGTGGGTGATTTGAGGTGGGTGGCTGATTGCAACGGCTGCTAGTGTGATGAATGCCAAGCGGGCGTGTTGATTCATGAACGGCCGCAACGGGGAGGTAGCGTGGTAACGCGACGCGACGCAACAGGATAGGGCGCTGTGGCAAGCATGAATGGGCAGACCAATCAGGCCACGTTTATCCCCGGGCCCAGCGCCCGATTCAGCTGGAGCAATGTCCGAATCCCGAGCGGCAACGCCGCGAAGGTCGAGTTGCGCAGCGCCGGGCGTTAGGCCCGGGGATGGGGCCGGTCTGCCCATTCATGCTTGCCACAGTGCTTAATCAGGTGCATCTGCACACTTTTTTGGTCGTCGTGCAACGGCGTGTTCTGAAGTAATATCCCGGTATTGAGAATTTTTGCGTTAGATTTCAGGAGAACACAGATGTCGCGTTACGTAGTTACAGGTGCTAACAGGGGTATTGGCCTGGAGTTTGTCAGCCAGCTATTGGCGCAGGGTCACACCGTGGTGGCGACCGCGCGTGATCCTCGCACCGAGCCAGCGCTGCAGGCTATGCAGCATACGAACAGCCAACTCACACTATTGCCACTGGATTTATCTGACGAGAACAGTATCAGTACATTTGCCGAGCAGGTGGGTACCACGCCGGTTGATGTACTGATCAACAATGCCGGCATCTACGGACCGCGCCAGGCCAGCCTGGGTCAGTTACGCACTGCAGACTGGGAAGAAGTGATGTTGGTAGATCTGATTGCACCCATCATGCTGACTCAGGCACTGTTGCCAGCACTGCGCCGGGGCACTGACAAGCGGATTGCCTTTTTGAGTTCCATCATGGGATCGATTGCTGATAACAGCGGTGGTGGGGCGTACCTCTATCGCAGCGCCAAGGCCGGTCTGAATCAGGCGGTGAAATCACTGGCCGTTGATCTTGCCAGGGAGCAGTTCATCGTGTTGCCGCTGCACCCCGGCTGGGTAAAGACCGATATGGGTGGCCCCAATGCCCAGATTGACGTGCATACCAGTGTGACGGGGCTGCTGCAACGCATTCAAACGGCTGGCAGCGCGGAGAGCGGCAAATTTCTCAACTATGACGGCAACACAATTGCCTGGTAAGAATCAAATGATGAAACGACTACTTAAGTGTCAGGCATGGCTGCTGGCGGTATTGATAACAAGTGGTACCAGTGCAGTTTACGCCGCCGACCATGATGCCATCTGTTCGGCAATGGATATTGCTGCATTGGAGCCGGCTCCCGGCGCGATGTATGCGGCGGCGCGCATCAGTAACGGGCTGGTTTTTGTATCGGGGCAGATTGGTGTGGATCCCGCATCCGCTGCGCCTGCTGCGGATTTTGAAGCACAAATGCTGGAGGCCTTGTCACGGCTGGAGCGTGTCCTTGCGCAGGCGGGCAGCAGTGTTGCACACATACAGCGCGCCACGGTGTACGTCACTGATCCTGCCAATCTGGCCGCCATGAACAGACTCTATCGTGAGTTTTTTGACAGGCACGGAGCATCATTACCCGCGCGCAGTCTGGTGCCAGGACTCAATTTTGGTAACGCCATTGCGTTTGAAATAGATGTGATTGCAGAACAGCTTGTCTGTATTTAAACAGTTTTTGCAGGATCACAAATTTTGATGGGCGGGAGCACACTGCGCGCATTGATGATTGATCATCAGGACTTGTTTGTACTGACCCCGGCGTCGGCGTTCCGCGCGCGGGGTCTGCATTTGCAGAGATTGCGGCCATCGGCGGCTCGGCGATTATTACTGCAAAGCCAAGGTGAGGACCTTCCCGATCTGGTGATTCTGTCCCCGGGTCCCGGCCGCCCGCAGGATTTTGACTGTGCAGCTACAAGAGGCTTGTATACGGATAAAGGAGGAAAGGGTAGTCACAGGAATTCTGTTCACCCGGTAGTCCCAGAATCAATTACCTTTACAAGTCGCTAGACATCCTGAACTAAGGACTTCATAGCTCAGTTTGATCAGCGTGCCGCGGTTTCCTTTGTGGATCGAGAGAAACCATGCACCAGCCGATACAAAGCCGGCAATACAAACATGGTCAGCAACGTCGACGAGATAATGCCGCCAATCACCACCGTGGCCAGAGGACGCTGAACTTCAGAGCCTATTCCACTGTTCAGTGCCATCGGCACAAAACCCAATGATGCCACCAGGGCTGTCATCAAAACTGGCCGCAGTCTGCCGATTGCCCCTTCCACAATTGCGTGATCGAGTGTGTGTCCCTGCGCGCGCAAATCACGAATAAAGGACAGCATTACTAAACCATTCAATACGGCAACACCGGACAGCGCGATGAACCCCACACCTGCAGAAATCGACAGAGGGATGTCGCGAATTAGCAAGGCCAGTATCCCTCCGGTCAGTGCCAGTGGCACACCGGTAAAAATAATGGCGGAATCGCGAAAAGAACCAAGCGCCATCACCAGCAACATGGCGATCAGGAATAGGGTGGCAGGTACCACAATCAATAAACGTTGGGCTGCCGACTGAAGTTGCTCAAAAGTGCCGCCATACTCTATCCAGTAGCCTGGTGGGATCTCAATGTTCTGCGCAACAGTTTGTTGCACCTCGGCGACAAAAGAGCCAAGGTCACGTCCGCGCACGTTGGCGGTAACCACGACCCGACGTTTGCCGTTCTCGCGGTAAACCTGGTTATAACCGGTGCTGATGCTGATGTCGGCGAGTTCTCCGAGCGGCACATAACTGCCATCAGACAACATCACGGGCAGCCGCTGATAAGTATCGGGATTGCTGCGCAAATCTTCGGCAAGTCGAACCACAATATCGGAGCGTTGGTCACCTTCATAAAACTGACCGGCAACTGCGCCACCAAGCGCCATGGCCAGCGTATCCTGCAGTTCAGTAATACTGAGACCCAGTCGGGCCAAGGTCTCGCGACGCGGTTGCAGTGTCATAACCGGCAATCCGGTAGTTTGTTCCAGCGCCAAATCGGCGACGCCGGGAGTGCCCGACAACAAGGCTTCAATGTCACCGCCCAATGCGATCAGTTGGTCGAAGTCATCACCAAACACCTGAATAGCCAGTTCGCTGCGCACCCCCGCAAAGAGCTCGTTAAAACGCATCTGTATCGGTTGCAGGAATTCATAACGGTTACCTGGGACGGGGGTCACCAGCGCTTCCAGATCCGCAATAACCTGAGCTTTGGGTTTTGAGGGGTCAGGCCACTGATCACGTTCTTTCAGGATAATAAAAGTATCTGCAACGCTCGGCGGCATAGGGTCAGTGGCCACTTCAGCGCTGCCAATTTTAGAGAATACACGTTCCACTTCGGGCATTTTACTGATTTCGTCTTCCAGCTGGAACTGCAGTGCAATCGCCTGCTCCAGTGAGGTGCCGGGGATACGCAGCGCGTGCATGGCAATATCACCCTCATCCAGATTGGGCACAAACTCGGTGCCCATGCGCATGGCCAGCGATGCACAAAAGCCCACCAGAGCAACCGCCAGCACGATCACCAGCACACGCAGGTTTAGCGCCATTTTTAAGGCAGGCCGGTAAAGGGAGCGCGCCGCAAACATGATGGGATTTTTCTTCTCAACGACCGGTTTGCTGAACAGCATGGCAACACAGGCGGGTACAAAAGTGATGGATAACAGCATGCCACTTAGCAGAGCAATCACAACAGTGATTGCCATGGGGTGAAACATTTTGCCTTCAACACCTTCCAGCGCAAAAATCGGGATGTAAACAACGGTGATGATGAACACACCAAACAGCGCCGGGCGCATGACCTCCCGAGTCGCTCCTGATACCACTTCAAGCCGACGCTTCAATTCCAAACGTCCGTTAACACTGGCCTCGCTAAGCCGGCGCATACAGTTTTCGACGATGATGACACTGCCATCAATGATCAAACCAAAGTCGAGTGCGCCCAGACTCATCAGGTTAGCGCTGACCCGGGTTTGCACCATGCCGGTAATGGTCATCAACATAGCAATCGGTATCACTGCAGCGGTGAGCAGGGCGGCGCGGATATTGCCGAGCAGCAAAAACAGCACAGCTATCACCAGCAGTGCACCTTCCATGAGATTTTTCTGCACGGTCTGCAAGGTTTTATCAACCAATGTCGTCCGGTTATAAACGGCGGTGGCGGTGATGCCGGGCGGAAGACTCGCTTGAATTTCTTCAAGCCGAATAGCTGTGTTGTTGGCAACTTCACGACTATTCTCGCCTATCAGCATAAACACGGTGCTCAGGACAACTTCGTGCCCGTCCTGCGTCGCTGCACCTGAGCGCAATTCCTGTCCAACGGAAACGAAGGCGACATCGCTGACTCTGACAGGGACACTGTCGCGCTGAGTGACAATAATATTACGCAAGTCATCCAGATTGTTTGCCTGTCCGGGCACCCGCATTAATAGCTGCGAACCATTGTTTTCAATAAACCCCACACCCCTGTTGCTGTTATCCCGTTGAAGTGCGTCAAATAGTTGGGAGCTGCTGACGCCATAAGCGAGTAATTTTGTAGGGTCAGGTGCCACCAGAATTTCTTTTTTGAAACCGCCAATAGGATTGACTTCAACCACGCCAGGCACACGCAGCAACTGCGGTCGGATAATCCAGTCATGGACACTGCGCAGATCAGTGGGGGTCACTGGCGAACCATCAGCGTTGCTTGCACCGGGTTCAGCATCCACTGTAAACATAAATATTTCACCCAATCCGGTTGCGATGGGGCCCATCTCAGGTTCAAGTCCTTCTGGCAAATCACTGCGGGCCGCAGAAAGCCGTTCGCTGACCTGTTGCCGTGCAAAATAAATATCGGTGCCGTCTTCAAATACGGCTGTCACTTGCGACAAGCCATAACGTGAAACAGATCGTGTGTAAGACAGGCCAGGCATACCACTCATGGCGTTTTCCAACGCAAAGGTAATACGCTGTTCAACTTCCAGTGGCGTATAACCGGGTGCAGGCGTGTTAACGGCAACCTGCACATTGGTAATGTCGGGCACCGCGTCAATCGGCAGGCGACTAAAGTTCCAGACGCCCAGCGCGACTAACATCAGCGTCAACACCAGTATCAGCCCACGCCGGGCCAATGAAAAATCAATAATGGATGCAAGCATGATGATTCCTTAGTGGTCGTGGGATGCGCCGTCTTTTTCGACATCTGCTTTCAGAATGTAGCTATTGTCAGTGACATAACGTGTCCCCGGGTCCAACCCTCCCAAGATCTCCACCCATTGCTCCGATTGACGTCCCATCTCCAGCATGCGTACTTCAAATTCATCACCTATTTGTGCGTACACCACAGTGAAGTCTCGGAACGCTTGCAGACCAACGCGTTTAACGGCCAGCGGCACTTGATGCTCGGCAATTTCAATGTGTGCTTCAACCCAAGTACCAGCGCGCAGCAAACCTGCTGTATTTTCCAGCATCACGCGGGCAACTACGGCCTGATTAGCGGCTGTTTCAGGCAGAATCCTGTTGATGGTGCCTTCAATTGGTGTGTCGGTGAGAGGTGTGTTGATACGCACTGGGTATCCAACATCGATTCGTGTCAGGTCAGCCGGAAATACCGACAGATCAGCCCACACAGTTGATGTGTCGGAGATGGTGAACAACACACGGCCCGCCGTTTGTTCGCCGCGGTTGGCATTTCTTGCGGTAATGACTCCACTGATGGGCGCAACAAGGTCGTAAGTTGTCAGACTCTGATTGCTTTCGATGGTGGCCAGTCTGTCGCCTGCATTGACTGCGTCTCCCAGTGCGACGGCCACCGATGCAATTTGCCCGTCAAAGCGGGCTGTGACTTCACTGCTACCTTCGGCATTTGCCACGATTCTGCCGTACACGGGAATGGTTTCTTCAATCACCGCGGGGCCGGCAATCTCGGTGACGATGCCAAGAGCTTCAACAACAGCGGGTTCTATCTTTGTGCGGCCTTCAAAACTGTCGTAAGACCATCGATGTGTGGTGTTGTTATGTATTGCAGTTACCGAAACGCTGAATGAGTGTGGTTCATAAATCACCATGTCGCCACGCAAGGCCTCGCCCGTGGGTTCGAAGTTGATGTTGTCCACAATGCCGCCTAGGCGTGTGAGTTGCACATTAAGATCTACATCTGCCGGACCAACAGGCTGATCTGCGACCGTCGCCCATGCCCGATATTCAGGTGGTACACCGGTTTCGAAAATAGCCAGCTCCAGCATAAAATCACCGCTGCGCAGCAGACGGCCGTTATTTAAGCCGCGTTCGTCGGTCAGCGTGCCATCCTCATCAGTTGTTGGCACATTGTCGGTTGACTCACTACAGGCGGACAACATGAGTGCGAAGACAATTGCGGCTAGCTGTGGCAGCAGCAAATTTTTTAAAATTCCAGTTCTTGAATACATTGTGTGCCTCATGGTGCTGATGCAGCTTGCGCCACGCGCACGCCAGTCAATCGTTCAATTTCAATCAAGTTCTGATGAGCCAGCACGCTGGCTTCCAGTAATTGTTCTTGTGCCTCTAGCAAGTCATCTTGAACCTGCAGCCACTCCATATAGCTTGAACCGCCGAGTTCATAGGCTCGTTGCACTTCTTGCAGCGCTTGTTGGTATTCGGGGATCACGTCACTGCGCAACATCTCGGCAATGTGCAGGCTGTGGTCCAGCTCCTGATGAAACAGGAAGAGTGATGTCATGACGCGAATACGAGCCGCTTCCAGTTGCGCGGATGATTGTTCCAGTCTGACGCGAGCTTCTTCAATGCGCCCTTGATTGAGGTTCCCACGATTAAGCGGGATGGACACGCCAGCAACAAATCCCATGTCGGAACTGCTCTCAATTCGTCGCACGCCGGCATTAAACCGCCACAATGAATTGCGTTGTGCCTGTTCCAGTTGCAAGGTGCTTTCGTGCAGGCGTTGCTCGGACAGGAAGCGTGTCAGATCCGGATTTTGAGCGATGCGTGTTTCCAATGTTGAAAAAGACTCAATCACCGGTAGTTGCATCAGATCACCTTCAACACGGTTGAACTCAGGTTTCAGCTCAGCCCATTGCGCCGCGATGCGGTGATAAAACCCTATCAGCTCATGACTCAAGTCTTCGTGCACCAGTTTGCGCATGGCTAACTCAGCACGCGCCCGGGCGAGATCCGATCTGGGTGTGGTGGCTGCGTCAACCCTACGGCTAATGGTGGTGACTGCTTCGTCTGCCAGAGCTATAGATTGATCTGCCAGTTGCAGTCTGGCCTGGTGCGCCAGTGCCTGAGTGTAGTAACGCGCCGTCTGTGCTGCCGCATCCAGACGCATCACTTCAGCGTCACTGGCCGTTACCAGTGAGCCTGTGCGCGCAGCATCGATGCGTCGTTGACGCAGTTCGCCCTCGAGCACCCAGCTGATGCTGACGGTGGTTTGTGCGCCGGATAGCGCCTGCGCGATGCCGCTACCCAGTACATCCTCAACGGAGACATTTAGCTCGGGTTTTGGCGACAATCCGGCTTGCAGAATGATGCTGTCTTGCACGCGCATCTCATAACCAAACGCCTGCAGATCAGGATTGCCGGTCAGGGTATTGGAGATCGCCTGCTCCAGCGTGATGCTTTCAGCGCTGACTACCACGCCGGGCGTCAAAAACGCGATCAACGAACTCGTTGCCAGCGTGATGGCCAAGCCGCGGCAATTTAAAAAATTTTTCATTGTTGAATAACCTGACTGTTGAATTTATCAACCCAATTAACTGCAACACGCAAAAGCAGTCGCTGCAAATTGGTCACAACTGGAATCGATGGAACAGGGTTACAGGCCCTGGTTACAGGTTATTAGGCGGCGGAACGGCGGGGGCGTAACTAAGCGAACGATCATCCAGTTGATAGGGCGTGATCGACGGGGTGTCAGGCTTAAAGAAATCCAGTGTAGACAGAACAGGGATATCAACGTTTAGCTGAAAATTGAAACTGTGGTTGTGCTGATGTTCGTGAAAATTGTCGGCGCTGTCCTCATGCGCATGCCCATCGCCGACCTCATGGTGATCATCATGCAAGTGTTGATGGAGGTGGTCATGTGGCACGGCTTTACCAAAAGGATGATGCTCATCGGGCATGGCAGCACTCTCAATGGCGCCTAACGCCAGTGAGTAGTGCATGACAAGCATCAAGGCCAGAATGACTTTGCGGTACACAATACTAACTCGAGGGGATTGATGACCGGGACTCTAGCACCGCCATCAACGTAGGGTCAAACATTGTGTGTTGTCGACTCGGGTTTGGAAAACTGCCGTGCTTGCAAACGTCGGGCCAGCAGGCTGCTCAGCAACATCACCAACGCGATATACACATAAAACGGAATATGAAGCTCATCGTCATGTGACGGCGCGGCGGATCCCATGATGACCTCGGTTTGTGCCAGCCGACCGTTATTGTCGGTGGTGCTCAGCTGATATCGTGCTGTGCTGTCGCCACTGAAGGCAAACCAGCCCTGACTGTCTGTGCGCAGGAACTCGGTGCGCTGGTTGTCAAGGTTGAAGACCTGAATTTCCAGATCCGCTACCTCGGCGTTGCCTGCTGATTCGTCAGCTGCAATCAGCCGTCCCATGACTTGATCGATGTCCGTGAAGACTTCAAACGACGGCGCAGAGCGCTGCCGCAGATCGTTAACGTAGCCATCTAACTGGTAAACCAACAGGCCCGCGCCAGCGATGACCAGGGCGGTATTACACGCCTTGCTGATGAGCGGCCAGGTCTTGACCTGCTGCCAGCTGCGGATAGCCACCGCCATGATCATCAGCGCAATAATCTGTCCCACTTCCACACCCAGGTTGAAAATCAGGATTTTACCCAGCAGATCCGGGTCGTCTGCCAGCGTGACTGCCTGTAAACGGGCAGACAGTCCAAAGCCATGGATCAGGCCAAAGATAAACACCATCGCTAACAGGTTAGGTGCATTAAATCCAAACCATCGCTTGAATCCATCCAGATTCTCGAAACCCTTGTAGGCAACCGTGACTGCAATGACTGCATCAATCAGATAATGATTGGCGCTGATGCCGGCAAAGGTCGCGAAGATCAACGTAACCGTATGGCCGAGCGTGAACGCAGTCACAAACATAAAAATATCGCGCAGGCGTGTCAGGAAAAACATCACGCCTAACAAGAACAGCAGATGGTCGTAGCCACTTAGCATGTGTTCCGCGCCGGTCCACATGACATTCAGAAAACCACCCTCGGCCATGCGCTCACGCGCAATCTCGGTCATGTCATGAGCAAATGCTGCGGAGGGCAGTAGCAACGCGGCGAGTAACAACAGGTGCCCTGTCCAGCGAAGGTGACTGACAGCGTTAGAATTGCATTGTGTGTTTGACATGCGATGCGTTATCCAGGTTGTCGTGTTCAGGGGGTTCGAGAATTACAGCAGAATGACGCTGACCGTGCAATCGATCAGGCGGCAACGTAAAATGCTGCTTCTTAGAAGATAACCGGGGAAGTTCATGTCGCAGTTCAAATCCGATTCCGAAACAGATCAACCGGAATCCAGCTTGCCAGATTTTTGTCAGCGATTTCTGTTTTCCGACGCCGATGTGCGGGGAGAAATCGTGCGCCTGACACGCAGTTACACCGATACCGTGAACAACCATGCCTACCCGGGCGCCGTGCGTAAACTGCTCGGCGAGTTTCTGGCAGCCGCCGCCTTGCTCGGTTCAACAATCAAATATGAAGGCCGGCTGGTGCTGCAGGTGCGTGGCGATGGCGAGTTAAGTCTGATTATGTCCGAGTGCACCAGCGAGGGCGCACTGCGTGGTATCGCGCGATACGAGCAGGTGCCGCAGCAGCAGGATTTTGATGCATTAACCGGAAATGGGGTGTTGGTGATTACCATTGACTCGAGGCATTCTGACACCTACCAGGGCATTGTTTCTCTGGAGGGCGGCTCGCTGGCAGCGTCCTTAGTAACCTATTTTGAACAATCCGAACAATTGCAGTCCTGGTTCTATTTTGCCGCCGATGAGCAGCAGGTTTGTGGTTTTATGTTGCAGCAACTGCCGTCAGCGCGCTTTACTGATAGCGAAGAGCGTGCGCATTCCTGGGAACATCTGTTGGCGCTGGGTCAAACCATTACCGCTGCGGAGTTGCATGAACTCAGTAACGAGGATCTGTTACACCGACTCTATCATCAGGAAAAAGTTGAATTGTTTACGCCACGGCCGTTTTATTACCAGTGCAGCTGCTCACGTGAGCGCACGGCGCGGGCGTTGATTTCCATCGGCAAAGATGAAGTCGACAGTATCATTGCCGAGCAAGGTTCGGTGAATATAGCCTGTGAGTTCTGCGGTAAGGACTATCATTTCAGCGCCGCAGAAATTGATTTGTTAATGCAGGATCGTGGCGAACTGCTGCACTAATCCCAATCAGAGGACTCAGCATGGCTGGTCAATATCCCGATAAATTCCGCAGTCTGCCGTTGTACGACGGACGTTTTGATGCCTTTAAACTCGCCGCTGACGGCGCAGATGTGTTGCTGGCGTCTTACACCGCCGGTACACATATTGCGGAACATCAACATGACACCGACAACTACGGGGTTATCATTCGCGGCGAGTTGCAGCTCACCATGAATGGTAAAACCACCCGTCATGGTTGTGGCGACTGGTATCACGTACCGGCATTTGTGCCGCATGCCGCAACGTTTGATGTAGAGACAGACGAGATAGAATTCTGGTTCAAGGTGGATACAGGAGCAGGCGCATGAAAGGCAGTTGTTTGTGCAAAGCCGTGGTATATGAAGTCGACGCGTTTGATAAACCGTTAAGTCACTGCCATTGTTACACCTGTCGCAAGGCTAACGCGGCGGCGTTTAACACCTCAGGTGTAGCTCTGCGTGAACATTTCAGATGGGTGGCGGGAGAGGACAAGCTTTCTCACTATGAGTCCTCACCCGGCAAGATCCGCCACTTCTGTTCGGTGTGCGGGTCGCAACTGGTTGCCGAAAAGCCCGCGTTGCCGTTCATGATAGTGCGGGTGGCAACCCTGGATGATGATCCCGGGGTGCGCCCGCTGCGCGCCATCTGGACGTCGCATAAGGTGCCATGGCTGGACTACGAACATCTCGAAGAATCCTGGCCGGAATGGCCGGCCAGTTAATGAACTGTTGTTATGGCTTGCTGACAATGTCGAAAAAGCTCATGACTTTACGCATGTTGTCCCGGTTGCTGGCGATAAAATCGGTGTGATCCGCGCCTTCCAGTTCGATGTAAACATGCTGCATGCCCAAGCTGCGCATGCCGTCAACCCAGCGGCGGGTGAGCTCAACCGGCACCAGTTCATCGGCAGTGCCTTGAATAACCAGAATGGGTGTATCACGCACCGCTTGCAGAACGTTGGGGTTCAGGTCTGCGCGCGGAGCGGGCGCGGCGACCGCCAGCGCTGCAAACATGCCGGGGTTGTTGACGGCCAGTTGATAGGTGCCGGCCCCCCCCATGGAGTGGCCCCACAGGAAGAGTCGCTGAGGATCGATGCTGAATTCCTCTCGCATTATTTCAATAACATTCATCACATCCTGTTCGCTGTACTCAGCAATCTGCGCAATCTCGGTTGGTCTTGACCCATACCAGCCGCGCCGTATGTAGCCCAGCGGTGTCACCACCACAAATCCATACTCCTCCGCATAATCCAGAAACCCTTGATAGCCCATCAGCCAGTCGTAGGTGCGTCCCAAGCCGTGAAGAGACACTAGCAACGGAGCAGGCGTGCCGGCACGGTAGCTCGACGGCACAAAAACGGCGTAGGGCAGCGTTTCGCCGGTGGGTGCAAACACATAACTGCGGTGTTGCACACGGGGGTCGGTGACCAGACTTTCATCATCCGTGCTATCTCGTTGCGCGTGAGCACCGCTGGCTAGTCCTGACAGGGTTATCAGTGCCAGCGCAACACTGAGCATGAATGTGTTCCACGGGTTTCTGAGCGTCATAAGTGTTGCCGTCCTATTGTTGTTATGGGTGTGACTCATGTTATGGGTGTGACTCGTGTTAAAGCCGTGATTTACGCACGGGTCTGGAATTGTTCAAATACCCGCGCCGCACGTTCAATATCATCGTTATTGATATCCAGATGGGTGACCAGGCGGATATTGTCACGGCCAAGGCAATCAGCTTTGACGCCATGGCCATGCAGCCACGCTGATAACGCGGGCCTGTCCAGTTCCCCGGCATCAACAAACAACATATTGGTTTGTGGCGGCTCAAGAATATAACCGGCGCGCAGCAGCCGTTCAGCCAGCAAGCGCGCGCGCCGGTGGTCATCAGCCAGGCGCTGAACATGATGATCCAGCGCATACAAGCCTGCAGCGGCCAGAATACCCGCCTGACGCATACCGCCGCCGGTGACTTTGCGCCAGCGCCGCGCCGTGTGGATAAATTCCGCGGAGCCCACCAACACAGAGCCCACCGGTGTGCCCAGACCTTTGGAAAGGCAAATAGACACCGTATCGGCATTGCGGGTGATGTCAATCAGGCTGCAGCCCAGCGCGACCGATGCATTAAAGACACGCGCTCCGTCTAGGTGCAGTTGCAGGCCGTGGCGCTGGCACAGTGCATAGGCGCGTGTCATGTAATCCAGTGGCAGAACTTTGCCATGCACGGTGTTTTCCAGTGCCAACAGCCGTGTGCGGGAAAAGTGAATATTGTCCGGCCGGATGGCGTGCTCGATGTCCTGCAGATCAGGCCCGCCGATGGCTGTCATGGGCAGCGGGTGCGGCTGTATGCTGCCCAGTGCTGCAGCGCCACCGCCTTCGTATTTGTAAGTGTGCGCCTGATCGCCGACGATAAACTCGTCACCACGGCCACAGTGCGTCAGCAGCGCCACCAGATTGGATTGTGTGCCGGAGGGCAGGAACAGCCCCGCCGCTTTGCCGGCCATCGATGCCAGTGTCTGCTCGAGTTGTGTGACCGTGGGGTCTTCGCCCCAGACATCATCACCCACCTCGGCGTCAAACATGGCCTGACGCATGGCAGGGGTCGGGCGGGTAACAGTGTCGCTGCGAAAATCTATCCAGTGCGTCGTAGGTTTCATGCCATGTGTTCCGTGATTGTTTTGCAAGCCGCGGTCATCAGGCAAACAGTCGTCGCAGTGACCGCACTCGGTTAAGATGAGCGCCTCAGTGTAATCCCGGAGTGGCCTTCTGACCATGATTTTGTCTGATGCAGAGTCTGTGCAGCCGCCTGATGCCGTTGGACGTTCATACCCATTAGTGCTCGCTGGCGCAGGTCACGCGCACCTGGTGATGTTGCGCTTGTGGATTGAGGCAGGTTGGCAAGCGCCGGCGGGAACAGTGCTGATCAGCTCTAGTCGCGAAGCCTGGTACTCCGGCATGATGCCCGGTCTGATCGCCGGACGATTTGGGTTAAATACGTGCGCGATTGCGCTGTTGCCCTTATGTGAGCGACTAGGCATCACGCTGGTTCAGGCGTCCGTCACTGCCTTGGACAGTCAGCAACAGCGGGTAGCGCTGGATACCGGTGAGCATCTGCATTATCAGCTGTTATCCATCAATACTGGCTCACAACCGAAGGCGCCCGCGCAGTTTGATGGTTCAGTAAGCATTTTGCCCGCCAAGCCGTTCCCGGAATTTATTCTTCAGTGGCAGCACTGGCAGACACAGGCGCCTGGCAGTGTCATGGTGCTGGGCGGCGGTGCGGCGGCATTTGAACTAGGCATGGCGCTGCGGCAACAGTTTCCGGCGTGTGAACTTAGCCTTGCCTGCAGTGGTGATCTACTGCAATCCCACGGGCCGGCATTACGCACGCTGGCGCTGCAATGGCTTGCGCGCGCCGACATAGCGGTTTTTGAACACAGCCGCGTGGATGCTGTTATGCATCAGCAGGCGTTTGCAGGGGAGTTGCCACTCAGGCGTATTGATGCCTTGATATTGGCCACCGGTGCCAGCGCATTGCCTTGGTATTCATGCAGCGGATTGCAGTGTGACAGTCAAGGTTTTATCAACGTCGATGGCTGTTTGCGCAGCAGTGATGCGCGGGTGTTTGCCGCCGGAGATGCCGCGTCACTGGCGGGCAGTTTGCGATCGGGTGTGTATTCAGTGCGACATGGCCCGGTGCTGGCGCATAATCTTCGCGCCGCTGTCAGTGGACACACTATGATTGAGTATAAACCTCAGCCCAATGCACTGGCACTGCTGGCAACCGGCAATGGTGGCGCATTGATGAGTTATGGCAGGTTTGTATTGGGTGGCCAGTTATCAGCGCCGCTGCTCGGTCGCTGGAAGGATTATCTGGATCAATCGTTTATGCGCCGGCATCGGCTGTTGCATTAAGCATAAAATTGCCCAGGGCAACGTGTTGTCCGTTGATCAGCAGTTCCACCCTGTGTTCGCCCGCATAGTGCTGCCGTGTTGTCATCGCCGCCAGTGATAAACGTTTGCGCAGGCTTATCTGTTCGCCGGCTGCCAGTTCGCAGGCAGTGAGTTTAAAGACCTTGGCGCGGGTGCTGCCATTGGCTTTGACGTAATGCACCACAAAGTCTATCAACAGCGACTGGGGGACGGAGGCGAGACTCTGCACTGAACAGGACAAGGTAACCGAGTCACCTTCACGAACGCTGGCTGGGCTTACGCTGGCGTCATTGATCTGCACCTGTGCCTGTTGACCAAATCCCATCAGTGCCAACGCCCGTGGATGAGCATCCTTGACCGCAACGCGTAAGGCATGTTTCACCAGCCAGGCGCGAGGCGCGGGCGCGTCACGCAGCCAGCGCTCGGCAGTGTTCAGCATGATGTCAGGATTGTCTTTGCCGATGTCGTTCAGATTGTTGGCAACAGAGCGGCGCACATACAGCGAACTGTCATCTTTGAGAGCATCGAGCAACTCAAGCACCGGGGCCGGATCTTTCTGGAATGCAGGCAATCGGCCGGCCCACGGCAGGCGAGGCCTTGTACCTTCTGAAATCAGCCTGCGGACGTGTTCGCTGGGGTCGTCCAGCCAACTTTCCAGTTTGCTCAGCGTCTGTCTGGTATGTTCCAGCAAAAAGGGTCTGATACTGAATTCGGCGGTGAAACGCTGCGTGAGTTCGTATTGCGCACGCATGGAGGCCTCAAAATGTGCCAGACCATAGCGCGCTACAAAAAACGTATGAGGCATAAACAAAAACGGAGCCAGTGTATTGCCTTCGCGATCTTCAGTCGCGGAATTCACCGCCACATCGGGGCGTGGTGGTGGTAGTGACGCCAACAGGATATCAATCGCCTTTTCGTAATCCTTCGGCAGCGCGTGATGCAGTCCATCGGCCATGTGCCAGCCGCGCGGCATCAGTTCCAGCGCTTCATAGTCAGGCAGCACATAATCCAGAAACTTCTGCGCATCAAAAACCGGATGCGCCTGACTGATCATCGCAGCAATGCGCCGGGGCACTTCCACGCCGTAGAGGTTCTTTAAAGGCTCTGCCATCAACAGGATTCCTTGGTGTTGATTTACTCGGGCCGCATCACCTTTTGTTCGCTTTCGCGCAGTGACCAGATCAGGCCCAGACCAAAGCCAGCATTAAACTTGTTTTCAAACAGTGGGCTGCGAATGTTTGCAGCGCCGTGATGAAAGCTGGTCTGAATGCTGGCAAACATGCGTGCTTTGTTGCTGATGTACCAAGTGCCGGAAAAATTTAATCCGGTGCCGAAATAACCACCGCGCGCACGATATGTGGAGCGATCCAGCTGACTGAACTCATTGCTGACATCAAAAAAGTAACCATGAACGTCGCGGGTCGCCCACAAAGGTTTCAGTGATACCGTCGCTTCCAGCTGCGGATGGAATGCACCGTAATGCCGGTAACGCAGCATGGGTTCAAACACATAACCATGATGGTCAACACCACCAAAATCCGTTGAGAATGCCGCACGTGTCTGCAGCGCCAGTTGAATTTCCGAGCGGCTGGTATCGCTGAACTCAAATTTCTGCAGGTTGAAAACCAGCTGCGGGCCGACTTCAAATATAAAGTCCAGATCCGGCATGCCCTCGCGCAGTTCATTGCCTTCACTCTCGGAATCAAATGCCGCGGCAAATGACAGCGACAGCTCATAATTGCCGTTCTCGGAGGCTACCGCGCGCGCTGCACCACCGTCGCCGATGCGCAGGACGTCACCACGATACACCACGTAAGGCAAGCCGAGACCGCGCGTCTGAGTTTCATCCGATGACGGGTAATGCGGCTGCACCAGCACGCCGCCACCCAGACCCAGTTCCCACAGGGGTTTCTCGATCAGCACTGGCTCTGCCGCCAGCAATGGAATACTGGCAATTGAGGTTGCCACAAACACAGAAGATGCTTTCAGGAGTTGGACTGTCTTCATAAGTTTTCCAGAGTATGGGCAATTCGCGCGCCGGCTTCGGCGAGTCGCCGGGTGGCGATGATGCGCATCTCTTCCTGATACGCATCAGTCAGCGCAACGGTTTCCAGATCATTGCCAGTACGTTCGGTGCGCACCACAAGGCTGGTAATTGATTCGGGGTAGACCGTACTTTGCAGGATGTCACGGCTCTCCTGTAACCAGCGGGTTGGATGGAATTCAAGTTGTGCAGGATCCGTTGAGAACTCTGTGCCCATGTTGATCAGCAGCGGAAGTGACTGTGACACCGGTGTCTCGCGAAGCGCACGGTCCCATGCCGAATGCAGATTGCCGACACTCAGGCGTATGCCATTGCCACCGCGGTCGCCCTCTGGAAACAGGCTCTCCGATACCAGCGCGCCGGTGTGCAGTGGTTGATGAATATCGCCGATCAGGTGCAGCAGCCAGCTCAACGCGACGGCTTTTTCAGCGGGGTCGGAGGCGTTTTGCAGCTGATAGATGGCAAAATCCAGGCCGTTGGCTACGTTATCCACCTGCGATCGCTGTTGAATCTGCTCGGCAGGAACACCGGCGACGTTCGGAAAAGGTTCGGTGTTGACATAGACATTGCCTTGACGCACGGCCTCATCGCGCAACCAGGCTCCATCAATCCAGTGCCAGTTCGGGTTGTCAAAACGGGCTTCATCGTCCCCTTCAAATCCACGTGCCAGATCTGGCCAGATGGCAGCCTGGCCCAGCTGCCACTGCGCCTGGGTGTCGTTGTCAGCAGCTTTGATGTCATCGGGCATGGTGTCCACAAAGTCCTGATTAAAGCGCGGGTGCGCACGCAGCATTGTCATAACCTGTTCGCGTGTGTCGGCTGACATCAACGCCCAGGCTACGTCAGCAGACAGACGATGTCCGACAGCATCCCAGGCGGTTGCTGTGAACGGCAGCAACAGCAGAGCAGCGGCTGCCGAGCTTGCCATGACCCGGCGGACATGGCGATGAATGGGGGAGAAAAATGGCGTGGGGTATTTTGAAAACATACATAAGCTTCCTGTTCTGGAGTTTGCGCGCAGTGTAACAGAGGCAGGTGTCATTCAGCGCGCAGTCAGTATTGCCGGCGGATGGTGGGCAAAACAACGCGTGCATGAGGCTGTGCTGCTGATTTCAATACGGTATAGTCAGATTACAAGCGTCACAGCACCGAGGCTGGTGCGGTCAGCGAGCAGGCAAAAAAATGCCCACGTGGAGCGCTTGGCTCACACGTGGGCGAGTTATCACCCATCAATGGAAAAGGGGAGAGTCTGTTCCATCTAAGCCACCAGCGGGGGAATGCCAGTGCTTGACTTAGTTAATGCATGAGCTGTGCCAGTTTTTTTAGTAAAAGTTTTACTTGTTGAATTTAAAGACAAAGATATTTGTTTGAAAGTGCTTGGTTCGTTTCCTGAACGAGTAAAGCGTTGCTGCACAGGCGCGGAGCGGTTCTTTTTGGGTCTTTCACGGTGATGCTGCACTCATATGGGGCGTAGCTGGGTTTGGGCCTCTCTGGGTGCAGGAGTAGCCGGGCGCAGGATTGGCAAGATACTGTCATAGAGGGATGTGGCTGATGGAATCGTCAGAGTTAAAACAAGTACAGGTCCATGAAATCGACTTTAGCGCCATAAGAGCGCAAGGAGCCGGTGGCCAGAACGTCAACAAGGTGTCCTCGGCTATTCATCTGCGTTACGACGTCCGGGCGTCGTCTCTGCCCGACGAGATCAAGGCCTTGGTGCTGGAGTTGCGCGACCGGCGCATGACTGCGGAAGGGGTGATTGTTATCAAAGCTCAACGTTTCCGTACCCAGGAAAAAAACCGCGAAGATGCCATCAAACGTCTACAGGCGCTAATCGATGCCGCCTGTGAAGTAGCGCCGGCGCGTCTCGCCACCCGTGTGCCGCGGGCTGCCAAGCGTCAGCGTCTTGATGAAAAGCGCAAGGTATCTACGATCAAGTCCTTACGCGGCAAGCCAGTTGCCGAGTAAACTCCGTTATCGAATTTTTACAAGAGAGCAGCACCATGTTACGACCGTTTCATCTGGCCATTCCCGTCCGTGATCTGGACGAAGCCCGCGAGTTTTACGGCAAGCGGCTGAACCTGCCACAGGGAAGAAGTTCCGAACAGTGGATTGACTACAACCTGTTTGGCCACCAGCTGGTGGTGCATTTAAATCCAAATCTGGGTAAAGACGGTTCAGTTCACCAGCATGCCAATCATGTGGATGGTCATGGAGTCCCCGTGCCGCATTTTGGTGTGGTGTTAACGATGGAGGAGTTTGCTGAGTTCGAACAGCAGCTGCGGGCTATGGGCACAGAATTTGTGATTGAGCCCTACATTCGCTTTAAAGGTCTGGCGGGCGAACAGGCCACCATGTTTTTTAAAGATCCATCCGGAAATGCCCTGGAGTTCAAGGCATTCCGGGATATCGAATCGCAGTTGTTTGCGGTCTGATCAGTACACTTCAAACAGACCGGCGCCGCCCATTCCACCACCAATACACATGGTGCACACCACGTATTTGGCGCCGCGACGTTTGCCTTCGATCAGTGCGTGGCCGACCATTCGCGCGCCGCTCATGCCGTAGGGGTGACCAATAGAGATAGCGCCGCCGTTGACGTTCAGCAGTTCGTTAGGGATACCCAGTTTGTCGCGGCAGTACAGTACCTGTACGGCAAACGCTTCATTCAGCTCCCACAGTCCGATGTCTTCCATTTTCAGGCCAAATCGCTTGAGCAAGACAGGGATGGCAAATACCGGACCAATACCCATTTCGTCCGGCTCACAGCCAGCGACAGCCATGCCGCGATAGGCTCCGAGCGGGGTCAAACCGCGCTTTTCAGCTAGTTTGCTGTCCATCAGGATGCTGGCTGACGCGCCGTCTGACAACTGGCTGGCATTACCGGCGGTAATGCAGCCGCCTTCAAGAACAGGCTTCAGGCTTTGCAAGCCTTCCAGCGTGGTTTCCGGGCGGTTGCCCTCATCTTTGGTCAATTTGACGGTTTTGAAGCTGATCTCGCCGGTGGCCTTGTCAGCCACGCCCATAGATGACTCCATGGGTGCGATTTCCTGATCAAATTTCCCGGCTGCCTGGGCAGCGGCTGTGCGCTGCTGGCTCTGAAAGCTGTATTCATCCTGTGCGTCACGGCTGATGCCATAACGCTTGGCAACAATTTCGGCAGTCTGCAGCATGGGCATGTAGGCATGCTGCGACAGTGCTACTACATTCGCATCAACGGTGCGAAATTTATTGCGATGATCGTTCTGCACCAGGCTGATTGATTCAAGGCCGGCACCCACCACAATATCCATGTTGTCGACGATGATCTGTTTGGCGGCCGTGGCGATGGCCATCATGCCAGAAGCACACTGGCGATCGATGCTCATACCAGAGACGCTGCTGGGCAGGCCTGCAGCCACACCGGCAAGCCGGCCAATATTGTATCCGGTGGTGCCTTGCTGTACGGCACAACCCATCACCACATCATCAATCTCATGGGGCGCGATTCCCGCGCGTTTGACGGCTTCACGAATGGCATGTGCACCCAGTGTCGGCCCTTCCGTGTTGTTAAAGGCGCCGCGATAGGCTTTTCCAATCGGGGTTCGGGCGGTTGCCACGATGACTGCTTCTCTCATGATGGGTCCTTCTAGTCGTTTGACTGCTTGTTGAGACAAAAAATGAATCAGAATTAGAACAGTTGTTCGTGCCGCAGTGTAGCCGAAGCACCATTAAAATCCCAAGCGTAATCATGACGATGATTCTGACGTGAATTTTGGTGTGTCTGACCTTTCTGCCGTTGTTCCTGACTTTTGCATCATTGCTGTTGGTCTGAGCTTGTGCTAGCGTCCAACTGTTCTATTATCAACAATAACAAGGCTGTTCTGTCTCGGCAGATGGCGAACCGGAGGAAATATGAAAGCACGTGTGCATCCCTTGCAGGGCAGGCGCTTGTTAAGCCTGACAACCCTGTTGTCCGCCGCTACATTGGCAGCAGCCTTGTCGGCGCCGCTGTCCGCGCAAACCCCCGCCCCTGATCTGAGCAGTCGCGTTGGCGATTTCTCGCTTCTTGATCAAAACGGTTATTTTCATCACATGAGTTGGTACGACAATCGCAAGGCGATTGTATTGCTGGTGCAAGCAAATGGCAGCGATGCATTCCGTCAGGCATTGCCAACCTTTGCTGCGCTGCAGGCGACGCATCAGGATGACTTCCAGTTTTTTATGCTCAATCCGCTGGGTGAGTCACGAGCATCGGTGATAGACGCCGTTGCTGAGGTTGGACAAACAATACCGGTGCTGATTGATGACGCACAAATCGTTGCTGAATCCATGAATGTGCAAACTGTCGGCGAAGCGTTGATTTTCGATCCGCGCTCTTTCCGCTTGGTTTACCGCGGCCCGGTCTCCGGTCTTGAGAAGGCGCTGACAGAAGTAAACGCCGGACAGGCAGTGAGTAATCCTGTAGTGGCCGTGACCGGCGAGTCCATTCAATACGCGGCGCGTGATCTCAACATGGCGCGCACCGTATCGTACTCTCAGGAAGTGGCTCCTATCCTTGCCAAGAATTGTGCCAGCTGTCACCGTGATGGCGGTATCGCTCCGTTTGCAATGGACAGCCACTCCATGGCCCAGGGCTGGTCACCGATGATCCGTGAAGTATTGATGACCAAGCGCATGCCGCCGGGCCAGATTGATCCTCACGTCGGCGATTTTGTAAACAGCTACACCGTTAGCCCGCAAGATCAGCAGACCATTCTGCACTGGATTGCCCAAGGTGCTCAGCGCGACGGCGACGTTGATCCGCTGGCAGAGCTGGTTTGGCCTGCAACCGAATGGGCTTTTGGTGAACCTGACCTGATTGTTGAGCTGCCGCCACAGGTCATTCCTGCCACGGGAGTGCTGGATTACCGCAATGTGGTTGTCCCGTTTGAAGGTCTGACCGAAGACCGTTGGGTGCGTGCAAGTCAGTACATCGCTGGTGACCGCACCGTGTTGCACCACACACTCAACAGCATTCTGCCGCCTGGTGCCGACGGCAACCGCCGCTTCCTCGGGGGTGGTAACAATGCAGATGAAGCCAGCATCACTGCCTATATTCCTGGTGCCGAACCCAGCATCGAGCCGGAAAACACCGGTGGTCTGTTAAAGGCTGGCTCTGAACTGGCTCTGCAACTGCACTACACGACCAATGGCCGTGAAACTGTTGATAACAGCCGTATCGGCATCTGGTTCTATCCAAAAGATCAGGTACCTGAAAAACGCATGTCAGGTCAGTGTGCATGCATATTTACACCTGACTGGACAAATATTCCGCCGAATGATCCTGATTTTGAGCAGACACAGTCAATTACCGTGCCGCGTGACGCTTACTTGCACTCCTTCCTGCCCCACATGCATTTCCGTGGCAAGCGCATGCGTTTCGAAGCGACCTATCCGGATGGCAGCAGTGAAGAGCTGATCAATATCGCCAACTACAATTACAACTGGCAGCTGCGTTACCAGTTACGCGAGCCGAAATTGGTGCCAGCCGGCACTGTGATCACGGCAGTAGGAGCGTTTGACAATTCTTCCCAGAACAAGATGAACCCAGATCCGAGCCGATCAGTGCCATGGGGCCTGCAGAGCTGGGATGAAATGTTCTTCGGTGCTGTGAGCTGGCAGTTTGTTGAACCAGAACCCGTCGCCGTTGAGACTGCATCTGTTCAGTAAACCGGGTTTTAGTTAGCAGATAATGGCTGGTTGGCAGACAGATAGCTGATCAGCAAGGCAAGATCAAACAATCAGGGTGTGGGGTATGCTCGCGACGCGAACTGCGGAGGAGTGTCCCCCACACCCTGATTGTTTTTGGTGATGAATTAATTCACCGGCAACACATACCCGCTGCCAACGCCGGGGCCCAGCGGCAATCCCAATCCAATCCAGATCATGGCCAGTGCCATACCAAAGATCAATATACCGATACTGTAAGGGATCATGGTAGCCGCCAGCGAACCCAGCCCAAACTCTTTATTCCAGCGCTGGCAAAACGCCAGGATCAGCGGGAAATATGGCATCAGCGGAGTAATAATATTGGTTGCGCCATCGCCAACCCGATAGGCAGCCGTGGTCATTTCAGGGCTGACACCCAGCAGCATCATCATCGGCACCAGCACCGGGGCCAGCAATGCCCACTTGGCACTGGCAGAGCCGATAAACAGATTGATGGATGCGGTCAACATGATGATCAACGCAATCAGCGCCGGCATCGGCAGTTCAGCGCTCCGTATCATGTCAGCGCCGTTGATCGCAAAAATCAACCCGAGATTGGACCAGTTAAACATGGCTACAAAATGCGCTGCGGCAAACGCCAGCACCAGATAGTAGGCAAGGTCGGCCATTGCAGCCGACATCATGGCAACCACATCACGGTGATTTTTGACCGTGCCAACTGCGGTACCGTAGGCCCAACCGGTGGCCAGGAACAACAGAAAAAAAGCGGCGACCAGTGACTGGTAAAACGGCTGCAAGCTGGCATCGCCCGCTTCTTCGTTAATCAGGGGTGTACCCGGTGCAAAACACAACACCAGCCACAACCCGACAATTCCCAGCGCCGCCCATCCAGCCCTGCTCAGACCTGCGCGCTCGGCGCTGTTCAGGGTGCTGTCTTCACGGGTGCTCAGGCCAACGCTGTTGTTGGCAATAATGGCTTTGGCAGACCCCAAGCGCGGTTCAATAATCTTGTCGGTCACGTACCAGATCACTGGCAGAAAAACAAACAGCATCGACGCAATAAAATACCAGTTGCCGGCAATGTTCATCACCCAGCTCTGATCAAGGGTGACAACCGCAGACTCGGTAATGCCAAACAACAAGGCATCAAGTTGACCGGGAATCAGGTTGGCTGAAAATCCGCCAGAGACGCCGGCAAAGGCGGCTGCAATGCCCGCAATCGGATGGCGACCGGCGGCGGCATAGACCACACCTGCCAGTGGGATCAGCACTACGTAAGCAGCATCGGCTGCCAGGTTGCCCATCATGGCCAGAAATGCCACCACTGGCGTGAGTAACGAGATGGGCGCCTTTTTGACCGCACTGCTCATGGCGGTGGCAAACAGACCGCTACGCTCGGCAACTCCGGCTCCCAGCATCACCAGCAAGACATATCCCAGCGGATGAAAGTGCGCAAAGGTGGTTGGCATCTGCGTCAGCAGGCGCTGCAGATTCTCAGCAGATAACAAGCTGGCCGACATCACGATGACCGGGCTGCCATCTGCCTGCACCTGTGTCGGATGTATTGCAGAGACACCCAGTAGCGATGCGATCACGCTGACCAGAATCACACCACCGATCAACCAGAAAAATATAAAAACCGGATCTGGAAGTCGATTGCCTGTGTCTTCAATCCAGCCAAGGATGCCCTTGGGTTTATCGCTGTAACTGGGACTTGATGCCATGGTGGGGTCCTTTTTATGTAAGAGGGTGCTGCTAAACAGTGCGCAACTGGATTCGCGATGTGACGCAAGCATAATGCAGGCATGACTGTGCGGCAAACCTCGGATTGAGCGCGGTTGCTGATGAGGAGCCTGGATTTGAATAGTGGTGGTCGGGAGAATGCAGCACCCACACCTTTTGAGAGGCTATGTGTGCTGCATTCCCCTGCCTTCCGACCGGACCGTTGCTTCCTGCTGGCAGATGCGTATAACGCGTTTGAACCGCTTGTGGTTCGCTATCAGAAGTATAAACCATGTATGGTTCACTTGCGTTCAAGATTGGCAGCATTTATACGGCAGCGGCGCGGCAGCATGCCACAGCGTATTTTTGCCCGAAAAATCGGGCTGGCGCAGTCGTCGATCATGCGTATTGAGAACGAAGATCAGAATGTCACGCTAGAGACTCTGGAGACGCTCTGCAAGACCTTCCAAGTAGATGTGGCAGAACTATTTCCGCCCGTTGATAAGATTCGCGTTTACCAGGCGCCGGTGCGCGTTAGCATGGGTATACCGATGATTCACGAGACCAAGGCGCCTGATTCAGCGCCTGCCGGTACAAAAAAGACCGACAAAAAACTCAGATAAAACTTAGCGTTGCCAGCGCGTTTGTCATCACCAGCAACAAAAACAGCATGGCAATTCGCCCCAGCGCTTTGCCGGGGTCTTCGCCTTTAAAACCCCGTTGAACGCCCACCAGTAACAAAAATGTCCACCCCAGCATCGCGCCCAATCCGATCAGATAGCGTGGCCAATTTTCAGCTACCACAGCCGCGCTGCCGAAGACAAAAAATACCAGCGACGCACTGATGAACAGTGCCCAGTAGGTTAACGCCAGCCCGAAATGTCCCAGAATCAGACGTTGAAAAAAAGATTGCGGGTGTGACGCGGGAGTTTTCATCATGGTCTGTCAGGACTCGAATGCAGCGGTCGTTAGAGTGTCTGCGCTTGGCGCGGTGTTGAACCGATAGTATCAGTGCGGCTGCAATCATCCAAGTCAGCGTGTCGGTGCAGTGTGTACAAGGTTGACTCCACCCGGTCGTGCATTGAGAATGTCCGTAGTTGTTTCTGCGCGGAGTAAAGCCCCTCATGACGGTATCAGTCCGAAGTCACTTTTACGCCTATATCAGCAAATTGCGCTGGTTACAGCGTTGGGGCATGAAGCGTAACGTCATTACCGAAAATGTCATGGAGCACAGCTGGGAAGTCGCCACCATCGCACATGTGCTGGCGCTGGCTAAAAATCGCTATTTTGGCGGGCAACTGGACGTCAACGCTGTGGTGGTTGCCGCGCTTTACCATGACTGCAGTGAAGTGATCACCGGCGATATGCCGTCACCGATCAAGTATCACTCCCCTGAAATCACCCTGGCCTACAAAGCCATTGAGCAACAGGCTGGCTATGAGTTACTCAATCTGCTGCCTGCAGATCTGCGCGCAGACTTTCGCAAAGTACTGATTGAAGACGAGCTTGCCGAGGATGTGCACACCATCATCAAGGCCGCGGATACCATTTGTGCCTGGCTGAAATGCAGGACCGAAGTTCAGGCCGGCAACACGGAGTTCTCCAAGGCAGAGGAGGACGTACGCCGCCGACTGGAGCGTATCAATAGCCCGGAAGTGCGCTATTTTATGGAAACCTTTGCGCCGAGCTACGGATTGACGCTGGATGAGTTGTTAAAAAATCCCCGGGGAGCTGTATGACTGATCAGGCTGCACGATTATTTGAAGAGTTGGTAGAACTGAATTTTCAACTGTACAGCAGCTTGTTTCTGACCTTGCCGCTGGATGCCATCGAACAGACCGGCACCTTGCTTCCGCTGTTAAATGAGGCCTGCAGCGCTGGATTGCAGCAAGGGCATACGCCAGACGCCATCATCGATGAGTTCTTTTCACGGCATCGCGTACATTTCACCGAACACGACCGCATACAGTTCATGTTTAAGATTGTGCAGTATGTTGAGCGTCAGGTAGTACTGATCGACGCGCTGGAAGATGCGGCGTATAGCCGCGTCCACCAACTGGGCAATAAAAGTGCGCTGATGCGCCTGAGTGACCGTGCGGCTGATGAAGGGCGCAGCGAGCAACTGGGCAGTCTTCTGGAAAAATTTGGAGTGCGAGTGGTGCTGACCGCACACCCGACCCAGTTTTATCCGGGGCAGGTGTTAGCGATCATTTCTGATCTCACCGATGCCATTTCCAATGCACACGCCGGTGCCGTTCGTGACTTATTGCAACAGCTTGGCAACACACCTTTTTTTCAGAAGAAGAAACCCACGCCCTTTGATGAGGCGGTGTTGCTGACCTGGTATCTGGGTAACATTTTCTACCCGGCAATTGGTGACCTGGTGGATCCGCTGGCTGCGAGTTTTCCCGCGCAAGTCAATGCCAACAGTGAGCTGGTGAGTATCGGCTTCTGGCCGGGCGGCGATCGTGATGGCAATCCGTTTGTCACCACGGCAACAACGCTGAAAGTGGCGGCCAAGCTGCGTTACACGATTTTGCAGTGTTATCACCATGATTTACGCCTGATCAAACGCCGGCTGACCTTTGCCGGCGTCTACGACATGCTAGATCGGCTGGAAAAACGCATTCACGACGAATTGATTGAGAAACCGGAACGAACGGAAGTCAGCCTGTCGGAGATTTTTGACACACTCGATCGCGCTGAAGCGTTGGTCAGAGAACATTTCCAAGCCATGTTTATTGATCAGCTGCAGTCTTTCCGCCGCAAGGTCACGCTGTTCGGCATGCACTTCGCGAGCCTTGATATCCGTCAGGACAGCCGTGTGATTGCGCAGGCGCTGAATGCTGTGCTGGCCCAATGTCCGGGCATTCTGCCTGCAGACTTTGAGCAGTTACCGCTTGATCAGCAACTGAATTCTCTGTTTACCTGCAGCCCCTCAACCGTTAACCCGACGTCCGACGATGCAGTCATCCGCGACACCATTGAATCGGTGCAGGTGATCCGCCAGATCCAGGCAGTCAACGGTGAACGCGGCGCGCATCGCTACATCATCAGCAACTGTCGTGGACCTTTGGATATCGCGCGTGTATTTGCGTTGTTCAGGCTTTGTGGCTGGGCGGACCAGCCCATCACGGTGGATGTGGTGCCCCTGTTTGAAACGGTCAGCGATTTACGCAGTGGCGGTGATTCCATGGCCAGCCTTTACGCCAATCGTCGCTATCAGGCGCATCTGACACAGCGCCGTCGGCGCCAGACGGTGATGCTGGGCTTTTCCGATGGCACCAAAGATGGCGGTTATATGATGGCGAACTGGGCGATTTATTCGGCCAAGGAAAACATCACTGCCATGTCACGCCAGGTGGGTGTGGAAGTGATTTTCTTTGATGGCCGCGGTGGCCCGCCCGCGCGGGGCGGCGGCGACTCCTATCTGTTTTATGCGGCTCACGGCAAAAACATTGAGAGCAACCAGATTCAGATGACGGTGCAGGGGCAAACCATCAGTTCGCACTATGGCATCAAAGCCGCCGCTGGCCACAATCTGGGACAACTGATGACCGCCGGGCTGGAAAATAACCTGATTGATCGCGCTGATCGTGAACTCGATGACGCACAACGTGATCTGTTGCAAACGCTGGCCAATGTCAGTTACGCGAAGTACGAGGCCTTTAAGCAACATCCGCTGTTCCTGCCTTATTTGCAGGAGATGAGTACCTTGAATTATTACGCCATGGCCAATATCGGCAGCCGGCCTTCCAAGCGCGGTGGCGGGGCGATGCGCTTTGAGGATCTGCGCGCCATTCCGTTTGTGGGCGCATGGAGTCAGCTTAAACAGAATGTGCCCGGTTTTTATGGGCTGGGAACTGCCTTGAAGGCCGAGGAAGATCAGGGGCGGTTGGATCAGTGCCAGGACTTGTATCAACGCTCGCGATTTTTCCGCGCGCTGATCTCCAACAGCATGCAGAGCATGAGCAAGACCAATTTTGAGCTGACCCGCCACATGCGGACGGATGCGCGTTTCGGCGCATTCTGGCAGGACATTTACGACGAGTATTGTCTGAGCCGCGAGATGGTGCTGAAAGTCGCTGGGCAGACACAACTGCTGGATGACAATCCGCGCACACGGCTAAGCATTCAGTTGCGCGAGCGTGTGGTGTTGCCTTTGTTGATGATTCAGCAATATGCATTGATACGCGTGCGCCAGACCCGTGAGCAAAATGACCCGGAGCAATTGGCGTTGTACGAAAAGATGGTGGTGCGTACTTTGTTTGGCAATATCAATGCGGCAAGAAATTCCGCGTGATGGTCGTTAGAAAAAATGGCAGGTGACCGACCCTTTTATCACATCCATAACACGGGTATAGTCCGCCGCCATGAAAGCAGATTTTAGCCGTATCACGATGTAGCCTAGGGGGTTTTATGGTCATTGTATTTCTGATTGCTGGATTGGTTTTATTGGTGATTGGCGCAGAGATTTTAGTTCGCGGCGCCTCACGGCTGGCTTCAAGCCTTGGTATTTCCCCCCTTGTGATTGGTCTGACCATTGTTGCCTTTGGCACCAGTGCGCCGGAAATGGCGGTCAGCATCGACGCGTCCTGGGCTGGTCAGGCCGATCTTGCACTTGGCAATGTAGTCGGCAGCAACATTTTTAACGTATTGTTTATCCTTGGATTATCAGCGCTGGTGGCGCCACTTGTCGTCTCCCAACAACTAGTCCGCCTTGACGTTCCACTCATGATCGCGGCATCCATTGCTGTGTTGTTGATGGGGATGGATAACAAAATTTCTCGCATTGATGGTGTGTTTCTGTTTGGTACAGTGCTTGCCTATACGTTCTTCCTGATCAGACAAAGCCGCCGCGAGTCCAGCGCACTGGTGACCGAGCAGTATGTGGCCGAGGTTGGCGCGGCTGGCGCACAAAACGGTTCTGCGCTCACGCAGTACCTGAAGGACGGAGCGATGATTCTGGGCGGTTTGGCTCTCTTGGTGCTGGGTGCGCAGTGGCTGGTGGACAGCGCGGTTCAGATTGCACAGTACCTTGGCATGAGTGAGCTGGTGATCGGATTGACCATTGTTGCTGCCGGTACGTCCATGCCTGAACTGGCGACCTCGGTCATTGCCAGTCTGCGCGGTGAGCGTGATATCGCCGTGGGTAATGTGGTTGGCAGCAACATCTTTAACTTGCTGGCAGTCCTGGGTCTATCCAGCATCGTTGCGCCGGATGGTGTTCAGGTTGCTGATGCGGCGCTGGCTTTTGATATCCCGGTGATGGTGGGCGTGGCGCTGATCTGTCTGCCTATATTTTTTACCGGCTTTCTGATCTCGCGCTTGAACGGTGCGCTGTTCCTGTTCTACTACGTTGCCTACACAGCTTACCTGCTGATGGCCGCGCAGCAGCATGAGAGCCTGCAGACCTTCGGCACCGCGATGGTCTGGTTTGTTATGCCAGCCACCGTCATCATGTTGGTAACCTTGGCTTGGCGATATCAGCGCAGTCGCAACGCAGCTGCCTGAGTCTGGCGTCGCACCCGGGAAACCTGGTTGTGACGGGTGGGGATTACCAGCGTTCCTTTAGTTTGTTATAAATGCCACGTAGCTATCTGGCATGGACATAAACGAACAAGGAGAGACGTTGTGATTGCACCCGTAGATCAGCGCATCGACGCATTGGACGCCTTACGAGGGTTTGCCGTTTTAGGCATTCTGGTCATGAATATTCAGACGTTTGCCATGCCCATGGCGGCGTATCTGAACCCTACCGCTTACGGATCCCTAGACGGAATACACGGCTTGGTCTGGGCTGTCGGTCATGTGTTGGCTGACCAGAAAATGATGGCACTGTTCTCCCTGTTATTTGGTGCCGGTATTGTGCTGTTCTGCGAGCGTGCTCGTGCGTCCGGCCGCTCAGAGGCCGCTTACCACTACCGGCGTAACCTCTGGCTGATGCTCTTTGGCATGGCTCACGGTTACCTGCTCTGGTCAGGCGACATACTGTTTGTGTATGCACTGTGCGCGTTTGTGCTGTTTCCGCTGCGCAACCGCTCATCTCGCTCACTCTTCAAACTGGGCATCATTTTTCTTGCGGTCTCGTCGATTTTTTACCTGCTGACCGGCGTCAGCCTGGAGTTTATGGGCCCGGAAGCGGTGCAGGAGGAATTATTGCCGGCATGGCAACCTGATTCCGCGTTGATTGACGCTGAGATTGCAGCGATGCAGGGTAACTGGATGACGCAGCTCACAGCGCGTATCCCCTTGACCCAAGACATGCACGGTCCTGCCTTGCTTCTGTGGGGTTTCTGGCGCGCCAGCGGCATGATGTTGTTGGGCATGGCGCTGTACAAATCCCGCGTCCTAACCGGTTTGTCTGATAACAGTGTCTATCGTCGGCTGATATGGCTGGCTGTGTTAGTGGGTGTGCCCATGGTCGTGGTGGGTATCTATTGGAACTTTCAGAACAACTGGCAGATCAGTTCCATGTTTTTTGGCTCACAGTTCAATTACTGGGGCAGTGTACTGATCAGTCTGGGTTTTATGTCGGCTATTCTGCTGCTGTTGAAAAACGGCATAGTGCCGGCGCTGACCAACCGCCTGGCAGCAGTTGGGCGCATGGCCTTTAGTAACTACATCATGCACACATTGATTTGCGGCCTGATCTTCTACGGCCATGGTCTGGGACTGATGGGTGAGATAGAACGCGCCGGGCAACTGCTGATTGTACTGGGCATCTGGGCACTGCAGTTGTGGCTGTCGCCGATCTGGCTGCGCCACTTCCGTTTTGGTCCGCTCGAATGGTTGTGGCGGTCATTGACGTACTGGAAGCTGCAGCCGATGCGGGTGGCCTAGACCATCTCAATCGCCACCGCTACCGCTTCACCACCGCCAATACACAAACTCGCCACGCCCTTGGTTTTACCGAGCTTTTTCAGCGCATACATCAGCGTCACAATAATGCGTGTGCCGGATGCCCCTACTGGGTGTCCGAGCGCACAGGCGCCGCCGTGAATGTTGACTTTGCTGTGATCGATCCCCAGTTCGCGCATGGCCAGTATCGGCACCATGGCAAAGGCCTCGTTGATTTCCCAGAGGTCGACATCGGCCGTGGTCCAGCCGGCACGGGCCAATACTTTTTCAATGGCGCCAATGGGCGCAATGGTGAATTCACTGGGGTGACGTGCGTGGCTGGCCTGCGCGACGATGCGTGCCATTGGTGTTAATCCCTTTGCTTTTGCGGTGCTTTCACGCATCAACACGACCGCAGCCGCACCGTCAGAGATTGACGATGAGTTAGCTGCGGTGACCGTGCCGTCAGCCGAAAACGCCGGGCGCAGTTGTGGGATTTTATCGATGCTGGCTTTGCCGGGTTGTTCGTCGTGCAGGATGACAGTATCCGTTTTGCCGGCTTTGACCGGCACGCCTACAGACTCGGCATCAAACCAGCCATGTTTGATCGCATCCTGCGCCCGGGTGAGCGAGGCGATGGCGTAGTCGTCCATGTCTTTGCGTGTCACGCCATGTTTGTCAGCCGTTTCCTGCGCAAAACTGCCCATCAGCCTGCCAGTGTAGGCGTCTTCCAGGCCGTCCATAAACATGTGGTCTTTGAGTTCGCCATGACCCAGTCGCAGTCCGCCGCGGGCTTTGGGGATAAGGTAGGGAGCTTGGGTCATGTTCTCGATGCCGCCAGCCAACACGGTGTCGGCGCTGCCGGCCATAATCTGGTCGCAGCCCATCATCACGGTTTTCATGCCAGAGCCACACATCTTGTTGACGGTGGTGCAGGGCGTGGTGACGGGCAAGCCTGCTCCCAGCGCAACCTGACGCGCCGGTGCCTGAGCCAGACCCGCAGGTAATACGCATCCCATCAATACATCATCAATGGCATTTTCAAGTTTGTCCGCATGTATACCTGCACGCTCCAGTGCGGCACGAGCGGCCAGGATGCCCAGCGCCGGCGCGGTCACGCCGCTGAAGACGCCCTGAAAACCACCAATCGGCGTGCGTGCGCCGCCCAAAATCACAACTGAATCTTTGCTCATTCGTATAAAACCTTGTTAGTGATTGTTGCGCATCTGACGTAGACGAGTACGGCATTGGCTCTCGAATTCTTTTAGCTCATGCAGGCTGAGCTGGATATCTTCCATCTGCTGGCGCAGCACCAGTTTGCGTGCTTCAACTTTGTCCAGTACATGGCGCAGCTGCGCCAGTTCGCCTGTCGCCGAATCGTAAAATTCAAACATTTCGCGGATTTC
>CAMBPO010000033.1 GCA_945869725.1 Klebsiella pneumoniae
GCTTCTTCCATAAAACCCGCAGGGGCATAAATATCGACGTTTCCAGCGATCACTTGCGCTTCATCTACCACACCACGCACGCCGCCAAAGTGATCAATGTGCGAGTGTGAATACACAATAGCAGTCACCGGGCGCTCGCCAAGCTGTTCATTGGCAAACTGCAAAGCTGCCTGCGCGGTTTCCAGCGTCAGCAGCACATCAAACAGAATCCAGCCACGCTCGCCACGGATCAGTGTCATATTGGCCAGATCATAACCGCGGATCTGATAGATAAAGTCTGGCACCACTTCATACAAACCATAGTTCATATTCAGGGTAGCCTGGCGCTGCAGTGACGGGTGAATGCTGTCGTAATCAGTGCCATCAAGCAGGAAGTCATAACGGCCCATATCCCAGACCACATTGCCGGCGGCTCCCAGAATCTGCCGGTAATCCGGTGCAGCAATAAAACCACGCTGCGACTCTTCGCGGTCGCGTTCATCCTCAAACGGCAAACTGGCGCGCAATGCCTGTTGCGCGGCAACCGTGGCCGGGGACGCGGGTGCGTTTGTGCTCTGAGCCTGCGCGGCGCTGCCGATCGGGGCAAGCAAGAGCACACTCAGAACGCTGGCTGCTGTATGGGAAAGACGCAAGGGCATCGGTCGGGGGTGGCTGCGGCGCTGGGACATGATGGTTACCTGTATGTTTCTGTTCAGAGCAGCAGTAAACCTGATTTGCTGGTGTGCATCAAGAGCCGCATCAAGAGCCGCATCAAGAGCTGCATCAAGAGCCGCATCAAGTGTCGTTTTACCTGCAGGCTCACAGGCATTGTGTCGGGCAATCGAGCGGTCTACTATGTAGGCGAATCGACCACAAGGCGGCACTAAAAATGACAATACTCCGCAAGACGATTTACCGCTTAACCGCTGCAGGCTTGCTGGCAATCGCGCCGGTAACGCTAGTGCTTTCACAGTCAACAGGCAGCGAAGAGGTGTTACCCCGCACCCCGGATGGCAAACCCGATCTTCAGGGTTTGTGGACCAATCAGACACAAACCCCGTTGGAGCGTCCCGCGCAGTTGGGACTGCAGGGTTTTCTCACCGCTGATCAGGCCCGCGAGTTTGAAGCCACTGCCCGCCAACGTGTTGAACAATCCAATCAGCCCAGTGATCCCAACCGCCCACCGCCCAGTGATGGCAATACCGATGCCGGTTACAACCTGTTCTGGCTGGACAGGGGCACCAATGTGGCGGTGGTGAACGGTGAATTCCGCACTTCCTTGATTGTGGATCCGCCCGATGGCCAGATTCCCTTTGTGGAGGGTGATCGACCTCAGGGCCTGATTGCCGAATGGCGTGCGCGACCGGGTGTGGAGCCTTTTGATGGTCCTGAGCTGCGCCCCATGGGTGAGCGTTGTCTGCTGGCCTTCAGTTCCAGCTCCGGGCCGCCCATGCTGCCGGTGATGTACAACAATAATTACCAGATTGTGCAAACGCCGGATCATGTGGTGATTCTGGTGGAGATGGTGCACGACGCGCGCATTATTCCCCTGGACAAACCGCACACGGACTACGACACCGAGCACTGGCTGGGGCAGTCAGTCGGGCGTTGGGAGGGCGACACACTGGTGGTTGAAACCAAACACTTCCATCCGCAGCAGGCCTTCCGTGGCGCCAGTGAACACCTGACCATCACTGAAAAGTTCTGGCTGGAGTCGCCGGGCAAAATTGTGTACAGCGTGACGCTGGAAGACCCGACGGTGTTCCGTCAGCCGTGGACAGCCGAGATACCCATGCAACGTCGACCGGCGGGCGAAATGATGTACGAATACGCCTGTCATGAAGGCAACTACGCGTTCTCCGGCATTCTGGCTGGCGCGCGCAAACTGGAACAACTTGGAGAGCAGGGTCCTGTCGACGGGGCGCTGGATGGCGAGGAATCTCAGTGATGACAAGGCTGATACTGGCCTGTGCCGGCAAGGTACGCGCGCTGAGCCTGCCGGCACTGGCCGGCATGCTGCTGAGCGCCAATTTTGTGCTGCTATCGGAGGCTGTGATGGCTGCCAGCCCGGTTAGTCCCTCGGCGGATACTTCCATTCGCCCGTATACCATTCACATCGCGGATGAAGATATTGCTGACCTGCAGCAACGTCTGGCAAGAGCACGGCTGCCGGAACAGTTGCAGGATGTGGACTGGCGCTATGGCACTGACACGGCTTATCTGGCTGAGTTGCTGGACTATTGGCAACATCAGTTTGACTGGCGCGCACAGGAGCGGCGTCTGAATGAGTTTGATCAGTTTGTCACCGACATTGACGGGCTGCAGATGCATTTTATTCATCAGCGTTCTCCGCACGCCAATGCCACGCCGCTGTTACTGACACACGGTTGGCCCGGCTCAATTGTTGAGTTCTACAAGATAATTGAACCACTCACACATCCAGAGCTGCATGGCGGCTCCGCGGACGATGCATTCCATGTTGTGGCACCGTCGTTGCCCGGATTTGCGTTCTCGGAAAAACCTGCAGCGGCCGGTTATAACCCGGAAAAAATGGCGCATATGCTGGCAGCGTTGATGCAGCGGCTGGGCTATGAAAAATACGGCGCTCAGGGTGGCGACTGGGGCGGTATCATCAATCGCATTCTGGCGGCGCGTTATCCGCAGCAGCTGATCGGTTTACATTCCAATTTTGTGTTGGCTAATCCGCCGGCGGATGCTGAACTGCGTGAGCAAACGCCTGCTGCCGATCTGGCAAGGCGCGATCAACGTCAGGCATTTATGGCTAACGAAACCGCCTATCAGCAGATACAAGGCAGCAAACCACAAAGCCTGGGCGTGGGTTTAAACGATTCACCGGCGGGTCTTGCTGCCTGGATTGTTGAGAAATTTCATGGCTGGAGTGATTTGCCCAACAATCATCCGGAAGACAAATTCAGCAAAGATGAATTGCTGACCAATATCAGCGTGTACTGGTTTACGCAGAGCATCACCTCGTCTACACGCATTTATTATGAAAATCGTGCGGTGCCGATGAGCGAACCTTTGGGTTTTGTCAGCGTGCCAACCGCCGGCGCTATTTTCCCCAAAGAAATCTACCTGACGCCACGATTGTGGGCCGAGCAGTCTTACAACATCGTGCGCTGGACAGAGATGCCGCAGGGCGGCCATTTTGCTGCGCTGGAGGAAACCGACCTGCTGCTGGCGGATATACGGGCATTTTTCCGCCAGCTGCGATCGCTTTGACGCCGGCGCTAAACAGGCATCCGCCGAAAATGCAGCTGCAGAGAGCACAGCTGCAAAGAGCACAGCTGCAAAGAATACAGTTACCGAGAGTGCAGTTGCCGAGAGTGCAGGTGCTCAGTTCAGTTCAGGATGACCCCAGGGCGTAGGCGGTGTGGCGACCGGCGTAGTCAGATCAAAGGCCACGCGGAACATGCGGTCAGAACCCGGACGTGACAGCTCATACACAAACTGACGGCCGGGCTCGATTTCCATAGCCCAGACATTGGTGACTGACGCGGCGGAGCCTTCGCGCAGGAACAGGTCAATCGAGAACTGATCCACCGGGAACTCCTGTCGCGAGGCACTGCCAGCCGAGCTGGTATCGCCGCCATACTGGGTGAGGATGTCTTCGGAGCCATCTTCGTGGCGATGGTCATGTTTCAGGCGCAGGCCCGCATCCGTGCGGGTGATAATCCAGGTGCGGCTGTGATCGTCACCGACATGAAAGGGAATACGCAGTTCACCGTCCAGACATTCACGCACATGCATCACCAGCGTCTGACCGGCAAAGGCATCATCGGGATTGACGGGTGTGTTGGCAGCAATGCTGCCTTCGTAGGAAAGTCCGCAGTGTTGCTCAAAGGCGGCCATAAATTGATCGGCAGCTGCTGCGCTGGCGTCAGTGGTGGAACCGCTGGCAGGAGAGCCGCTTTGATCAGCGCCGCCGCAGGCTGACAAAGCAGCAAACGTGATAGCAGTCAGCCACGGGCGTGCGCGTGTGGTAATGGAATTGGCAACAGGAGTTGCTCCAGGGGCGGCTACAGCAAAAAGTGCGTTCATAAAGAAGTCCTCAAGCAGTGGGATATCAAACATCTGCTGAAAAAAGTCATTGATCAACAACAGTAACGGAGAGATACCATGCGTCACCCCGATTGTCACCCCTATTGTCACCCCTATTGTCACCCCATTGCGGCATCTGCCCCGCCGCGGGTTGTATTCAACAGCACCGTAGTCAGAGCCACACTGGCCAGCCTGCTGGTCTTGCTGGCGGCCTGCTCAGATCCGGCAACCCCGGGCGCCGATATGGCAGCACAGGATGACACTGCCGCCCCTGACCATCGCTTCAGTACAGAAATTCGCTGGACCAGTTACGGTATCCCGCACGTCAAGGCCGATGACTGGAGCAGTCTCGGGTACGGATTTGCCTATGCCACTGCCAAAGATGCGGTGTGCACCATCGCTCGCGATGTGCTGATGGTCAACGGTGAGATGTCCCGGCATTTCGGGGCAGATCAGGGCAATCTGCAGAGTGACATTTTCCATCGCGCGGTGCTCGATGACGCGATGATCGCCGGCTTCCGCGCCAGTCAGACTGACAGAGCCGACGAATTTTCAGCCGGATACATCGCCGGATACAACCGCTACATCAATGACCACCGCCAGGATTTGCCCGAAAGTTGTGCCGGGGCAAGCTGGGTAAGCAGTATCACCGAACGCGATCTCGACAAACTCACCATTGGCGTGGGCATCCGTTATGGTTTAGGGCGTTTCCAGCGTGAAATGGCCAATGCGGCACCACCCGGACAAGCGGTGGCCAGTCTCGACAGTAATTTTGACTTGCCGGCTGGCATCGGCAGTAACGCAGTCGCCATGGGGCGCGAGGTGACGGAAAGCGGGCGCGGACTGCTGCTCGGCAACCCGCATTATCCGTGGCAGGGCTCCTCACGTTTTCACATGATTCACACCACCATCCCCGGTGAGCTCGATGTGATGGGTGTCAGCCTGTACACCACCAACCGCATCGCCATCGGGTTTAACAAAGATGTGGCGTGGACCCACACGGTGTCCACTGGCCTGCGTTCTACCATTTACGCGTTGGAGCTTGATCCTGCCAATCCCACCCGTTATCGCTATGGTGATGACTTCCGCGATATGCAGCTGGTCACCATTGAAGTGCCGGTACTCAATCAGGAAGGTGGCGCGACCACGCAGTCGCATACCGTGTACATGACCCATTACGGCCCGCTGCTGGTGTCTAACCAGTTGCCGTGGACACCCGAGCGTGCCTATGCCATCCGCGATGCCAATCTGTACAACGACAGGGCAGCGGTGACCTATGACGCACTTAACAAAGCGGCCAATATCGACGAGGTTGAAGCCGCTCTGAGTCTGCAAGGTGTGTCGTGGACCAATACCATTGCTGCCGATCGTGATGGTACAGCGTTTTATGCCGACATCAGTGTGGTGCCCAATGTGGACGCCGAGCTGATCGGTCGTTGTCAGGTGCCGGTGGAAGGTGCCTCGCGCAACCTGGTGATTCTGGATGGCAGCCGGCCGGACTGCGAATGGCAGGAAGCCCCGGCCAGCCATATTCCGGGCGCCATGCCAGCAGACAACATGCCGCGTATCCGTCGTGACGACTACGTGCACAATGCCAATGACAGTTATTGGTTGTCCACGCCCCGCCAGCCACTGCAAGGTTTCTCACCCATCATTGGCGCTGAAAATGCCGCGGTGAGCCTGCGCACCCGCGCGGGTTTAACCTTTATCGAAGCTGCCCTGGCCAGCGGCCGCAAGATGCAGGCGCAGGATTTGCAGGACATGTTGTTCAGTCACCGTCACTTTGGTGCTGAATTGTTTCTGGACGAAGTGCTGACGCTGTGTGCAGGCGATACCGTGGTTACCCTGGAAACCGGTGATGTGGATATCGGCGCTGCGTGCACGGCCTTATCGGCGTGGGACAGACGCGAAGATATCGACAGCCGCGGTGCTCACGTGTGGCGCGAATTCTGGCGTCAGGCCGGACGCACAGCCGATCTGTATGCGGTGCCTTTTGATGTCAATGATCCGGTCAATACACCACGCACGCTGGCGCTGGACAACGAAACAGTGAGGCAAGCGCTGCGTCAGGCGCTGGCAACATCGCAGAAACTGTTTACGGATAATCAGATTGCGCTGGATGCGCCGCTGGGCACGCTGCAGTTTGAGCCTCGCGGCACAGAAATGATCCCGATTCCCGGAGGTGACGGGGGTGCCGGCATGTGGAGCGTGATCACCTCGCAATACCGTCCTGGTGTCGGATACAGCCCGATTGTGCATGGCAACAGTTACATTCAGGCAGTGGGCTGGCAGCAGGATGGTCGTGTGGATGCCAAGGCCATCCTGACCTACTCACAGTCTGAAGATCCGCGTTCGCCGCACTTTGCGGATCAGACGCGTCTGTACTCAGACAGTGAGTGGATCAGCATGCCATTTTATGAAGAGGATATTGCGGCAGATCCAAATCTGGTGACGCTGTTGCTGCAGGAATAAGCCCTGCAGCAATAAGCCCTTTTGCATAACCAGTATCGTCGTCTGCAGTTGCCCGGATTAATCCGGGCGATTGCAACGTGGATCGTTCTGCTGAATGGTTGTCAGCATCTCGCGCGACAGCGGGATAGGGTCGCAGCCGTGCCCGGTCTCACAAATCATGTCCCACTGCGGTTCTGCCTTGACGTGACATCCCAGGCAATTGCCACCAAAACGATTCACCACGTCGGTGAAGCCGCGGGTCACAATTTCTGAGCCCTCAGCGCTCACGGACAGTTCAAAAAATTCCCAGTCATTGGTGGCCGGACTGGTACCTTCGGGTTGTTTGATCATCACTTCTGTGGGTACCAGTTGTACCATGGAGCCGGTGGGCCAGGTGCCGCCGCTGCCGGAGTTGGCCACTGCCAGTGTGGCTTCCAGGTCGCCCAGCAGGTTGTCCACAAAAAAGCCTCTGACCGGGGTCATCTCGGTAATACACTCAAAAGTATTCTCATCCACGGCGATCAGCTGATCGGACTGAGCTGTGAGTTGTGCGGCGCCCACCAGTGCCAGTGCAGCACCCATCGCGGTCGCGGTTATCATCATGTGTAATCTTTTCATAGTATTCCCTGTTGTTAACTAGCGGTTGTATACAAAAAACAGTATCACGGCGCGCGCAGCTCTTTGTGGCGGATGATAATGCGATCCATGTCGTGACGACAGGAGCCGGCTTTTTTGATCAGCTTGTCTTCACACACATCACAGCGCACACATTCCTTGAAGTCAATTTTTTCGCGCTGTATGGCGCCGGTCGGGCAGGCATGTTCGCACACCGTGCACACGGTACATTGCTTCACGCGCTTGATGCGCAGCGGACTGACCAGTGACACCACGCCGAGCGCTGCGCCCAGCGGGCACACATAACGGCAATAAAATCGCGGCACCACCACACAGGCCAGCAGGATGGCGGCCAGAATGGCAAACAGCACCGCCGAGCCACTCAGGAAAAACAGCGTGCCAAAGGGCTCAAAATACGGGAACACTTTGACGTTATTAAAACCGACTGCCATCACCAGAATAAATGCCAGGATGGCGTACTTCACGTACAGGCCATTCAGATGCCAGGCCTTGGGGATGTTGATGGATTTTTGCAGCGGAGCCAGCCAGCGCTTGGGAGTAAAGCGGGTAATGATGTCCTGCACTGCACCAAACGGACACAGCGCGGAGCAGAACAGCCGTCCCCAGATCAGCGTGGTGACCAGCGTAAACACCACAATCATCAAGACCGGCAGATTGTTCAGGAAAATCGATGGGCCCTGAGTGGCCGCGCCGGTGATGTGTGACACCGACAAAAAGCCGCCGTCAATAATGCCCAGATACACCAGTGTTGCGCTTAAAGCCGTCCAGCGCAGTGCCGCACGTTTGGTAAAAAATGCCGCCAGTGCCAATGCAAATATCAGTGACAGATAAATCACCTGGTCCCACGGCGTGACACCCCAGGGCGGATCGTTAAAAAATTTAAGAATGGCACTGTTTTCTGCGCGCAGGATGCTGGCAATTTCACGTTCGCTGAGAATTGGATCGTTTTGCGCCAGCTGCAAGCCTATGCCGACCGCCTGATAGCTCAGTTCATAGGGTTCCAGACTGCCCAGCGGCTGGTAGGTGAAGTTGATGGGCTGGGTCGGGTCAATCCAGTCGTCCAGCACAACCGCGCCCGCAAATTCGGCGCGATTGGTGATCATGCCGGCATCGGCATTACCGGCTGTCACCAGGCGATTGGGCAACACCCGACGCGTGGGCGCATCGCCCTGTTGGATGGTGAGGCGATCCTGGCGGAACTGGCCAAAGCCTTCGCCGCCCACCGCCAGTAAGATCATCTGTGCGCCGCCAAGACGGGAACTGGCATCCCGCTCGGCACGTGCATAGGCGGTGCGGCCAATAAAAAACTCACCTAGGGCTTCGTGGCCAATATACGTAAAGGTCAGTTCCAGCTGGCTGCCACCGGGAACCGGCATCACCAGTTGTTTGACCACGCCCTGATCGATCAGATCCTGCCAGCTGTACTGGCTCACTTCTTCGAGCACGCGTGCACTGCGGGCACGATCCACCGGATTGCCGGGCACAAAGTTATTGTGTGCTTCGGCCACACGTCGGGCCGCTTCACGCACACCACGGGTGATGGCAAAGCTGGTCACTGTGGCGCCGGCAATGCCGTCAATGTCACGCAGCAGACGGAACTCATCCGCCACGTGTTTGTTCTGCAGCTGCGCCTGAAACACCGGATCAGCGGCAAAGTCCCCAATGGTGTTGGTATAGGATTCTACATAGTCGAGCAACTTGAAGCCGCTGAGCTGATTGTCGGTATTCACTCCAATCAGCATATCCAGCGGTGCGCTGTAACCGCGCTCTTCCGGCGGCACATCAGCACTGAGAAACACATAACCCACCAGCTCCTGTTGGCCGTTGTCAGGGTTTTGGCGGTAGCCGCGGTAAACCGGGGGTTCACCTTCTTTTTCGGAAAAACTCTCGGCTCCCGGCAACACCTGAAGCAACCATTCCGGTTGTAGCTCGGTCGTAAACGGCGTCCTGACCGGATTGCCTTCGACAGGCTGACGGGCGGGTTGAGCCAACAGCGATTGACTGAACAGGGTTAGTAACAAAAAGCTAAGAAACAAAAAGCTGAGTAACAGAGGGTTGAGTAACAATTGTCCGGGTAACAAAGGTCCGCGTAACAAAGGGCCGGGTAACTCAAGGCTGACAAGCCGGGGGAACAAGCGGGTGTAGCGGTTAAACGACATAAATGAATTCCACAAACGGGTTGATTACCACGACCTGAGCCGCGCTAATATACCCGTGACTGCGCTGGCGCTCCAGCAAACGGCACACTTTGTCATAACTGCTCACATGTGCAGCGGGCCGGGCGCTACAGGGAACTGTCCGTTCCTGCCAGCCTCTGCCACTTTGCCGCTGGCCTATCCAACTACGGCAAGTTCGGCAAATACGGCTTACAAACTGCTGTTGATTTCTACATCGTTGAGAAAACGCGTGGACTCGCCCATGCGATAGCCGTAAATCACCGAAAATGACAACACGTTCTGCACGTAATTGCGGGTTTCAGCAAACGGAAGGGTTTCAATCCAGGCGTCCAGCGGCAAGGGATTGCTGCTGGTTTGGCGCAGCCATTGCCGCACACGACCGGGTCCGGCGTTATAGGCAGCCGCTGCGACGGCACGATTGCCGTTAAAGTCTTCCAGTAACTGCGCCAGATAACGACTGCCCAGCGCAATGTTGACCTCGGGTCTGAGCAGCTCCTGATCATTATTAATGCGCATGCCAGCACGGCTGGCGGTTTCCCGTCCGGTGGCGGGCATCAGTTGCATGAGCCCGAGAGCCCCGGCACTGGAGCGCACGTCGTGCATAAAGGCGCTTTCCTGTCGGGCAATGGCAAACAGCAGTTGTTGTGAGACGTCCAACTGCGTGGCAGCGCTGGCAAACAGATCGCCATACGCCAGCGGAAAGCGCAGTTGCAGGTCGTCCCAGTACTCGGCGCGGATCATGGCCTGTATGCCATTGCGGTGCCAGCCCCAGCTGTCAGCCATCAGGCCGCTGCTGACAATCTGGTCGGCACTCAGGGTGCTTTGTGCAAACTGCCACTCGCTGCGCGCACTGATCTCCTCACCGAGCACGTACAATTCGTGAGCCCGTTGCACCGCAACATTGTTATACAGCTCGCTTGTCTCCTGAGGCCGCACCGGCACCGGGCGGTCAACAAGTTCATAGGGCAAGCCCAGTTTATCGGCGGAGAGGAATCCATAGAAACCGCGGGTCTGTGCCAGCTCGTAATACAGTTGTTCGGCCTCCGGCAGCGCACTGTCATGGTCAACGCCCGCGGCATTGAGTTGCTCCAGCGTGCGCGCCCACCAATATTTCCAGCGCTCACTGCTCTGCGCCTGCGCAGGCAGGCGGGGAATCCACGCGGCCATGCGTTGCCAGTCCTGTGCGCGAATGGCATCGCGCAAAATCCAGCTCACCAGTGTTTCGGAGCTCAGCTCAGGCTCGTTCACCAGCATCGCCTCGGTGTCTGCAACCAGACCCTGCTGCAGCCCGCGCTGGGCAATAAACTGTTTGCTGGCAATCAGTTCGTCAGCGCTGAAATTGTGGACGGCGTGATGTCGTTCGAGTGCGGTCAGCGCCTGTGGCGCATCCGCCTGCGCCAGACGACGCACGCCGTGCAAGATCATCTCGCGGACTTCCGGCGCCGGCTCACTCAGGCCTGTCTCTGTCAGCAGGCGTTCCGGCTGCTCATCAATACGCAGATACAGTTCTGACAGGCGTCGCTCGCGCTCCGGCATCAGCCGTGACACATAACGGGCCAGCCCCATTTGCCGGGATTGCAGGGTTTTGGTAAAGCGTTGCCAGGCGATGTCCGGCTGCAGGAAGCCTTGCGCCAACCATGCCTCAAATACCGGGTCACAGTCATTGGGCTGTGAATAGTCGACGTTCCATAAGGGCGCAACGTCCACTAACGCAGCGGTGTTGCCAAGCTCAATCTGCGCGCGCAAGGCACGGCAGGTCAGCGTGGTATTGGTGTTTTCGGCGCGATGGTAACGTGCCACATCGCTCCAGCGGCCCTGATCGGCCAGTACTGAGACCCACTCACGCTCAAGGCGGTTGCCCAGCAAAGAATCACGGTGGCGGGATAAGAAGTCATCAACCGGCGTATAGTCATTTCCGCGCTGTGCCAGTGCTGACAGAGACGGGCGCAAGGCGTTGAACTGCAGATAAATGTGTAAGGGATAAGATTCGAGCTGCCCCATCAGCGTCTGCAGCTCTGCGCTCTGACCGCGGGATTGCGCCTGTACCGCTTGTTGATACAAGGCGCGCTGCTGGACTAACATGGGGTCGTTAGCCATGCGGTTGTTGGCCATGGGGTTGTTGGCGCTGGGGTCGTTAGCCAGCAAGTTATCGGTTGATTGCGCCAGCAGACTGGGTGCGATCAAACTGGTGATGAGGGTCAGCAGGAGCACAAAAGCCCTTGCTGTCAATCGCCGGGCCACAGGGTTAATCCAACAATTTGTCACAGAAATGCAATATTGCCTGCAGTACCCTCGAGCAACAGGATAATCTTGATGCCTGACTTTGCACTGCATCCATCCATCTCCCGGAAGTTCAACATGTTCAAACGTGGCGTCATCACCAGTGTGTTTTCAGCATTTTCCGTGTTGGCGGCGCCGCTGGCGACGGCCGACACTCAGGTCAAGATTATTGCGTTTAATGACTTTCACGGCAATCTGTTCAGCGCTGGCAGTGTTGAAGGTGTGCCGGTGGGGGGTGTTGACGTGTTCGCTGCCTACGTTGACCGGCTCAAAGCGCAAAACCCATTCAATGTGGTGGTGTCGGCCGGCGATCTGATTGGTGCCAGTCCGCTGGTGTCTGCACTGTTTCATGACGAGCCTACCATTGAAGTGATGAACAGACTGCGGCTGGATTTTAACGCGGTTGGCAATCATGAGTTTGATGATGGGTCTGATGAGCTGCTGCGCATGCAGCATGGCGGCTGCCACCCGCTGAATGAGAATACGTGTCAGGGCGCTTTTGTGGGGACCCCCGTGCCGTTTGAAGGTGCTCGCTTTGGTTTTCTGTCCGCCAACGTGTTGGTTGAGCAGACCGGCGAACCCTTGTTTCCGGCGTATGGTGTGAAAACCTTCGGCGAGCATGACATTGCGTTTATCGGACTGACACTGGAGGGCACACCCGATATCGTGATGGCGGAAGGCATCCGCACGCTGCAGTTTCTGGATGAGGCGCAGACCATCAACGCGCTGATTCCACAAATCCGCGCCCGGGGCATTGAGGCCATTGTGGTGTTGATACATGAGGGCGGTTTACGACCCGAGGCGTCGGGCATGGTTAACAGTTGTATGGAAGACATTGGCAGCTCCGATCTGGTGATGCCTATTGCGGAGATTGTTGCCCAGCTGGATGACGCTGTTGATCTGGTGATTACCGGCCACAGTCCTGTGGCATACAACTGCAATATTCCCAACAGCGTGGGGCGTCTGATTCCGGTCAGCCACGCACAGGGTGCAGCATCTGTGGTATCCGATATTGATGTGATGCTGGATGACACCAGCGGTGATATCACCGAGGTCAGCGTACGCAATCTGTTGGTCGAGCAGAATGAGTCAGTGATACCGGTGCAGGAGATATCCCGCCTGATCAATGCCTACAGTGATCTGGCGCAACCCTTAGCTGGCCGGGTAATTGGCGTGATGACAGCGGCGGTGACACGCAGCGCTGATCCGCTGACCGGACAAAGTGATGCGGGCAATATGATTGCAGATGCGCAGCTGGAGGCCACGCGCTCACCCGAGACGGGCGGGGCGCAGCTGGCGCTGATGAATTCCGGTGGTGTGCGTGCCAACATGAACGCAGAACTGTATCCCGGCCACATCACCTACGGCGCCATTTACGCCATGCAGCCGTTTGGCAACGCGCTGGTGACCATGACCTACACGGCCCGTCAGCTTAAAGACGTGCTGGAGCAACAGTTCCCGGGCTGTCTGGGCCGCAGGCAACGCACCATGTTGCAGGTCTCTGCCGGCCTCAGTTACCAGTTCAATGAAAACTTGCCTGAGTGCAACAGAATTGTGGAAATGACCTTAAACGGACAGCCCCTTGTGCAGGCCGGTGAGCTGGTGGATCCCGAGTTGCCGGTCAGGGTGACGGTTAATAACTTTATTGCCGATGGTGGCGACGCATTTTCTGCCATGGGAGTCGGTGCTGACCGCCTTGCCGGCATGCTGGATATCGATGCGCTGGAACAGTACCTTGAACAATTCAGTGGGCCTGACTCCGCTTACAATCCTGCTGCGCAAAGTCTGGGCAAACCCCGGGTGCGCAGTTTGCAGTGACAGCAGTCCGGGCAGCGGCCGACTTTTCCTGAGGCGCGCCAAAGTGCTATGATCCGCGCACTTTACATTTCCTGTCCACTGTCCCGGACTCAAGATTAGGAATCACTATGTCAGTTGATGATTCAAAGATTATTTATACCGAAACCGATGAAGCACCCCGTCTGGCCACTTACTCCCTGTTACCCATTGTCAGAGCCTTCACCCAGGCGGCCGGTGTGTCGGTGGAGACCCGCGATATCTCCCTGGCCGGTCGCATCATTGCCAACTTCCCGGAGTTCCTGAAGCCAGAGCAACGTATTGGCGATGCCCTGACAGAACTGGGCGAACTGGCCAATACTCCACAAGCCAACATCATCAAACTGCCGAACATCAGTGCCTCAGTGCCACAACTAGTGGCAGCCATCAAAGAACTGCAATCTCAGGGGTACGCGCTGCCGGATTATCCGGTAGATGCAAAAACAGACGCTGATGCGGACATCAAATCACGTTACGACAAAATCAAAGGTTCGGCGGTAAACCCGGTGCTGCGCGAAGGTAACTCTGACCGTCGTGCGCCAGCCTCGGTGAAAAATTACGCCAAAAAGCACCCGCACAAAATGGGCAAATGGTCGACTGCGTCCAAAACCCATGTGGCCCACATGAACGATGGCGACTTCTATGGCAGCGAGCAGTCAGCGACTTTTGCCGCCGCCGATGAACTCAGAATTGTGTTCAAAACCGCTGGAGGCGAGCAGGAACTGCGCAAGCCGGTAAAAGTCATTGCTGGCGAAGTGATTGATGCCGCACGGTTGAGCGCCGCGCAGTTGCAGGCATTTTTTGCCAAAGAAACCGCTGCCGCAAAAGCTGAAGGTGTGTTGCTGTCTCTGCACCTGAAAGCCACCATGATGAAGGTCTCTGACCCGATTATGTTTGGTATTGCCGTGAAAGTATTTTTTGCCCCGGTGTTTACAAAACATGCCGCCGCCTTGAGTGCGCTGGGTGTAGATGTCAACAACGGTTTTGGTGATGTGGTTGCCAAAGTAGCCACGTTGCCCGACGCGCAGCGTGCGCAGATCGAAGCCGACATTCAGGCGGTTTATAACAGCCAGCCAGAACTGGCCATGGTCAATTCCGACAAAGGCATCACGAACCTGCACGTGCCCAGCGACGTCATTATTGATGCCTCGATGCCCGCCATGATTCGTGACTCCGGCAAGATGTGGGATCGCAAAGGCGAGCGTCAGGATACCAAGGCGCTGGTTCCTGACCGTTGTTACGCCGGTGTGTATCAGGAAACCATCAACTTCTGCCGCGAACACGGTGCATTTGATCCAGCCACCATGGGCACCTGCCCGAACGTGGGTCTGATGGCGCAAAAGGCCGAAGAGTACGGCTCACACGACAAGACTTTTGAAATACCGGCTGACGGTACCGTGCTTGTGCTCAACAAGGCGGGGAGCACCGTGTTCTCCCACAGCGTGCAACAGGGCGATATCTGGCGCATGTGCCAGGTGAAAGATGCGCCAATCCGCGACTGGGTGAAACTGGCAGTATCGCGTTCACGCCTGAGTGGTATGCCGGCCGTGTTCTGGCTGGACAACAACCGTGCACACGATCGTCAACTGATCACCAAAGTGAACACCTATCTGAAAGATCACGACACCAGCGGTCTGGACATACAGATCATGTCGCCGGATGCCGCAACACGTCACTCCCTGCAGCGCATGAAAGCCGGCCAGGACACCATTTCCGTTACCGGCAACGTGCTGCGTGATTACCTGACCGACCTGTTCCCGATTCTGGAACTGGGCACCTCAGCCAAAATGTTGTCCATTGTGCCGTTGATGAATGGCGGTGGGCTGTTTGAAACGGGTGCCGGTGGTTCAGCGCCCAAACACGTGCAGCAATTTGTGGAAGAAAACTACCTGCGCTGGGATTCACTGGGTGAGTTCCTGGCGCTGGCCGCATCACTTGAGCATCTGGCACAAACCACTGGCAATGCCCGTGCGCAGATTCTGGCCGACACGCTGGACCAGGCCACGGCCAAATTCCTCGATGAAGACAAGTCACCGGCGCGCAGCATCGGTGAGATCGACAACCGCGGCAGCCATTTTTACCTGGGCATGTACTGGGCGGAAGCCATGGGTGCACAGCGCAAAGATGCAGAACTGGCGGAGCGTTTTGGCAAGCTGGCAACCTTCCTGAACAGCAATGAGTCGAAGATCCTCGATGAGCTGATCAGCGTACAAGGCAAGCCGGTGGAGATTGGCGGTTATTACCAGCCCAATGCCGATCTGGTGTCCAAGGCCATGCGGCCGTCGGCGACGCTCAATGGCGCGCTGGACTCGCTGTAAACCGCGCGGATATTTAGGTGATGTAAAAAACCGGAGCCCTGTGCTCCGGTTTTTTTAGGCGGATTGGGTAAAACAGGCTGATCATGAGATAGTCGGCTGCATGGCAGCATCGACGCGGCAAAACGGGGAATCAATGGTAAAGCGTATTGTAAAAGCACTCCTGGTCACTCTGGCGCTGGTGGCTATCGCCGCCGCCTATGTGTTTAACCCTGTGCTGCCGACGCCCTCAGGGCCGCAGGGTGCTGCCCTGTACCAGCCAGGTGAGTTGGGAATGGCCCGTGAGCCACTGGCATTGACTGATGATCGTCGTGCCACGATGGCCAACGGCGAGTTTGCCGGTCAGCCGTTTCGTGAGTTGAATGGCGAACTCTGGTATCCGCGTGATCGCGCCGAGGGCCCATATCCGCTGATCCTGTACAGTCACGGTTTTATGTCATCGGTGAGTGAAGGCGCATATCTGGTGGATTTCCTGGTGCCTAAAGGGTACGTAATAGCCGCTGTTGATTATCCCTTGAGCAGTGGTGGAGCCCCCGGCGGCCCGACGGTCAACGATGTGGGCAACCAGCCCGGTGATGTGTCGTTTGTGCTCGATCAATTGCTGGCACGCAACAGTACCGAGGGCGACAGCCTGTTCGGATTGATTGATCCCCAGCGTATTGCCGTGGCCGGACTGTCTCTGGGTGGACTGACGTCGCAACTGACAGCATTTCACCGGGATAGTCGTGACCCGCGCATTGCAGCGGCGGTATCCATTGCCGGTCCCGCGGTGTTTCTGACGCCCGAGTTTTTCAGCACCAGCAGTATGCCGTTTATGATGATTGCCGGCAGCGCCGATGCGATTATTCCTTATGAAGCCCATGCCGCGCCGATTCCGCAGAAATCACCGCAGTCGCTGCTGGTGACATTGCAGGGAGGCACCCATGTGGGTTTTGCCAGTATCGCCAGCACCTTCATGCGCTGGTTCCATCACCCCGATGAGCTGGTGTGTCCAATGTTGGTGCAGGGGCTGGAAAACGGTGATGCGCCTGCTGAGGAAATGCTGCTGCCAGATGCCGGGATTGGTATTACAACAGATGCCGCCATGCCCTGCACGATGACGGAGTTTGAGCGCGCCATGCGCCCCGGCGAACAACAGATGCTCACCCGCCTGGCGATGCTGTCGTTTCTGGAGAGTGTGTTTGCCGCCGATCCGGCGCGCCGCGCGCAGATGGAAACTTTCCTGATCAGTGAGTTGGCGCAAGAGCAGCCCGCCGTTTTATTGTCGATGTAAACAGTGACTCTTAACAGGTGAACAAGGCCATGAAAATCATTCTGAAAGTGCTGGGTTATGGGTTGCTGACGGTGCTGGTGGCGCTGCTTGTGGTGCCGTTTTTGTTGCCACAATCCGGCTCCGGCACACTGGATCATCGCCAATCAGCCGGCCCTGATGCAGTGTTTGTGGAGATCAACGGGCTGGAGGTACATGTCCAGCACACGCCCTATACCGGCGCAGACCTCAATCCGCCCTTGCTGGTGCTGCTGCACGGCTTTGGCGCCAATGTGCACTCCTGGCGCGATGTCACCACGGCACTGAGTGCTTACGGCAATGTGCTGGCGTATGACCGCCCGGCCTTTGGCTGGACGCAGCGCAGCGTCGACCATCTGACGGTTGATCCGTACACCGAGCAAGCCGGTCATGAGATTCTGACGCAGTTGATCCAGCGCTACGCCACTGAGACCACCCCGGTAATCTTGTTCGGACACTCAGCCGGTGGTGGAGTTGCCACCAGCTATGCGATCAATCACAGCGATAGTGTCAACGCCCTGGTGCTGATTGCCCCAGCGGTACAAATGGGTGGCGGCGAGCGGCCTGATCTGGGTTGGGTCACCGCGATCCCGCAGGTTCAGCGCACCGCCATCTGGCTGTTTGGCAACTTTGCTGAAAGTGGGCTGGCGCTGCTGGAGACCAGCTGGCATGACCTTTCAAAACTTACCCCGGAGATCGTTGAGCTGTATACCCGCCCGACAGAAATACAGGGATGGGAACGCGCCTTGTGGAATTTTGCCAACGCGCCACGTGCGGCCATCACCGATGCACAGCTGAGTGCGCTGCAGATGCCGGTGCTGGTGATCACCGGGGATGATGACCGGGTGGTGGCCACTCGCAGCAGCGTTGAGCTGACGGACAAGTTTCCCAATGCCATGCTTGAGGTGATCACACAAAGCGGTCACCTGCCACACGAAGAAACCCCTGCCGAGTTTTTGCAAGCGCTGGCGCGCGACTGGCCACGATTGCGCAATTAACACATAACGCACTGTTTTTGTGTGGAAGTTGTTGCCATCGCCGGTGCAATGGCGCTAAAACTACAACGCAGCCACCCAATAGACCAAAAGACCAAAAAGACCTATAAAAATCCGAAAACCAAAACAACAATCCAATAAATCGCGTTTAACCGGAAGCTGATTCATGAACAATTCCTGCCCTGTGAACAGACCAAGAGTTCAATTTACCCGCCGCCTGCTGACCCGTGCGCTGCTGTGCCTTAGTACAGTAAGCCTGAGTACAGTAAGCCTGAGCAGCCATGCCCAGTCGCCCAATGCCTTTGGAACACCCACTGCCGACGTGCACTCGCCATCGGCGGCCGTCACGGCAGTGCCCGGTTCACGCGCACAAGGCTGGATGCTGCAGGGGCGCTCGGAAGTGCTGGCGCGCAACGGCGTGGTCGCCACCAGTGATCCGCTGGCGTCTCAGGCCGGTCTGGACATACTCAAAGGCGGCGGTAACGCCATCGATGCCGCGGTGGCCGCAGCTGCGGTACTTGATGTGACCTCGCCCAACGACACCAGCATTGCCGGCGATCTGTTTGCGCTGATCTGGATTGCTAGTGAGCAGAAACTATACGCCATCAACGCCGCCGGGTTTGCGCCGTCAGGCTGGACGCCGGAGTATTTCCGCGACACGCTGGACGTCGAGCGGATACCGGGCACCGGTGTTAACGGCACCACCGTGCCCGGTGCGATTGCCGGTTATGAGGCGATGCTGGAACGCTTTGGTACGCTGGGTTTCCCGGAAACTCTGGAACGTGCCGCACAGATTGCCGAACAGGGCTGGGGGCTGACCGAGCGCCGCCATGCCGATCTGCTCAGCGCTCTGCAGCGCATCCGCAGTGATCAAGACAGCGTGGATACGTTTCTGGTGAACAACGAACCACCGGCGCTGTACAGCATTATCCGTAATCCCGGCCTGGCCAATGCACTGCGCATGATTCAGCAGGGCGGCGCGGATGCGGTTTACCGCGGCCCCATCGGTGAAGCCATTGTGGCCAAAATCCAGGCCTCCGGCGGCGTGATGACCATGGATGATCTGGCTGCTTTTGAAGCAGAGTGGATAGAGCCTATCACCACCAACTACCACGGTTACGATGTTCACCAGTTACCGCCCCCGGGCCAGGGTTTTGCGGCGTTGCAAATGCTGAATCTGCTGGAAGTCTGCGCTGTTGCCCACGATATCAATCTTGCTGACATGGGTCCCGCCAATGCCAATTACTGGCACTTCATGGTGGAAGCCAAAAAAATCGCCTACTCCGATCTGCTGGCCTACAACGCAGATCCGGATTTTGCCGAGATTCCCCTGGACCGCTTGCTGTCCAAGTCCTATGCCGCCGAGCAATGCGGGCGTATTGATATGAACCGTGCCACCGCGCCAGCCACCACCGGCGGCCTAGATGGCGGCACCATTTATCTGAGCACCGCTGACCGCTGGGGCAACATGGTGTCGCTGGTACACAGCGTATTCTCGGTGTACGGCAGCGGCGTGACGGTGGCACCGTATGGTTTCATTCTGCATAACCGCGGCGTCGGTTTTTCGCTGGAGGAAGGCCATCCCAATCTGGTTGCACCGCGCAAACGGCCATTCCACACCATCATTGCCGGGTTTGTGACACGCGATAATCAACCGGTCATGGCGTTTGGCAATATGGGTGGCAGCGTCCAGCCGGAAACGCATGCACAGCACATGGTGAACATGATTGATCACGGCATGAACGTGCAGATGAGCACCGACGTGGCGCGGTTTACCCATAACCAGAATCAGGATGTGTTGTCGCTGGAAGCTGAGTTGTACAACCTGGTGTCGTCCGCCCTGATCGCCAAGGGCCATGAAGTGCGCAGTGTGGATGGCGGCGCGGTGGGTGGTTACAACGCCATCCTGTTTGCATTGGATCCAAATCTGCCTAGGCCTGTGGAAGGCGATAACCTGTCTCCGGTAAATGGCGTATATCGCGCCGGCTCCGATCATCGTAAAGATGGACAGGCGGTGGGCTGGTAATATTTTGTTTTTTTTGAGGAGTCCGTCATGTCAGGCCGTCTTGCCGTTATCACCGGTGCCACCAGTGGCATCGGCGCCGCCTACGCCGAAGCCTTTGCAAAGCAGGGTTATCATCTGATGCTGGCCGGACGTCGGGAAAGCGAACTCGGCCGTTTGGCCGATCGTTTGACAGAGCAATACGGCGTTAACGTGCAGTTGCAGATTGGCGACCTTGCCGACCATCATGACCTGCATGCGCTGGTGGATGCCGTGACGCTGTTACCCAAACTTGACGCGCTGGTCAATAATGCCGGCTACGGAGTGGATGGCCGCCTTGGTGATGTCGACTGGTCAGATCATCAGGCCTTGCTGGATGTTCATGTACTCGCCACGACACAACTGACGCATGCCGCGCTGCCCAATCTGGTCAGAGCCAAAGGTATTCTCATTAATGTGGCGTCGGTTGCCAGCTGGATTCCCACCGGCAACAGCGCCTTGTACGGGCCCACCAAGGCTTTTATCCGCAGCCTCACGGAAAGTATAGGCCTGGCTTACCGGGCAGATGGTCTGAAAGCGTTGGCCTTGTGCCCTGGTTTCACCATCACCGATTTCCATTCCAGAATGGGGCTTGACCCCGAGACCTTCTACCAGAAAAAAGGTTTTGTGCGCGCCTGGACCGCCGATCAGGTGGTTGAGCAATCCTTTAAAGATCTCAGCAAGGGACGGCTGATTTCTGTGAAGGGCTGGAACTACAAGCTGCTGGTGTTTCTGGTGCGCCACCTGCCCATGTCGTGGCTGTTTGCGGTGCTGGGCCGATCAAAGTCGGCGCGCTTTACCAAGTAACAATGCTGCGCGGCGGCTTGAGCATCTGGCAGGTTTAGCCGTTAGCAGGTTCCGCTAGTTGCCATATCAGTTGCCATATCATTTGCCGGTTGTAGTCAGTTTGCTGAGCGCATCCAGCGCGCTTTGCATGCCGCCCTCGATCAAGGGCTGCAAGGCATCAGGCTCGATTTGTGTGCTCCAACGCAGTTCGCAACTCTGCTGATCAAGCGCCAGTACCTGCAGGCTAGCCTTGTGCAGCGCGACAGCCGGCCGGTTGATCAGACCATATTCCAGCAACATGGCATCGGCATCGCGCTTCATAATACGCTCCTGCACGGTGCCTACTCCGGCCATTTCCATGCTGCGGACATCACCGTCCAGCGTACAGGAGGTGATAACGGGAACCCAATCGATGCGGGTAACATTGCCAACAATGGCCCACAGGTCGGCGGCAGGTACAGGGAATTGCAGGTGTTTGGTGACAGTAGCCATGCGAGAAGGTCTCCTTTTTTTTGGGAGTATTCTGGCAGAGTGGATTTGATGTGAGAAGTGCGGATATTGCTTTTGCAGGTAACTTGTTCTGCAGCGGATTGGTCTGCCATCATGCAAGCCTCATAACAGGTTATGGAATCAACACGGTGCTGCGCACCCGGTGAGGACATTCATGCAACGATCCCGAGATTTTATCCGCCGCTCATTGCTGGTACTGGCGAGTGCCGCGGGGTGTTCCAATCTGCTGGCCCAAGGCGTCGGCGACCAACTCACCGACGCGACCACCAACAACGGCCGCTACATTAGCTGGCAAGAACATCTGGTGGATGACGCCGAGATTCTGGACTTTGTGCTCAGCGGTGGTGATGGTCTGGTAATGACCGATATCAACAACGACGGGTTTGTCGACATTGTGTCGGTGCACGAATCCGATTCCAGTTACGACTCCGCTAATTTTACGCCGGGCTTTGAAGCACCGCCCGAAGGTCATATCCGCATCGCCTTTGGCAGCGCCGATCCAACACAGTGGCACAACATCACCGTCGCCGAAGGGCTGGATGCTGCCGCGCCTGAAGATGCTGCGGTCGCCGATGTGAACGGCGACGGGTTTATGGATATTCTGATCGCTGCCGAGTTGTCGCATGTGCTGTATTTGCAAAACCCAGGGCTACAAAACCCAGGCCCCGATGCCCGTAATACCGAATGGCCACGCCTGAAGCTGCCAATGACCGAAGGCCGCGGCAGTTATATCCGCGTGTTTGCGGCTGACCTCGATGGTGACGGTGTGCCCGAAGTGATTGCTCCCAACAAAGGTGCGCAGATCCCCGGACCAGAAGATTTTGCGGTATCTAATCCGGTGTCTATCTTCAAGGTGTCGGGTGACCCTTTAAATGGCGACAACTGGCAAGAGATAGAACTGGGTCGTTACAGTATTCCGCAAAATTCTGAACCGGTTGATCTGGATGGTGACGGCGACATCGACATTGTCATCGGCACGCGAGGCGAAGACCGGCTGGTGTGGTTCGATAACCCCGGTGATGGGACGCTGAATTTTATCGAGCGTGCCATTGGTATTAACGGCGCACGCATGGCGGGATTTAATCTGGAATACGCCGACCTCAACGCTGATGGTCGTCTCGATATCATCGGTGCTGGTGTTGGGCCGGTTGGCAACGGCCTGGTGTGGATAGAACAACCGGCCCGCAAGGGTGACGCCTGGAATGCGCGTTATATCGGCACGTTTGCGCCGGATAGCATTACCGGACTGGAAACCGCAGACATCAACGGCGACGGCCATGTGGACATCTTTGTTGGTAGCTACAGCCGTGGTGAGCGCGAATCCGACGATGCCAATGCACAGCTCACCGACCCGCTGGGGCGGCTGGGCTGGTTCCAGAATCCGGGCGTCTCTGGCGCTGAGTGGATTCGCCACGATGTGTCACGCCGCAAGCGCGGCATGTTTGACAAGTTTATCGCCCATGACATGGATGGGGATGGTGATGTCGATTTTGTCGGCACGCGTGGTAACAGCTATCCCTACGACGGGGTGTTCTGGCTGGAGCAGGTGAGGTCATCTGCGCCGGTGCAGCGGTTTACCAAAGCAAGGGCGCTGGACAGTGATGAGGTGGGTTTGCCATAAGTGTGTAGCGAGCGTGAGCGCGTCTACCTGTTCACATCGTCAAGGTAAACCTCACTCATAATTCGTTGTGTTTTTTAGCGCTGCCCCGGGATTTTTCCACCGGGTACTTCTGTTCATTCACGCGGATTTTTGCCATCACAATGTCTTTGACATCCAGCTGGCAGGCATCGGCAAGCAGAAAGGCATACGCAAACACATCGGCCAGCTCTTCTTTGATTTTTGACAGATCAGCGTCGCCGGGTTGCTTCCATAAAAACGCTTCCAGCAACTCGGCGGCTTCAATGCTCAGCGCTATCGACAGGTCTTTGGGGTTGTGAAATTGTTGCCAGTCGCGCTCGTCGCGGAACTTCTTCAGGGCATCTACGATTTCGTTCATGGGGTTTGTCTGTCTTGTTGCGAACGGTTGATGAAATAACAGCAGCGTATGATTTCACGGTCATACGGGGCAGGCAACATCCGTCACCTCATTCAAAACGTATCAGTGAAAACATTTTCTGAGAGTTAAACTGATGAACAAACATATCTACCGTGGCCTGCTGGCCTTGATGCTGATTGTTAACGGGACAAACGTAATGGCCATTGAAGAACCCAAGTATGACGTGGTCATGCAGGTCGGTGACATTGAATACCGTTTATACCAACCCTATCTGCTGGCTGAGACACTGGTGGCGGGGGAGGGTAGTCAGCAACGCGCTGCCAACACCGGCTTCCGGCGGCTGTTTGGTTATATCTCCGGTGACAATGCGGTGCAGAGCAAAATCGCCATGACCGCGCCTGTGCAGCAGCAAGCAGTGTCGCAAAAGATCGCCATGACGGCGCCCGTGCAACAGACGCCTTCTGATGAAGGTTGGTTGATTGCGTTTGTGGTGCCCAGTGAGTTTGACGTAGACACCGTGCCGCAGCCCACCAATCCTGAAGTATCGATTCGGTTGGTGCCTGAGCAGTTGATGGCGGTGCTCACTTATTCCGGGCGTTGGACAGAGAATAATCAGCAGGAGCACAAACAGGCACTGATGGCCGCGCTGTCGGCGGCGGGTGTTGAGATGATCGGCGAGCCAGTCTCTGCGGCCTACAACTCGCCATTTTCATTGCCATTTATGCGTCGTAATGAAGTGATGGTGGAAGTGGCAAAGGCGCCCTGATACGCGCGCCCCGTATAACACATATCACTGCCCCGCCTGCTCCGCCTCCAGCCTTCGCGCACCCGCCAGAATGCCGGGCATTGCATAGTTGCCCTCGTGGCAGGCGTATTCATACATCTGGCCATCGCCAGCGTGAAAGCTCAGCTCGGCCGTCCACGGCTGTGAGTACAGATTGGCATCCTCGACCGTGAACTGATACACGATTTCGGTATCGGAGTAACGGCTAAAACGCTCGGTTATCTTGCCAGTGGCGGTGATAGGCACGGAACTTTGCGCCATCTGCTGTGGATTGATGTTGATGGTTTCTACCACCAGTTCGCCGTTTTCATACCAGCCGCGTGAGTCACCAAACCACTGCTGCAAGGCAGCCGGCCGCAGATTGGCGCGGGCCTCGGCGGCGTTGGCGTAGATGGGCACAATGCGCGCGTCGTGCACCATCTCCACTTCGATCACCACGTAATCATCCGTCTGCACAAAGCGGTAAGTGCTGTTGTACAGCGTGCCCATCATGCCCGGGCCGGCGGTATTGCCAAAACCCAGCAGGCAGCGCTCGGCCAGCGGCATGGCCTCCGGGCCGGACATGTCGCCCACTCCGGTGGCATAACGCACACCAAAGTTGCGTCGCTCAAAATCTGCGGTGGGTGATGCCAGATGCGGAATCTGGCCATTCTCAGGGACGATGATGTAAGAGCTGCGGTACTCGCCTTTGACCCGCGCCAGCGCAGAACCCGGGTCAATCCAGAAGTCGTTGTAGGCGCGTAGCCCGAAGTCATCACCGCCCGCCGCAGGAGGCGCGACCGTATCTGTAGTCTCGGTGGCTGCTTCGAACTCACCGACCGGCAACCCGGCAACGCTGGTGTTGGCGATGATCTGTTGTGCTTCAGCGGCGGAGACAATCAGTTTGTCCACGTTGGCGGGGCGCGTCATGCGGGTGAGTGCGGCATTGGTCCACACGCCGGTGAGCTCGGGCCTTTCACTTGTCTGTGCCCAGCTTGACAGGCTTCCGAATGTTAACGTAGCGGCAATCGTTGATGACGTAACAATACGCAAGCGGAGTGGCAGCATGGTGGTTCTCCTGATGGTTATTATGTTTTGGAGTTTTGTGCGTTGTACACGCCAGAATGTATCTTTACCAGAGGGGTAGTGTAAAGTTAAGAAAAATGTCAACGCCCGACCGGCTCATCCTTTGTGTGTGCAGATATGTGTGTGCAGATATGAACATCATGACCTGGATTGATTCAAAGCGCCGTTTACGGTTGCTCAGCCAGACGACCTGTATCGTGTTGTTTGTGTGCTGTGCTTCGATGGTCCGTGCTCAAACCGATCAGGCGCAGCCAGCGGTGATTGACGAAATTCTGGTCACTGAAACTCGCAGCCCGCGTTTGTGGCGCTTGAATATCGAGCGAGCGGAGGATGATGTATATCAGTTGTTCAATAGACTGGTGGACAGCGATGACTACAAGGTGGAATGCCGTCGTGAGGGCAATACTCAAAGCCGTATCCTGGTGCGAAGCTGTGAGCCGGTATTTGTCAGCAAGCGCCGCGCGTTAAACACCCGCAACGTGATTGTCGACTGGCGCTCAGACGAAGAAGATCCTGTACGCGGTATGGAAAATGCCATCAACAATAAACATGTCACCGACAGTGAGCTGCAACACGAATTGGCCGGTAAATATGAAGAAATGAATCAAGCGATGCTGCAGCTGGCTCTTGAAAACCCTGACCTGAAGCGTGCCCTCGAACGACTTGCCGCATTGCGCGCTGCTTATCTTGAACACGGAACCCAACACGGAACCCAACATGAATAAACCACTGATCGTTTTTGGCGCCACCAGTTTTGTCGGGCAGATCCTCTGTCGTTATTTGCATGAGCTTAATCTGGAGGGCATAAAAAACAATCAGCCACTTAACTGGTTGATGGCCGCGCGTTCTGAACAAAAGCTCAAGCAGCTCCAGCAAGAGTTGGGCGGCCCACATGCCCCCGCGTACCGGCTGGCCGATGCAGCCAATGAGACACAGCTACGCGCTTTGTGTGAAGAAGCCGGTGTCATTATTTCCACGGTTGGGCCTTATGCGCTGTACGGCGAGCCGCTGATCAAAGCCTGTGTGGAAACCGGTACCGATTATTGTGACCTGACTGGTGAGACGCAGTGGATACGGCGCATGATTGACCGCTACGAAACCAAAGCGCGCGAGAGTGGCGCACGCATTGTGCACTGCTGCGGTTTTGATTCCATCCCCTCTGACCTGGGTGTGTGGTTTTTGCAACAGCAGGCGCAACAGCAGCTGGGTAGTCCCTGTCAGCAGATCAAAATGCGCGTGAAAAAGTTTAGAGGTGGATTCTCCGGCGGTACCGTGGCCAGCATGATGAACGTCGCCAAAGAGGCCGCCCGCGACCCGGCGCTGCGTCGTGAGATGGCCGATCCCTACTCGCTGTGTCCAGCGGCCGGCAAAGCGACCGTCAGGCAGCCAAAAATCACCGCGGTGATGGATGAAGACGTCAACAGCTGGATCGCCCCGTTTGTGATGGAAGCCATTAACACCCGCGTGGTGCACCGCTCCCATGCGCTGCTGGGTCATCCCTGGGGTCAGGACTTTCTTTATGACGAAGCCGTCATGACCGGCGGTGCGGGTGCTGATGGCTCTGCCGATAAAGGCCGCCGCCGCGCCAAACTCACCGCGTTTGGGCAGCCGCTGTTGATGCTGGGGTTTGCCATACCTCCTACGCGCTGGCTGATGAGTCGTTTTCTGCCCAAACCCGGCGAAGGCCCAAGCCCGGAGATGCAGCGCACCGGCTTTTTTGATTTGTTGTTTGTTGGTCACACCCGCGACGGCCGCACCATCCGCACCACGCTCTACGGGGAGCGTGATCCGGGTTACGGCGCCACCGCCCGTATGTTGGGGCAGGCGGCTCTGTGTTTGCGCGACGATGTCAGCAAAGACGATAAGCCAGGCGGCTTCTGGACACCAGCGTCGGCATTGGCTGAGCCCTTGATTCCGCGACTGGAGAAGCATGCGGGGATGGTGTTTGGGGTGGCATAAACTGCTATAACCTGATTGAAACAACTTTGAAAACACTGACCAGCGACAAGGATGGCCGCGGTTATGAAAACGACAGCTTACTTTGACCGGCTCCAATACAGGGCCGACAGAGCAGATATAGAAATAGCATGGATCAAGAGAGTTATCGCCAATCCGGATTCCCGGATGACTCAGAGCGATGGAAGAATTAGACTCTGGGGTAGGGTGCCTGAAATGAACAACAAGTATCTGCGAGTCGTTTTACTGGAGGACTCGGAAACGGTGCACAATGCTTTCTTTGACCGGAGGTTTCGCCCATGAAGATGAGTTATTTCGCTGATACGGATACTCTGTATATTGAGTTTTTATCTGCAAGTGCGGTGGATACCAAAGATCTGGATGAAAACACGCTGATCGATTATGACGAAGAGGGTAATGTCGTTTCGATTACCCTAGAGCACGCGAGCGCCCGGACCGATGTTCAAAAGGTCACCCTGACGGGGATAGCCGCCTGAATTCTTTATCACACCGACCGGATTGTCCGATGAAACCAGCCACCGCGTTATCCTCGTTTGTCCTCACTCTTCTGCTAACCACCCCCGCGTTGTCGCTGGTGGCGACCCCGGTGCTCGCCCAAGCGCCAGTCCCAATTCCGGCGTCCAGTCCCGCGCACGTGCATCCGTTGCCGACCTTGCGTGAACAGGCGATGGAACAGCAGGCATGGCTGGAGGCGCGTCTCAATCGCGTGTTGCCAGCGCTGATGAGCGAATATGGTGTGCACATGTGGATACTGTCGATGCGCGAGTACGCCGAAGATCCGGTGTTCTGGTCGATTACCTCGCCAACCACGTTTGCAGCGCGTCGCCGCTCCATCTATGTGATGACCTTGCAGCCGGACGGCTCGGTCGAGCGGCTGGCGCTGGGCGGCACCAGTCAGGGCGGCGTGTTTGAAGCTTACCGCTCGACGCGGCCCGCGCCGACACAGGCCACCAGCGAACTGGTGGGCGATGAACAGTGGCGATTGCTGCGTGAACTGATTGAAGAGCGTGACCCGCGCAATATTGCGCTTAACATTGACTCGGAGTGGGCGTTTGCCGACGGCCTGCATGCCGGCGAGCGCGAAGTGCTGGAAGAGGCGCTGGGCCCTTATGTCGATCGCGTGGTGCGCGAACCGCGTCTGGCGGTGAATTACATGGCACTGCGCTTACCCGAGATGATGCCGCGTTACCTCAACATCACCGAGAGTGTGCACGCCATCATTTCGCAGGCCTTCTCGAATTCCGTCATTACCCCCGGCAAAACGACCACTGAGGACGTGATCTGGTGGATGCGCCAGCGCGTGCAGGAGCTCGGTTATCAGGTGTGGTTTCAGCCCTCTGTGGATGTGTCGCGCCAGGGCAGTGGACGCATCAGTGGCGACACCGTCATCCTGCCGGGTGACCTGCTGTGGACAGACTTTGGCGTGGTGGCCATGAATCTGCATACTGACACTCAGCATCTGGGGTACGTACTCAAACCTGGCGAGACCAACGCGCCTGCCGGTTTGCAGCAATGTATTGCGGACTCCAACCGCATGCAGGAACTGGTGCTGGAAGAGATGGAGCCAGGGCGAACTGGCAATGAGATTCTTGCTTCGACACTGGCGCGCATGCGCACCGAAGGCATTACCGGCACTGTTTATTCACACCCTATTGGTGATCATGGACACGGCGCCGGGCCGATGATCGGTCGTTGGGACGCGCAGGAAGGTGTGCCAATCCGCGGCGACGCGCCGCTGTTGCCATCCACCTGGCACTCCATCGAGCTGCAAGCCACGCGGGCAATCCCCGAGTGGAGTGGAGAACCGGCCAACTGCCGGCAGGAAGAAGAAGCCTACCTGGATGCCGATGGCGCGCGACACTGGGTGTATCGGCGGCAGACAGCGTTTCATCTGGTCAGGTAACGCTGCCTCAGGGATTACTAGGAAACAAGCAGCCGGTTGCGGTAAACCGATGGTGTTACGCCATGCAGTTCTTTAAAGGCTTTGTTGAAGGACGATAACGATGCGTAACCGACATCCAGAGCAATGCCGGATATCTTGGCGCCATTCTCCCCACTGTCCTTGAGGATTTCTATGGCTTTTTTGACGCGGAATTCGTTTAAAAACTGATTGAAGTTGCGATAACCCAATTTCTGGTTGATAAAACGCCGCAGCAAGTATTCTCTGACCTGCATGGCGTGCGCGAGGCTGGTGATTGTCAAACCCGGTGACGCGTACAACAGATCTCTCTCCAGGGTCGCATTAAGCTGATCATAAAAAGTCTTGTCTGATCTGGAATAAAACGTCCTGATGTTTGGTTGTGACACCCGCTCACCGGATGCGGCCACGAGTGTTGATTCCTCGTACAAACGAAAAATGAAGATATTAAAAAACAGGGCATGCAGGAACATCATGCCGATAAAGAAAATGTGAGCGCTCTCGGGCAGGAACTGCAGAAAGCCGGATGCCACAATAATGCTGACAATCAGTCCCATGGTGAAAACAAACGCGACGCGCAATTTTCGTCGGTGTTCCACCAGGTCGTTGTTAAAGTGGTGTATTGCCAGAAAAGTCGCGTGAGAGGAAAAAGCCAGCATGACGATCAGTGGCAGGTACATCAAGACTGCCAACAACAGGGTGTTCAGTTCATAACCCAAGGCAGTAGCCGACGAGCCAGCCAGTCGCAAGCTGATGTACGTCAGCAACACTAACCACGCCCATGTGGGTGTTTTAAGCTGGTTAGTAAACAGACGGTGACTTATCACCCACAACATAAATGGTGAAACGATCGCCAGCAGCAGAAACATCTGCTTTAAGGGCAGTGGCCCCGCTTGTATCACAGGCATCATCAAGATGATGTAAGACGCGAGACCGAGACAATAGACAGCCACTAATCTACTCAGTGCCTGTTGGCCATAATGAGCGAGGTAACACAAACCCATAAACAGTAACTGAGAGATGGCAAGGGCACTGACAAAATACTGCACAGCCTCTTGAGTCATAACATTTTGCTCTTTTGTTTTTATTGTTTCTTTTGATCACCTTAAGTGACAAAACGATCCCATGTCAACTCTGCTGACCGTCGCTAATCAAGCGCGGCATCAAACCTGCCGGGTCTGCGTTTTCAGAATCAATCATGCTAAAGATTTCCGGAATTCGTGGTTTTCACTATTCGTCGGCTTTATTTTCATAATGAATAAGACTTCGTATTCGGGATCGCCTAAAGATCGTTGGTCAGTAATATGTTTGTTCTACTGATCAAAAAATAAAAATAATCATTAGGAGTCTGTTGATGTCTGTTACTCATCTTGGTCAATCACGTATTGGTTTTACCTACAAACGTAGTGCAATTTTTATTGCTGTTTCCATGTCATCAATGCTGCTTGCCGGCAATAGCCAGGCGCAACCGGCTGAACCGGAAATCGAAGAGGTCATTGTTACCGGTTCTTTTATCCGACGTAGTGAAGGTATCAACGCAGCATCGCCGGTCACGACCTTAAGTGCCGAGGATCTCGAAGCTCAGGGCACCGTCAACATGGCGCAGGTGGTGCAGAACCTGACGTTTAACAACGGCACCGCCGTTACCAACTCGATACAAGGTGTGGTCAGCACCACCTCCAACTTCAATCTTCGCGGCCTTGGCCCACGCGCCACGCTGACCCTGATCGACGGAAAACGTATCGCTACTGATAACGTGCAATCCATGCTGCCCGCCTCTGCGTTGCAGCGCATGGAAATAGTCACGGATGGCGCCGCGGCGCTGTATGGATCGGATGCCGTTGCCGGCGTGGTAAACCTGATCCCCTATACCTCTTATGATGGTATAAAAGTCGAATACTTCGAAGAAGGCGACAGCCGCGGGGATTACCGTAAGGCTGAAAGCTCATTTTTGATGGGCAAAAGTTTTGATTCAGTCGATCTGGTGTTTGCCGGCTCGTTTGTTGACGCGGGTGCCCTCGAATGGGGCGAGCGGCCAGACTATATTAAGGCGGGCCTCACCCATAACGGTGGATCCAACCCCGGCAACTTCCTGGTGCCTAACCGCAGCGCCACCGGCGATTTGCTCACCACCTCGCGCAGTCGGCCAGATCCGGCGTGTGGGTTCAAGACTCAAGCGGATCAGGTAAGCAATGGCAACAACGCCTGGGGTAACCCTGCGTTAGGGCGCTGTTTCTTTAGCTTTGGTGATACCCGGGATTTTCAACCCGAGTTTGATACCTCGTCCTTGTACGGTAACCTGAATTGGGACATTAACGCGGATACCACCTTCCGTACGCAAGTCATGTGGAACCGACAGTTAACCCGTAACCGCAACAATACCGGCAATCCGGGTGCCCGATCGGAAGACCTGCCAGTTGTGCGCGGGGAATTGCCCGGCAACAATTTCAGAGCAAAAACATCCACCGGTGTTGATCTGTTTGCTGCGCCACGTAGGGACAGTTCAGGGGGCATTGTGCTGGACGGATATGGCCGACCCGTGCCGCTGCGTAACGCCGCGGGCGCCGTTGTGCTGGCCAATAACCGCTTTGCCTCGATCACTAACGATCCCCTGGGCGGGGTCCCGTTCAGTGAGGATGTGCGGATCAATGGTTCGCAGTGGCTGCCGTTTGGCAAGCCAGAGGCCAACACCATCCCCACCATCATGCAGGAATTTGGCCACATTCAGAAGAACCTGGGTGACAGGCGCGCCTTGCGCTTCGCAACCGGTCTGGATTTTGCCGTGCCGATGCTGGAAGGTTGGCAAGGCACAACAAACTACGTGTACAGCCATTACGACAATGTGGGTCAAAGCACCCAGCAGTTCAGCCTCGGTGCCGTGGCACAGGGCCTGAACT
>CAMBPO010000034.1 GCA_945869725.1 Klebsiella pneumoniae
GACATGCTGATCACCGGCCACAAAGCCGGCATCATCACCCTGGACATCGCCGAAGCTGATCCGGCGTTTCGCGAGCAGATCCGCCAACAGATGCAGGAACCTTACCGCACACTGCTCGGTCACTGCCGCCATGAATCCGGGCATTATTACTGGGAACGCCTGATCAACCACAGCCCGTGGCTGCCGCTGTTCCGCCAGTTGTTTGGCGATGAACGCCAGCACTACCAGGCTTCGCTCGACCAACACTACCTGGCCGGCCCCCCGCCCGACTGGCAGAACCGCTACATTAGCAGTTATGCCGCCTCTCACCCTTGGGAAGACTGGGCCGAAACCTGGGCGCATTACCTGCACATGACCGATGCACTGAGCGCCGCCGATCACTTTGGTGTGGATGCCGACGCCTTTAAATTACACACCGATCCATTTACCGCTGATCAACTGCAAGATTGCGCATTTTATGATGAGCATGGCGCGGAAGCATTTCTGCAGATGGTCAACCGCTGGGTACGCCTGAGCAGCGTGTTAAACGTGCTCTCGCGCAGCATGGGCCAGCCAGACAGCTACCCGTTTGTGTTAACCAGCGCCAGCCTCAGGAAATTGTATCTGGTGTCTGGGGTGGTGGGTTAAGGGGTAATGCCAGGCATAAATTGCCGGAGACCGCAAAGCGCGGGGTTTCAGCCAACGTGAAATGGCCAGCCGCTCTTTGATGTCACTGGCCACCTATCAGGCTGTTGAGCAAGCCAATCCGGCAGTGTCCTTTGGCGCCGTGCTCGCCGTGCTGGATACACTGGAACTGAGTGGGGTTCTACCCCGATTTCGCGGACACTTCCGATAAAGGGGCGCGCTCGAAAACCTGGATCCGTGCAATCACTGTTAAAGAGTGTCCGGGATTAGTTGACCACTACACAATATCGCGGGTCGCCTTATCCGGCCATTCGATCCAGGAGAACACCACAACTTCATCGGGCGTGGCTTTGACGGCGCCTTTGAAGTCAGTGACTTTGCCGTCAGGCACTTCGTCGCCCCAACATTCCACAATGCGTAAGGCACCCATTTCCAGAAACATTTCATCGGCCATTTTTGCGTGGTCAATAAAAGCTTGTTTATTTGCGAGCGGTACGGCAATGACAAAACCATCAACATAGGACATTCGACTGTCTCCTTTTTTTTGTGATGCGTTGTTAGCATAAATCCATCACAGGAAAAAGACATGTGCAACAAACAGGTTCACGCATAAATGTCCTCGACACCAACGTCGCAAGACCAAAGGCACACAATCACCGTTGCAGGTCGCACAAATCCCCAACTCTGCACCCCATTAGTGCAGCAGCATACTGCGGGTATGTTTTAAGCATAAATACGGGGTGTTTTGCGCATTGTTATTCGTTCGCAGGAGGGATAGGCTGAGCGCCGAAATGATACGTGCTCACACGTCAACTCACTGCGGAGTTACCTATGAATGACCGTGAATTGTCCCGCCGCCAGTTTCTGGCCGGACTCAGCACCGCGGCAAAAGGCTCGCTAATTGTCCTCAGCCTGCCCGCTATCCTGACTGCCTGCCGGCAGGCCAATGAGCAAAACCCAACGGCAAGCGCCGACGCGCAATACACAATACTGAGTAATGACCTGGCCATTGAACTGGACGCCATCAGCGCACGCATTGTTCCTACCGACGACACCCCCGGTGCCCGCGAAGCCGGCAGTGTGCGGTTTATGGACGTGGTGCTCGCCGATGGTCGCCAGGATCAATTAACCATCCTGCAGACTGGCATGGTTGAGTTAAATGCCAGCGCCAGCCGTGAGTTCGGGGTGTCATCGTTTGCTGCGCTGAGCGAAACCCAGCAGGATGCTTTGTTAACCGCCATTGAAACCACACCCTTCTTCAGCACAGTGCGCTTTCTGACGGTGGCATCGCTGTTTGCCCTGCCCCAGTACGGCGGCACCGGCCCTGATGTGGGATACAACCTGATTGGCATGACCCATGCGCACGCGTACATGCCGCCGTTTGGTTACTACGACGCTGACTACGCAGCGCGAGGAGAGTAAACATGGCTGAAGCAGCAACACGTTATGCGCACAATGATGAAGTCGATTTTGTGATAGTAGGCTCGGGTTCTGCTGGCGGCATCATGGCCAAAGAACTCTCCACGGCCGGGTTTACCGTGGTGGTGCTGGAGCAGGGACCGCACCTGACCGCCGCCGATTTCCGTCACGATGAGTGGGGCATCGAGCAGAACAATGAACTGACCTGGAGCACGCGTCAGGGCCATCCGCAGTCATTCCGGCGCACCGAAAGCGACGTCGCTGAAGCCGGCACTGGCCGTTTGGGTTACGCGCACAATGTGGGCGGCAGCAGCATTCACTATTCCGGTAACTTCTGGCGTATGCGGCCACTGGATTTTAACGAAGCCAGTGTGCGTGGCGGCGTTCCTGGCACCAACTTTGTGGACTGGCCTATCAGCTACGAAGAACTGGAGCCCTACTACTCAAAAGTCGATTGGGAGATTGGCGTCTCCGGACTGCAAGGTCCCTGGGATCCGCCCCGCTCGCGCGATTACCCGTGCCCGCCAATGCCGGTCAAGTCCTCCGATGTGTTGCTGGAACGTGGCGCAAAAGCCTTGGGGCTGACCGCCTATCCGGCGCCGGTTGCCATTCTGTCACAGGCGCATAACGGCCGGCCGGCTTGTATTCATTGTGGGTTCTGTAATGGCTATGGCTGCGAAGCTAACGCCAAATCTTCTACATTGGTGTCGATGATCCCGCTGGCCATGGCATCGGGTAATTGTGAACTACGTACCAGTTGCACCGTCGCACGCGTAAACACCAATGCGGCTGGTCGCGCTGACGAGCTTGTGTACTGGGATGCTGACGGCAACGAACAGTCGCAACGCGCCAAGGCTGTGGTGTTATGTGCCAATGGCGCAGAGACACCGCGCCTGCTGTTACTGTCGGAATCCGCGCAGCACCCCAACGGGCTCGCCAATTCCAGTGGCTATGTGGGCAAAAATCTGATGTTTAACTGCCACGCATCGGCGGTAGGACTGTTTGAGCAACCGGTAAATGCCTGGAAAAGCATCCCGGCTACCCGCGTCATTCATGACTTTTATGCGCTGGACCCGAATCTGGGGTTTTACGGCGGCGGCGGCATTGATGGCCGCCATCCGACACGCGGCACACCCATGGCATCCGCCATGAATGCCATGTTTGGCGGGCCTGCCTGGGGCCCGGAGTACAAACGCAACCTGTCGCGCAACTTTAGTTACACAGCGGCGTTCAGCGGACACTGCACGTCATTGCCGCTGGAAACCAACAGCGTGTCGCTGGATCCGGAGCTGAAAGACAAATTTGGCAGACCCGCGTTGCGCACCACCTATCTTGACCATCCGGACGATATTTCCACCGCGAAGTTCTTTATGGAGCGTTGCCTGGAATTGATGGATGCGGCCGGCGCTGTTCAGAAGTATGGTTTTTACCCGGAAAACGGTCAGAGCGGGTCTGTGCATCTGCTGGGCACCTGTCGCATGGGTAATGATCCGGCTACGTCCGTGGTGGACAGATACAACCGCTCACACGATGTGCCCAATTTGTTTATGGTCGATGGCAGCAGCATGGTGACCTCATCTCGTGGGCAGCCAACCATGACTATCATGGCGCTGGCATTCCGGGCCGCTGACAACATCATTGGATTTGCGCGGCGCGGGGAAATCTGATGCCAATCTGACCGTGGCCGCCTGCAGGTTTTTCTGCAGGCGGCCTTGTGCGCCGTAAAGATGTGTTTGATACCAAAGCTGGAAAAACCTATGACAGCCGCAGCCAGAATCTGGGCACTCGCGAATGAGGTCTGCTGCCAGAACCGGGCACTGCCGTGGTTTACGAGTAGCCTGGCTGTAACGACGGCCGTGTGATTGCCGATATTGTGCGTCTGAACAAGGGCCATACCGAAGGGTTTGAGCCCAATATCATGGATACCATTGTGTCGATGATGGTGAGTGCGTCGGGTGGCAAAATTCAGGGCAATTGATTGGAAAGGGTAGCGTCTGCATTGCTGCCCCGTTTATTAATAATGTTCTTTTGATAGATTTTATTCCTCAATATTTCTTGACAAGATAATTCTCTCCAACTAGAAAACTAAAGCTATGTCCTCAACATTTATCAAAAGGAAATTGAATATGAGAGAGCTGAATTCTGCGGAAGTTATGAAGGTGTCTGGCGGCGGGGATATTGATCCAATGGATTATGCGATCGGTTATTCCTCGTCAATGGTTTCACTGTTTGTGGGTTTATCGGTAGCTGGCCCGATAGGCGGGATTGTTGGTGCAGTGGGTGGGTTCGCCATCGGATCGATAATGAACATTGGCTACTCTCTTGCGTCGGGGGGCTCTGGCCGGACATATTACGACGATGGCGAGTCTTGCAGGATTGTGCGTTAACGAAGCCTTCTCTACTGTTATGAATCCTGAATAATGATTAAATGAGAGAATCGTTTACATGCAGAGTTCTACCCCTGATCAAGAAAAATTATTGATGCAAATGGCCACACGACTGGCATCGAGGGGTAGAGGCTCTACTCTTTTTCATTTACTTTTACCGATCAGTATTGTTGTGTGTTTCTGCACATTCTTCGTTGTACCTGAGCTGTTGCTGCATTATCTAACGCACCTTCCTGATTGGCTTGTGACGTTGCTGACTGCTGTCAAGGCACTGACAGTGATAGCTCCACTGGCTCTTTATAATTTCATGAGGCGTCGCCAGCTTAACCCAATCATCGTCAGACTTAGGTCGGAAAAAACAGCTACGGACGATCCTCAATCGGTGACTAGCCCCCGTTCAAAAGTATAACTTCCGGCCATAGACGCCAAAAGAATATGCATGTATTGCATGCACAGGAGTCAAAATGGACTTTGAGTTTCATCGCGACAAGGCTGTCGACTATTGTTTAAGAGCATCCACTATGCGCAACGAATATGATTTTTCAAAAGCAATAAAAGCCTCAGACATAAAACATCTGGCAGAGCTTCAGGCTATACCGGCAGGTAAAACGCGCATCACTATAATGCTGGATGATGACGTCATCAGTCTGTTTAAGAAACAAGCAGAAACTTCTGGAATTGGCTACTAAACCTTAATTAATTAGACACTTCGCAACAGCCTTGGGGCAGAACCCGTTGATGAGGACCTGTTGCGCAAAGTGATCCGGGAGGAGCTTGCGGTTTACATCACTCCACCAGATCACTCGCCGCAGTAGGTTTTTTCAACAGCTCTTCAAACACCGCCCAACGCGCCTCATCGGTGTCGGCATGCCGCTCGATGTAGTCACGCACAATCTCCAGACCCAGTGAGTAGTTGATGACATAGGCACGATAGGTGTCGTCAAAGTCAAAACTCTGCTCGGCGCGCGAGCGCGACATCAGACGATACTTCATGGCCAGTTCGATGGCCTGTTCGCGGGTAATGTCGCCGTCCAGATACTCTCGGCTGATCTGTGTGCGTGCATTGCCAAGTTGAGTCATCAAGGCACTGATGGCTTCGAAGCGTGCACCGTCGGCAGCATCAAGGCCGGCAATCGGATAGAGCATCTGCTGTTCATACGCAAGGCGGGTTTCGCCGGGGAAGGCCAGCTCCACACCAAAATTGGCGGAACCTTCAGCAAACAAACTGGCGGGCGCAAATAACGGGAACACCTGGTATTCCAGCCAGCCGTTCTCCTTTACAAAGCGGTTATCCACATACAGATTCCACACATGGTGGCCGGGGTACCCCTCATGGCAACCGAGATCGAGTGCGCGGGTAATCAGGAATGGTTGATCCAGATTCACCTGGATCAGAGAGCGGTTATTGCCCTGATACCAGTTGTACCCACTCCACGGTTTGTCGGTAACAAACTCAAGATCAAAGCGTTCATCGGCTGGCAATTCATAACGCGCCACGGTGCGAGCACGGCACTCGGCAATGGCTGCTTCCATCACGGCGGGCACTTTATCTCTGGTCACAACCAGCTTGTCACGCAGCGCCTGCACTCTGTCACCCAGGGGAGCATCGCCGGGCAACAATGCTTCCAACTCTGCCAGTGCCGCGTCGAATTGCGCGTAGTCATACTCTGGCGGCACAGCGTCGTACAGTAACGCCGCCTCTTCGTTAAATGACAGCCGTTCACCATTGGCCATGCGCATCCGTGTGCTCAGCGCCAACACGTTGCGCTGCAACTGTAGCAGTCGCGCTTCTTCGCCAGGTTCAGCAACTGCTGCGCCAAGCCCCATTGTTATTGCGGCTGCTTCGGTGATCTGCGCGGTCAGTGGCAGCGCTGCGGCGCGCGCCTGCTCTCGCCACTCGGTAGGACCCGTGTAGGCATCAACAAAGTTGCTGTCGATTTCCCCAAACGCCAGCGCGAGTTTTACATAACGCTCTGCCAGTGAGTCGAGCGCGTCGTCAGCGTGTGTCAAATGAGACATTGGCAACATAGTCGCTGTGATAACAGCAAGAACACGAGAAATATTTTGTTTAAACACCATGAGATCCTTGCATGTTGAACAGGGTCTGCAGCCAGGCCTCTATGTTGCTGGCGAGTCAATGAGAAGGCTGAGGATACAGGCATCAGAGCAGCATGGACAACCCACCTTTTGCCTTAGAGGCTCGCTAATACGGGTGATACGCTCGTGGCTCGTTCATGGCACACTGCAAAGTAGTATTGATAAGCTAATGGCCGGTTGCTGCGTTTTTGCGGCAATTGCTTTGGGATTATCCGGTTGTTAATGCTTTGCATATCTTCTCTATCGGACTGATAGCAGGCGCCATCACCACACTGGATAGCATTTACCTGAGAATGCCAAGAAGGATTACATTTCAGCCTTAAAACACTTGTGATAGGCATGCAGCTATGCTGCAATCCTGCTTAGAAGGCACAAAAAAATCGCAGTCAAATTAAAACAATCTGTCTGACCGGAAACGCCGGGAGACAACTTTTTTGCCCAGGAGTTTTGCTATGAATATCCGCACTCCCCTGTCAGCGGCACTGCTGCTTACGCTGATGTCCCAGACTTATGCAAACGACTACACCGCGCCCCGCACTGAATGGGGCCATCCGGAACTGCGCGGTGTCTGGAACTTCAGCTCTTCGATCCCTATGCAACGTCCCGCCGCCTTGGGCGACCGTGCGTTTTATACCGTGGAAGAAGTGCAGGCTCAGGAGCAGGCGCGCATCCAGCGTGAGCAGGCCGGTATTGAGCTGAACAATTTCATTGGAGGCACCATCGGCGGCTACAACGACTTCTGGCTAGAGACGAATCCACTGGCATTTAACCTGCGCACCTCGTTGATCGTGGAACCTGCCAATGGTCGGCTGCCACCGGTGGTGCCCGGCGCTCCGATGGCTTACGGCGGGCTTGGCCCGGATACCCCGGGCGAGCGACCTGTGCGATTTGCAGTCGGCGGCGTTGGCAAAGCGGGACCTGAAGACCGAGGTATTTCAGAGCGCTGCCTGATGGGATTTAACTCCGTACCGCCGTTTGAGCCCAGCCTGTATAACAACAATCTGCAGATCTTCCAAACCGAAGATCACGTTGTTATTTATAACGAAATGGTCCACGACGCGCGCATTATTGCCCTGGATGTCAGCGAGCACATTCCTGCCAGTATTACCCAGTGGAGTGGCGATTCACGGGGTTACTGGGATGGCGACACCCTGGTGGTTGAAACCCGCAACTTTAATCAGAAAACGCAAAGTTTTGCCGGTATTGGTGTCAGCGCGGACAAACTGTTGACAGAGCGTTTTACCCGCGCCGGTGATGACACAGTGACCTATCGCTACACCGTAGAAGACGAAAAAGCCTTCACCGAGCCAGTAACCGCCGAACTTCCCATGTTCCGCATGGATGGCGAACTGTATGAGTACGCCTGTCACGAAGGCAACTATGGCTTGGTCAACGTATTGCAAGGCGCACGCGTAGAAGAAGGTACTTGGGATTACGAAAACAACCGGGCAATACAAAACTGATTTTGCTGGCACCTGCCTGTCGGCACGTGAGCTGAGAGCGAAGGACAATAAGACGCGCAGCGTCGTCCTGAGGAACTGCTCACGTGCCGACAGGCATCCCAATCGAACTAAAAATTCTGATACCCATCACAATAAACAGGTTTACACCATGACCCATCTGAAACACCTGTCACTGGCCTGCGCCATCGCCGCCAGTTGCATCAGCTACAACACGTTTGCACAGACAGCCAACAACCCGCTGTTGCAGGCATTAACGCCGGTGACCGACGAGATGCTGCGAAACCCGCCCGCGGCCGACTGGCTGAACTGGCGCCGCACTTACGACACCTATGGCTTCAGCCCGCTGGATCAGATCAATACTGACAATGCCGCCAATCTCACCGAAGCCTGGCGTGTTCCTTTACAACCCGGCTCCAACACCCCGACGCCGCTGGTACATGATGGCGTGATGTTTTTGCTGACCACGGAAGACACCTTGTTGGCCATGGATGCCAGCAGTGGCGAGCTGTTATGGACCTATAAGCATGAAACCGACACCAACGCGCAGCCCAGCGCCAAGATCGGTATCGCCCTGCACGGCGATTTGATCATCATGCCAACCAACGACATTCATATGCTGGCCATCAACGCCAAGACCGGCGAACTGGTCTGGGATAGCGCTATTGAAGGCGCGCGTATGGGCCGACGCGGTCACCAGCTGCATGCCACACCCTTGATCGCCAATGGCATGGTGATACAGGGCGTAACCGCCACCATGGTGCCGGAAGGTGGTTTTATGGTGGGACTGGATTTGCAGACCGGTGCTGAAGTCTGGCGCTTTTATGCCATTCCGCGTCCAGGTGAGCCCGGTGATGAAACCTGGAATGCGCTGGAACTGAGTGCGCGCAGCGGCGGCTCTATCTGGATGCCGCCCAGTTATGACCCGGAGCTGGACCTGGTGTACTTCGGCACCGCGCCGACCTATGACACGGCATCATTGCTCAACAAGGTAGATCTGCCCGGTATCACCAACGATGGTCTGTATACTAATTCCACCGTTGCGCTGCGCTCTCGCACCGGCGAACTGGCCTGGCACTACCAGCACGTTGCCAATGACCAATGGGATCTGGACTGGACGTACGAGCGGCAGATCATGCAGGTACCGGTTAACGGCGTGATGCGCAAAGCCGTGGTCACCGCGGGCAAAATGGCGCTGTTTGATGCGCTGGACGCTGCCACGGGTGAATACCTGTATTCACTGGACCTGGGTCTGCAAAATCTGATTGCCTCGATTGATCCGGTGACCGGCGCCAAAACCATGAACCCCAACGCCGCTCCTGTGGCTGAGTCGTCACAGTTTGTGTGCCCGTATGCGGCTGGTGGCCGCAACTGGCAGGCCAGCTCCTACAACCCGGAAAGCAAGGTACTGTTTATGCCCATCGCGCAGATGTGCATGATCGGTGGCCCGCTGGGGGGCAACAGCATTATGTCCACCGGCGCATCACTGACACCGGCGCCCTTCCCCGATCGTGAAGGCGAGTTTGGTCGGCTACAGGCCGTGAACATGGAAACCCGTGAGCTGTTGTGGGACTTCCGTGAGATGGCACCGCCTACCACAGCGATTGTTGCCACCGCAGGTGATGTGATTTTTGGCGGCATGCTGGATCACTCATTCAAAGCCATCAATGCCAATAACGGTGAGATCCTCTGGCAAACCAGTACCGGTGATATTCCGGCATCTTATCCGATTACGTACCTGGCCAATGGCAAACAACATGTGGCGGTTGTGGTTGGTCAGCCCACCATTCACGCCGGCTCGTTTATGGGCGCGGTCACCGCGATGACCGGAGGTGCTGAGGGCCCATTGGGCAAATTGCAGAGTCAGGGCCCAGCGCTTATTGTTTACGCGCTGGAGTAAATGCAGCTGTCGTATGACGCCGTTGTTGCACTATAATGGTGCGATTTATAGGGAAGTAACTATGTCGCACTACGCTATTCTCACAGCTGCTGGGCTGTCTGCCGCTGAACTTGAAACCGGTCTTGATGCTGTCGATGCCATCATTGTCAGCTCACCCGTTGACGGCAGCAAACTAGCCTGCCTCAAACCCACCGCCCTGGCTGATATGCCTGCCATTATCGGTACCGCACAACAGGCCTTCCTGGCGTGGCGGACCGTACCGGCGCCTCGGCGCGGAGAACTGGTGCGTCTGTTGGGTGAAGAGCTGCGCGCTGCCAAACATGAACTTGGCGCGCTGGTCACCCTGGAAGCCGGCAAGATCCGCTCGGAAGGGCTGGGTGAAGTGCAGGAAATGATCGATATCTGCGATTTTGCCACCGGACTGTCGCGACAACTGTATGGCCTGACCATTGCCTCTGAGCGACCGGGTCACCGCATGATGGAAAGCTGGCATCCCATGGGCACCTGCGCGGTGATCTCGGCATTCAACTTTCCGGTTGCAGTCTGGGCGTGGAATGCCGCGCTGGCCTTAGTGTGTGGCAACCCGGTTATCTGGAAACCTTCTGAAAAAACCCCACTGACCGCCATGGCCACCATGAAAATTGTAGAACGCGCCCTGGCACGTTTTGGTGACGCTCCCGCTGGTTTGTTACAACTGGTGATAGGTGGCGCGGATATAGGCGATGCGCTGGTCTGCAGCAAGCAGGTCGCCATCGTCTCTGCCACTGGCTCAACGCGCATGGGCAGCATTGTTGGCCCCAAGGTTGCTGCGCGTTTTGGTCGCTCGATTCTCGAACTCGGTGGCAATAACGCCATGATTGTTGCACCTTCGGCTGATCTTGATATGGCGGTGCGCGCCATTGTGTTCTCAGCCGTCGGCACCGCCGGCCAACGCTGTACCACGCTGCGGCGCTTGTTTGTGCATGAATCCATCCATGATCAACTGCTTGATAAAGTCAAAAAAGCGTATGCCAGCCTGCCAATTGGCAATCCACTGGACGCCGGCACGCTGATTGGGCCGCTGATCGATGCCGCGGCACTGCAACACATGCAACAGGCACTGGCGCAGGCGAGCCATCAGGGCGGCAAAATTTATGGCGGTGACGTTGTTACTGCCGGTGTACCCGGCGGCGCCTATGTCACCCCGGCGCTGGTATTGATGCCAGGGCAGAGCGAGGTAGTCCGACACGAGACCTTTGCGCCAATTCTGTACGTCATGAAATACCAATCATTGGACGATGCTATTCACCTGCAGAATGACGTGCCGCAGGGCCTGTCGTCCTGCATCTTTACGCTTAACCTGCGCGAAGCGGAACAGTTTCTGTCGGCGGCAGGTTCTGACTGTGGTATCGCCAACGTTAACATCGGCCCGTCGGGCGCAGAGATTGGCGGGGCGTTTGGCGGTGAAAAAGAAACCGGCGGCGGCCGTGAAAGCGGATCTGATGCCTGGCGCGGATACATGCGCAGGCAGACCAACACCATCAACTATTCAAGTCAGTTGCCGCTGGCACAAGGCGTCAAGTTTGATTTCTGACGCAGGTTTTATTGCAGGAGAGCAAGACATGTCAGTGCAACAAAAGGGTTTTAACAAGATCGCTGTATTAGGACTTGGCAAAGTGGGACATCTGGCAGCCGAGTTGCTGCAAGACAGTGGATTTGAGGTAACCGGCATCGACAATCGGGCCATTGATGCGCCGTTTGCCACCCAGGTGGCAGATCTGACCAATATTGGCGGACTCAGTGATCTGTTAAAAAATCAGCACGCCGTTTTATCCTGCCTGCCCTACCATCTGAACAAAGCAGTCAGTAGTGCCGCGCATGAACTTGGCCTGCATTATTTTGATCTGACTGAAGATGTACCCACAACAAAACACATCCGCCAACTGGCTGACACGTCAAAAGGCATCATGGCGCCGCAGTGTGGTCTGGCCCCTGGTTTTGTCGGTATTGTGGCGGCGGATCTGGCTAACCAGTTTCACAAAGTACGTTCCATCCGCTTACGTGTGGGCGCGCTGCCGCAGAACCCCACGGGTCTGCTCGGTTACGCCTTTAACTGGTCACCGGAAGGCGTGGTGAATGAATACCTCAATGACTGCGAAGTGATTGAGGAAGGCGTCTTGAAATCAGTCTCGGCCATGGAATGGATTGAGCAGATATACATCGACGGTATGCAACTGGAAGCTTTCACCACCTCTGGCGGCCTTGGCACCATGTGTGAAACTTATCTGGGCATCATCGACAACCTCGATTACAAAACCATGCGTTATCCGGGTCACGTCAAACTGATGAACTTCTTTTTCCACGAACTGTTGATGCGTGAAAACCGCGCGGAAGCCGGACGCATCCTCACCAATGCCAAACCACCGGTGGATGAAGATGTTGTGTACGTGCATGTGGCCGCCGAAGGTCAGACCGACAGCGGCCTGCGCAGAAAGGAATTTGTGCGTGCTTATTACCCGCTGACCATCAACGGTACATCACGCACCGCCATCGCCTGGACAACGTCGGCGTCGGTAGTGTCGGTGATTGAAATGGTCAGAGACGGCGCACTGCCGAATACGGGTTTCCTGAAACAAGAGTCCATCCCCTTGGCCGCCTATCTGGCAACAAGAACCGGCAATTTTTTCAAAACCGGTCATTAGTGCGGAGCAGATCGCGGCCCTTATTCAGAAATCCTGAATAACTCATCAGCGGCCTGCAGCACTTTTGCCCTGACGGGCGCAGGCAGGTCGGTGCGTTGTTGCAGGAACTGTCTGACGGTCTGTGCGGCTGCAACGGAACTGTGGCCATCCAACGTGGCATTGAGCCAGCGCAGCGGGAAAAATATATCCCCGGTGCGTTGAATGTCTTCGGTCAGCAGCAAGGCTTCATCCAATGCGTCAAGTGAGGACTGCGCCCGCAATGGGTGATTCAGTGCACGCTGCGCATCCAGCACCCACGATTCCACACGCCGGTTACTGAGCTGCGCAAACGAGTCAAACAGTGCACGGCGCTGCACCGCATCCGCACTGAAAGCCGGGCGCACAAAATAAAAGCGCGCCAGACGGTCGGGGTTGCTGATGCGGGTCTGCTGCTCGTCCAGAATCGCCTGCGCCTGCGGTACTTCACGCAGCGCCAAGGCTTCTGCCAAGGCAATGTATTGCTGCTCCTGTAATGGCAGGCCTTGCGGTGTTTCTGTCATCCGCCAGATATTTTCCAGCCTGATCACACCGGGTACTGACAGGGTGACATCCACAATCGCGTTAAACCATGCCCCTTTCTGCCCGGCACTGGGTGCGGCTTCCAGGCCTTGCCACAACAAGGTCTCAAGGCTTTCCGCGCGCGCCAGGCGCTCCTCTGCTGTAAGCATCCGCCAGAACGAGTTACGCAGCAAACCCAGCATCTGTTGTGTCAACAGCTCATCGGTTTCAGTGGCCAGGGCAAGGCTGAGGGCATCAAAAAACGCATTGGCTGCCAGACGCCTCTCCAGCACCTCTTCCCACAGATTCTGCCAACTGACCGAACGATGCAAGGGATCCGCAAACGTCGCGGCCACCGTCAGTAATTGCAGGCGGCCGTTATCATTCAGCTCGAAGCGACCGTAGCTGACGCCGTCACTGCCGGCCATTATAAAATCCGGCTCGCGCAGTTCCGGCAGCGGCAACACCGCAGAACCCCCCTGCAGCTCGACAAATTGTTCAACAACCGCATTGCGGTAGATCAGCAGTACACTGACGCGCTGCTGCCAATGCAGCCCGCGGGCACTGTTATCGTCCAGCTGGGTAAGCTCAATGCCATCACCGGTCCAGCGCGCCGTGATGCGCGGCCGACCGGGTTCATCCACCCAGGCCTGACTCCAGCGCAGCAGGTCCTGATCACTGAGCTCATCCAGGATACTGATCAGATCCGTCCAGCTGGCATTGGCAAACTGATAATCCTGCAGGTACTGGCGCAATCCTTCCTGCAGTGCTGCTTCACCGATCAATTGCTCCAGTTGCTGCATCACCACCGGGGCCTTCTGATAAATGATCGCGCCATACAAAGAGCCGGCATCGCTCAGGTTGTCCAGTGGCTGACGAATGGGATTGGCGCCGACGGTGCGGTCAACGCCATAGGCTGTGGGATGGTGCGCCTGAAAAAACCGCAGCGGCATGTTCAGGTCAGGAAACGCAGGCCCGGCAATTTTTGCGGCCAGAAAATTGGCAAAGACTTCCTTCATCCACACATCATCAAACCAGCGCATGGTGACCAGATCACCAAACCACATATGCGCGGTTTCGTGGGCAATCAGACTGGCGCGCCCTAATTCCTGTGTGCGCGACGCCGTGGGGTCAAGGAACAGCGTTTCCGCGCGGTACCAGATAGCACCGGGGTGCTCCATGCCACCAAATTGAAAGGCAGGCACCGCAAAAAAATCGAACTTCCCAAACGGGTAGGCAATGCCGGTGTAGTCTTCGAGCCAGGTTATCGCGGTGGCATGCAGATCAAAAATGGCATCCAGGTTGCGGGCAAGTTTGTCGGGATCGGTTTCGCGGTGATAAAGGGTAAACGTGCGGCCATTGCGTTCCGCGCTGGCGGTCTGCAGATCTCCGGCCGCAAAGGCAAACAGATAACTGCTGATGGGCAGGGTCTGCTCGAACATCAACCGATGCCGCGCGGCATCATTGGCAACCGGTGCGCGGGTGAGCATGGCGCCATTGGCCAGCGCCTGCCATTGTGCGGGAATGGTCAGCGTCAGCTCATAACGGGCTTTAATGTCGGGTTGCTCAAACACCGGAAAAGCCGTCGACGCCCGGTCCGGCACAAACAACGCATACATAAAATCCTGCTGCCGGTTAAGCGCAGTGTCGGTGCTCTGGAAGCTCACCGACACATATTGTTCACCGGGCTGCAACTCGGAGGCCGCGATCACAATATGATCGGTGATCACTTCATGCGGCACGGCGCGGCCATTCAGGCGCACATGCGTCACATTCTGTGCGGGTGCGCGAAAATCCAACACAATCGGCAGACTGATGTCAGACTGCGTAAAGCGGATATCTACCTCGCCGCGCACCGGATCACTGGCGTTAAGCGGTATATCAAAATGCAGTGTGTACAGAACATCGGTGATGGCGGCGGCTCGTAACTGTGCCAGAGACTGTGCAACTCCCGGCGCCAGCAGATCGGCGGTGGTAAACAGGCCAATGGGATCAGCGACCTGAGGGCTGTCCGCCAACGAACTGTCTGAGGTCATTTCCGGCCCCCTTGTTGTCTCAGGCGGCTGCTCGCCGCACCCAATCAGCGTCATTACCACCAATAACAGGCACAGCCGCTGCCAGAATTTTTGAGTCGCCACAATTTGTCCTGTTCACTTAAGTAATCTCCGCTGTCAGTATACGTGTCTGCGCTGAATTCACTAACAGACAGTTGAACGCGCGTAACAGATTTTTCAGGGAAAACAGCTTATGGCGGGCAGTACAGTCAAAACACGCCGGTGGAGCGGTGGGCCGGGCGCGGTGGTCGCGGCGGCGTTTATCGGGCCTGGCACGGTCACCGTCTGCACACTGGCTGGCGTGCAGTTTGGTTTTGCCTTGCTGTGGGCCATGCTGCTGTCGACGGTGGCCACGGTGATTCTGCAGGATATGTCAGCGCGTATCGGCATTGTGACCGGTCGCGGACTCGGGGAAGTCATCCGTGCCCAACTCACCCGCCCGCTGCCCAGATTTCTGGTGCTGGGCCTGATCATGTTTGCCATTGTTGCCGGCAATGCAGCCTACGAAGCCGGCAATATCAGCGGAGCCCGTCTGGGACTTGAGACATTGTCTGACAATAACCGGCCGGAATTCGCGCCGCTGTTGAGTGTGCTGGTTGGCGCTATGGCTTTCGGATTGTTGTATCAGGGCAGTTACCGTGTTCTGGAACGGGTGATGATCAGTCTTGTGGTGCTGATGAGTCTGGCATTTTTGTTGACTGCTGTGCTGACACGGCCTGACATCGGAGCTTTGCTGCGGGGCCTACTGGTGCCATCGGTAAGTGATGCCAGCATCCTTACCATTGTGGGGCTGATCGGCACCACCGTGGTGCCCTACAATCTGTTTCTGCACGCTGCTCTGGTCAGGGAAAAGTGGCAAGGTACCCAGCATCTGTCCGATGCCCGCGTGAACAGTTTGATTGCCGTCAGTCTGGGCGGTCTGGTGTCGATGGCCATCATTGTTTCGGCGGCAGCGATTAACAGCGATACCGTCAACAATGCGGTTGATCTGGCGAGGGGTCTGGAGCCGTTGTTTGGCAGTTTCGCCCGCTATTTTCTGGGCCTTGGATTGTTTGCGGCCGGCATCACCTCAGCAATGACCGCGCCGCTGGCAGCGGCTTTTGTGGCGCGCGGCTGTCTGGGCTGGAGTGACGCAGAGGGTGATTTAAAAAGCTGGCGGTTCCGCGCTGTGTGGATGTTTGTGCTGTTGATGGGCGTGGTGTTTTCCTCATTGGGCATCAACCCGATTGATATCATCCGCGCCGCACAGGTGGCCAACGGCATCACCCTGCCGCTGGTGGTGGGCATTATTTTGTGGCTGGTCAATCAACACTCAGTGTTGGGGGAGCACCGCAATACGCTGCTGCAGAATATTGCGGGCGGTGTGATTTTTCTGGTGACCATCGCGCTGGGCCTGCGAGCCATTGTGCTGGTGGTCAATGCACTTTGAGGCGGGTTTGGGACTAAAACAACGCAGCCGTCACGGCGTCAGCACCCGCGCATCTCGCAGCGCCAGTCGTAATGCGGCTTCATTAATTAACTGAAAAACCGTTGCATAGGTTTGTGTGCCAACCTTGATAAGGTCCTTGTACAGCCCGGTTGTCACTTCAAACTCACCGCTGCACACCGGCTGTTGCCGCAGAACCGTTGGCGTTGTTGAACTGTTAAAGGCTCGCGATTTAACAATCTGAATAATGCCCTGCCCCATATCGATAACGTTAAACACCAGATCGATGTGAGACAAACCATCCACGCTGGCAGGCTGACCAGCATTGAGAATTCTCACACATGACTGGATAGTCATATCTGCCTCCGTCAGCAGGCCGATGTTGTTAAATCCGGTCTTCAGTGCAGGATCGGGAGCCACGCCAGGGAACGCGACCATCCAGTCACGGGTCGGACGGTATTGATGGATCGCAGAAGACAACACTGTGACCGATTCCGGCACCGAGTTATTCAGTTGCAGGTTGATCTTCAGCAGGGTTTGAAAACCCTCACCGGCCTCCGCACCTGACCGTCCGGAATACCGGGGGCCATTGTCGTTAACCTGCACAAACAGGCTGTGCTGGCCATTGCCGCCAAAATTCACCGTTTGCCAACCACCAACATTGGAGGTACCCAGTTCTTCCACTAACTCGTTGTCCAGAAAACGGTCGCCGTTACGATCCATTCGCTGACCGGGCATATGCCAGACGACCTGAAGAGCGTGTTGCTCCAGATCGCTGGCCAGCACCCGCATTCTCACAGTGCCCGGGCCTTCCCCAGCGGCGATCTCCACATTAGCCATCGGCGGATTGTTAAACAGTGGCGTGGTCTGCACCGTCAGGGACAGCATCAACAACAACTCAGGCGCTGTCACCAGCTGCGGGTTCTCCACCACGTAAATTTTCCATTCACCCGGGATGTATTTGATGACACTGGTCTGTATGAAGCTAAAGGTTGAAAAGCAAGCACTGCGGGCCCTGCAGCTGAGCTGCCAGTTATCACGGCGGTATTCATAACCGCTGGGATCAACCACCACCAATTGCACGGGAATCTCAATGTCAGTCTGATTGTTAAAATTCCCAAGCGGCGCAAACAGGCGCACCCACGCATCATCCGCTGTGCTGGCTGTCACCACCGTCAATGCCTGATCAAACTGCGCCTGTGTGCTCAAGACCAACATGGCATCGGACGTGACGCGCGAGTTCTGATTATCTTTAAACAGAAACTGCGTCTTGGCGGCACTGGCCGCAGGCGGCGGAAAGAACTGCCACTCACGCAGGGGCCTTAGCAGATCAACCGTATTGGCCGGCTCGCCATACATGACCTGCACGGCGCGTATGTCATCGGTGCGCGGGTAACGAAGAAATGTGTAGGGGTTGGCATACATGATGGAGTCAGGTGAATCCGAATGCCCCAAGCCCAGCAGATGACCAAGTTCATGCACCAGCACACTGGTCATGCCGGATTCACATGTTGCAGACGTGCAGGATGAATTTAACTGCACAAAACCATCTGTGTAGGGAAAATACCCCAGCACGTTACTGTAAGCACCCGAGCGCGGACCCGCTTTCGCGGCAAACGCGTCTGTGCTGTTGGTCCAATACACGTTAACAATGCCATCTCGTAAGGATTGCGGGTTATTGTGATCAACCGGATAGTTGCCTGCTGGCAGTATTTCAAAGCGCACACCGCTGACCCGTGACCAGATGGCCGCCGCCTCAGTTAACTGTGCTAAAAATTTCTGCGGATCTGAAAAAGCAGCTGTTGCACCCTGCGGGTTGTAACCCAGGTGGATGACGTCTGTCCAACGTCCAAAGGTATTGCTGATACCCAGCGCCGGCAGCACCTGGCCTTGACGGCCTGGCTGCGTTTCAATGTCGACCACTGCATAGGCGGCTGAGCTGAGCAGCAGTGGAAGCAGAAAAACCAGCCAGACTGCCTTGAGCACTAATCGCATCATTTTGCGGGTACCTTGAAGTGTTTGGTGTTCGGTGTTCAGAGCGCAGTGTTCAGAGCGCAGCGGACGCCGGGAGGTTCCTCGCAACGGCGCTCTGCGCCTGATTGTGGCGGGCCATCCATGGCCGCCACCCTGCGGGGCGCCGCTTGCGCAGCGCCAAAAATTGCTCCAGACAATTTTTTGTTGCTCGCTCTCCTCCCAGCGTCCACTGCGCTTTTGGCACTGTCGCTGTGCGCTGCCACTGTGCGCTGATTGCTGTCACCTCAACGTCGGTAAGTGATATCCCCACCCACAATGGTCATCACGTTTTCAGCCGTCAGAATCTCCTGCGGTGTCACCGTCATAAAATCGCGGTTGAAGATACTGAAATCGGCGTATTTGCCGACCTCAACCGTGCCGCGCAGGTTTTCTTGGAAAGAGCCGTGCGCCGCCCAGATGGTGAACATTTTCAGCGCCGACTCTCGTGACACCGCCAGCTCAGGATGCCAGCCAGCGCCATCGGTGCCGTCCAGACGTTTGCGCTCAATGGCGGCATAAAACTCGATGCGCGGATCACCCACTTCTACTGGCGCATCCGAGCCACCCAGAATCATCAGCCCGCGATCCACCAGCTGCTGCCAGGGGTAGGCGTAACCCAATCGGTCAGCGCCCAGACGATCTGGCGCGAAGTTGAGGTCGCCAATGCCGTGGCTGGGCTGCATGGACGGCAACACATTCATGGTCACAAAACGTTGTTGGTCACTGGGCGGAATAATCTGTGCGTGTTCCATGCGCCAGCGCAGATCGGTGCTGATCCACTGATCCTGTGGCACGGCATCCCACGCCTCCTGATACCAGTCCAGCAAGGTGCGCACGGCGCGATCGCCAATCACGTGGGTCATGATCTGGAAACCCTGTTGCAGGGAGGCGTGTAACACCGGCACCAGCTCTTCTTTGGTGGTGCGGTTCATAAATCCGTTATGGTCGGCATCCGAGTAGTTTTCGATCAGCGCTGCGCCGCGCGAACCCAGTGTGCCGTCAATAAACACCTTGATACCACGCACATCCAGAAGATCATCCTCGGTTTTTTCGCGGCCACGGCGGATAAATTCGTTGGCTTCTGCAATAGGCACGGCAGCATACACGCGGTGCGCCATCTCGCCTTCAGCGTGCAGTTCTTTGAGAAGATCCACCAGCCGCAGGGACATGCCTGCGTCATGTGTCTGTGTCCATCCCACGGCAGCATTGGCCTGCAAACCACGCAGCAGATTGTCTTTCAGATACTCATCGGTTTCCGGTGGCAGAATGGCCCGGAACACATTCATGGCATTAGCCAACACATAACCGGTCGGGTTGCCATCGATATCACGCTCGAAACGACCGCCCTCGGGATCAGGGGTGTCACGTGTCACACCCGCTAGCTCCAGTGCGCGGGAGTTCACCAACGCAGACACACCGTCAGCACGCGGCATGTACAAAGGCTTGTTCTGGGTGAACGCATCGACGTCGGCTTTGTTCAGAAAGCGCTGTTCATCGGTCCACTCCCGCTCGATCCAGCCACGGCCCTGAATCCACTCACCTTCCGGAATGGTTGCGGCCCATTCTTCAATTCTGTCCACCGTGCCTTGCAGCGTGGGGATACCAAACAGACTGAGCGTTTTGGTCCGCCGACCTACGCCTTCCAGGTGCTGATGGCTGTCTGCAAAACCGGCGTACACCGTATTTCCGGCCATATCCATGATTTGTGCATCACCACACATGTAGGCTGCAGCATCGGCATTACTGCCCACAAACACAATACGACCGTCGAGCGCAGCAACAGCCTCGGCTGTCCACTGCGCGTCGTTGGCGGTGTAAATGGTGGTGTTATGCAGGACCAGATCAGCGTCCTGACAGGCGGCATCTGTTGCGGATGGAGCTGCGGATGATGCCGTGGCTACTGCTGCCGGGTCGGCCGGGGTTGTCGCCGGCTCGCTGCAGGCGGCTGCCAGCAAACCAAGTGCAAACACGTAAATCATTTTGTTGTCATGGATTTTCATTATGGTTTTCCTGTGCATGAGCTTTTGCTGGAGTCAGGCAACCGAGTATACCGACTCAATTCTATGCTGTAAGCATCAAAATCAACCACTTAAAGCTTGCCTGACCCGGCTGGTGGCAGATGGGTTGCATGACCGGAGCCACCGGTGTTTATTTCCCGATCAGCTTGCCCCCCAAGCGCAGTAACCGCTACAGTGAACGCAAGGGATCTGCCGAAAAACTCCACCTACCTTCGTCCATGGCTGCTGCAACTTGAATCAAACTGCCCTTGAAACGCCCTCGCAACCGCCGGGGCTCGCACAAGGCATTCCCAAAAAGCGCTGGATCATATCAGCGCTGGGGGTGATGCAGATCTTTGCCTGGGGCAGTACTTTTTACCTGCCGGCGATTCTTGGCTCTTCGATCGCAGCCGACACCGGCTGGCCGCTGGTGTGGATTGTGGGTTCATTGTCCATCGGACTTGTGGTTGCCGGGTTGGTGTCGCCCAAAGTTGGCGAGCGCATCGATAAAAAAGGCGGCCGCTGGGTGCTATCGGTGTCGTGTGTGTTGTTGACACTGGGCCTGGTGGTGACGGGCCTGTCGATCAACCTGTGGATGTATCTGGCCGGCTGGCTGATCCTGGGCATCGGCATGGGCACCGGGTTGTATGACGCTGCATTTGCCTCGCTGGGCCAGATCTATGGGCTCAAAGCGCGCTCAGCCATCACCACCCTGACGTTGTGGGGCGGATTTTCCAGCACGGTCTGCTGGCCATTGTCCGCCTGGCTGCTGGAACAGGTGGGTTGGCGGGCCACCAGCCTGATCTATGCAGGGATCATGCTGCTGATCTGTCTGCCACTAATTCGCAAGGTATTGCCCGCCCGCGTGCGCCCGGCGATGCGTATGCAGACGGATGGCAAGTCGTCAGCTCTGCAGTTAAGCCATGCCGAGCAACAGCAGATGCAACTGGTGATGATGACATTGATGATTGCCGGTGCCATTGGTGCGATGGTTTCTGTCCACCTGTTGTTGCTGCTGTCAGAACGTGAACTGAGCTTGCAGCAGATGGTTGCACTTGGCGCTCTGATCGGCCCGGCGCAGGTCGCCGGACGTTTACTGGAAGCTGCCAACCGCGAGCGTCACCATCCCTTATGGACACTGACCATCTCCGTGGCATTAACCGCCTGTGGCCTGATCCTGCTCGCCAGCGGCGCTAACATTACCGCGCTGGCGATTATTCTTTACGGTGCGGGCAATGGCATCTTCAGCATCGCCAAAGGCGCATTGCCGCTTTACCTGTTTGGCACCGAGCGCTATGCGCGCATCATGGGGCGGCTGGCCCGCCCGTCGATGCTGGCACAAGCCTTGGTACCGGCACTGGTGGCGTGGCTGTTGGCAGACGCCGGCCCGTTGCCCTCGCTGTGGCTGCTGTCGGCGCTGGGCATCAGCAATGTGCTGATTACCGCACGCCTGTGGCAACTGCGCAGGCAGCAACTCAGCGCTTGATCAGCTCCGGCAAAGGATATCGCTGCCGACACTGGGAGCTGACGTCAGGCGATGATTTGCGGGTACAATGCCGACCTTGCAAAATACTGGCGTGGCAAAACACCCGCGAGGCACCACGGAGAGCATTTAAACGTGAAGGAAATCATCCTGATCAACATCACCGGCCCCGACCGGCCGGGACTGACGGCCGCGATCACCGGCATCCTTGCGCGCTCCGATGTCAATATTCTGGACATCGGGCAGGCGGTCATCCATGACACCTTGTCGTTTGGCATTCTGGTGGAGATGGGCGGCTCAACAGCGCCCGGGGCGGCCAAACTTGACGTGCTCAATGATGTGATGATCCGTGGATCAGAGCTGGATCAGCAAGTCAAATTCACCCCCATCAGTGCTGAACAATATGCGCAGTGGGTGGGCGGGCAAGGCAAACCCCGACACATCGTGACCTTGTTGGCACGTCGAGTCACTGCCGATCACATTGCCAAAGTCAGCACCATTACTGCCCGTCACGGCCTGAATATTGACCACATCGATCGGCTCTCTGGCCGCATACCCGACGGTTTTCCCGCCGATCAGGGCAAAGGCTGCGTGGAGTTCTCGGTACGCGGGGAAGCCGCGAATCCGGAGCAACTGCGTGCAGAATTCCTCACCATCGCCCAGCAACTCAACGTTGATATCGCCTTTCAGCAGGACAGCATTTTCAGACGCAATCGCCGCTTGGTGGTGTTTGACATGGACTCGACTCTGATCGACGCGGAAGTGATCGATGAGCTGGCCAAAGCCGCCGGTGTCGGCGAACAGGTGTCCGCCATAACTGAGCGCGCCATGCGTGGTGAACTGGATTTTAAGGCCAGTTTTCGCGAACGGGTGTCGCTGCTGAAGGGGCTGCCCGAGTCCACGCTGGAACAGATTGCGGCGACGCTGCGTTTAACTGAAGGCGCTGAAACGCTGATCAGTCAGTTGCGTCGCCTGGGTTATAAAACGGCCATTCTGTCAGGCGGATTCACCTATTTTGCAGAGCGTCTGCAGAAAAAATTGGACATTGATTATGTGTATGCCAATACCCTGGTTGTCCGCAACGGTCTGGTGACCGGCGAGGTGCAAGAACCGATCGTGGACGGGCAACGTAAAGCGGATTTATTGCGTGAACTGGCTCAGCGCGAAGGCATCAGTCTGGAGCAGACCATCGCAGTGGGCGATGGCGCCAATGACCTGCCGATGTTATCGATTGCGGGCTTGGGTGTTGCGTTCCGTGCCAAACCACTGGTGAAGCAATCGGCCAAACAGGCGATTTCAACCCTGGGCCTGGATGGAATCCTGTATTTGCTGGGCTTCAGAGACCGCGACGGCCTCTGAAATCGGGCGTGATGACACTTTACAAGGGCGTGTGACAGAGATACCGTTGCAGCTATTCAAACGCTTACTGACAGGAGATCTGACATGAAAATGACTCAAACGCTGGCTGCAGGTTTTGTGCTTGCCGGTTTATCGCTGGCGATTGCGTCCACGTCCAGTGTTGCACAGAGCACGGAACGGCCAGATCTTAACGGTCTGTGGACCAATGCGTCACTGACCAACCTGCAGCGCCCGCAAGGTGTGGACACCCTGGTGGTCACTGCTGAACAGGCCGCACAGATTGTGGCCAATACCTCTGTTGCCGGTCTGCCTCTTGCAGAAGTGAACGCACCGGAAACTACAGTACCGGGCACTGCACCTCCCGCTGGCAGTTTTGACTTTGGCCTGCGTGGGTACAACGATTTCTGGATTGATCCGGGCTCTAATCTGGCAGTGGTCAGAGGCGAGTACCGTAGTTCCTTCTTGATTGATCCGCCCACCGGCAGAGTGCCACGTCTTGAAACACCACTAGTACAGATTCAGCGCGGCTTCGGCGCGCGCTATCTCACCGGTCAGGGTAATGCAGACGGCCCAGAAGCACTGCCACTGGCGGAACGTTGTTTCCTGGGGTTTGGCAATACCGCCGGTCCCGGCATGATGGGCACCTTGTATAACAGCACCTACCAGTTTGTGCAGACCGATGACTATCTGATGATTCTGGTTGAGATGAATCATGACGCCCGCATCATTCCGCTGTATGCCAGCGCAGACCAAGCACGCGCCAATGAGCGCCCTGCAGAGCTTGACCAATGGTTTGGCGATTCACGTGGCTGGTTTGAGGGTGAGTGGCTGGTGGTTGAAACCGTGAATATCAGTTCACAGCAAATGGCTGAAAGTTCAGTACCAATAACGCCGGACGGCAAAATTACCGAGCGTTTTATGCGTTATTCCGATACCGAAGTGGTTTACCAGTTCACCGTCGAAGATGCCAATCTGTACAGCCAACCATGGACTGCCGAACTGAGTTATCACGCCACTGAAGGCCCCATGTACGAATACGCCTGCCACGAAGGCAACTATGCGATGCCCGGTATTCTGGCCGGCGCGCGTCGTGCCGAAGCTGAGGCTGCCACTCAATAATTGTTGTCCCAGCTTCATCGGTGCCTCCTTCCGTAACCTGCGGGCGGAGGCCACTGTCATAACGCCCTCACCCGCGCAGGTCTGCCATGACACAAACTGATACCAACACCCTCTTTGGACATCCCCGCGGCCTGGTAATACTGTTCCTGACAGAAATGTGGGAACGCTTCTCCTACTACGGTATGCGTGGGCTGTTGATTCTGTACCTTACCCAACACTTCCTGTTCTCTGATGAACGCTCGACGGTGTTGTACGGAGCGTACACCGCGCTGGTGTATGTGATGACCATTATCGGCGGCGTGCTTGCCGACCGTTATCTGGGTTCGCGCAAAGCGGTGACCTTTGGCGCCATCCTGCTGGTGCTGGGGCATCTGGGCATGGCCTTTGAAGGCAGCGGCTCACGCCAGATCATGAGTTTTAATGGTGCTGAGTATCAATTGACGCTGGACGGGCGCGGCGGGGATGCCAACCAGATCGTGATTGCACTGGACCAGCCAGGACAACCTTCGTCACGTATCAGTTTTAACGACGGTGGGTCTGCCATGTTGGTGGCGGAACCTGCAGCGCTGGGGCTACCTGCCGCCATCAATGTCTCCGAGTACACGCTGCGCACCGAAACCCAGTCGCTGTATCTGAATATCCTTTATCTGTCACTGGCGCTGATCATCACCGGGGTCGGTTTCCTGAAAGCCAATATCTCCACCATGGTGGGCGATCTTTACGGTTTCGGGGATACCCGCCGCGACTCGGGATTTACCATTTTTTATATGGGCATCAATCTGGGGTCGTTCCTGGCATCGATTTTTTGTGGCTACCTGGGCATTGTCTATGGCTGGAAATACGGTTTTGGTCTGGCCGGCATTGGCATGCTTGCGGGCCTGGTGATTTTCCTGCGCTATCAGAGCTGGCTGGAAGGTCGCGGTGAACCGCCAGATCCGCTCAAGCTGCGGGAAAAAGTGCTAGGTTCGCTGACGGTGGAAAACCTGTGTTATCTCACCGGACTGGGCATTATCGCAGTGTCCATGCTGCTGGTGATGAACGCACATCTGGTGCATCAGGGTTATGTGGGCATGCTGGGCGTCATCATTCTGGTGGTGCTGCTGGGCTATACGTTTATTGCCCTGCACGGCGTTGAGCGCAATCGTATGCTGGCCGCGCTTTACTTTATTCTGGCGCAGATTCCGTTCTGGGCCTTGTTTGAGCAAGGTGGGTCGTCGCTGAATCTGTTTACGGACCGGCTGGTGGATCGCAGCTTGTTCGGTTTTTCCGTGCCGGCTCCGGTGTTTCAGTCGTTAAATGCCGCCTTTATTGTGATATTTGCGCCGTTGCTGGCTTGGTGCTGGGTCATTCTTGCGCGCCGTGGTTTGAATCCATCAACACCCGTGAAATTTGCGCTGGGTGTATTTATGGCTGGCCTGGGTTTTCTGGCGCTGGTCGGCGGCATGAAGGTGTCCGGAGCGGCAGGCATGACCGCGGTGTATTTTATTTTCCTTATCTACTGGATACACACCATCGGTGAGTTGATGCTGTCACCGGTGGGTCTGTCTGCTGTGACCAAACTTGCCCCGGCGCGCGCTGTCGGCATGACCATGGGCGCGTGGTTCCTGTACAGCGGTCTGTCCAACTATCTTGCCGGCATCATCGCCGCTGGCACGGGTGCGGATACCATTGGTGGTCAACTGACGGATACAGCGGCCGCTAAAGCTACGTATATTGAGGTTTACACCAATGTTGGTTATGTCGCCATGTCCATTGCGCTGGTGATGTTGTTAGTCTCCCCGGTCATCAAACGCTTGATGCAGGACGCTGACTGATCATTTCAAGCATGAGTTAATTATCAGGAGTCAGATGTGAAATATAAAATTCTTATCCCCGTATTGGGGCTTTCTGCCGTGCTGAGTGCCTGTTCACAAGAATCTCCCAGCCCTGCCGGAACCATTGATGATGCCGGGCAGGCCGCACCGGCAGCCCTTCAGGATACGCTTTCCGCAGAACATAACGCCCCTTCAGCAGAACCGGACACTATGAGTAATCCACTGTTTGCACAAAGCACATTGCCCTTTGGTTTGCCTGCATTTGATCTGATCCGTGATGAACACTTTGCACCGGCGCTGCAACGCGGTATGGAGCTGGAAATGGCTGAAGTCAACGCCATTATCAGCACAACTGAAACTGCAAATTTTGAGAACACCATCATTGCACTGGAGCGCACCGGCGCAGATCTACAGCGTGTACAACGCGTATTCAGCAATATCACCGGCACCCACACCAACCCGACACTGCAGGCCGTTCAGCGCGAATTTTCCCCGCTGCTGGCCGCCCACGGCGATGCGATCAGCTTGAATGCTGACCTGTTTGAACGCATCAATCATGTCTACCAACAGCGCAGCGAGCTCGGACTGGACCCTGAATCACTGCGTCTGCTCGAGCGCTACCACACCAACTTTGTGCGCGCGGGGGCCTTGCTGACGGCCCCGGAAAAGGACCGTCTGCGCGAAATCAACGGCGAACTGGCGCGCATGGGCACCCTGTTTAATCAACATGTGTTGGCTGAAGTGAATGACTCGGCCGTGCTGGTTGACACCGCCGAAGAACTGGCCGGCTTGACAGATGCGCAGATACAGGCGGCTGCAAACAGCGCCAGCGCAAACGGCCAGGAAGGTAAATATCTGCTGGCGCTGTTGAACACCAGCGGGCAGCCCATCCTCAGCTCTCTGGAAAATCGCGCCTTGCGCGAGCGTATTCACAACATCTCTCTGGCGCGTGGCACCCGTAGCAATGACTATGACACTCGCGCATTGGTAGCCGACACCGCACGCCTGCGCGCTGAACGTGCACAGTTGCTGGGTTACGATACGCATGCAGATTTCAGTCTTGAACTGACCACTGCGGGCAGTAAAGACGCTGTGAATACCATGCTGGCAGACATCGCCCCAGTCGCCGTCGCCAATGCACAGCGTGAAGCCGCTGATATTCAGCAGTTGATCAACAATACTGAAACTGAACCCTTTGAAATGGCGGCCTGGGACTGGTCGTTTTATGCCGAAAAGGTGCGGCGTGAGCGTTATGCCTTTGATGACGCGGAAGTGCGCCCGTATTTTGAACTTAATAATGTGTTGACCAAGGGTGTGTTCTACGCGGCCAACCAGATTTTTGGCATCAGTTTTACAGCACGACCCGACTTGCCGCTGTACCACCCTGATGTACAGATCTGGGAAGCCACCGATGCCGATGGCACAGCGCTGGGCCTGGTCATCACTGACTTTTACGCGCGTCCGAGCAAACGTGGCGGCGCCTGGGCGAGCAACTATGCGTTGCCAAGTGGTTTACTCGGCGGAGCCCCTCTGATCGCCATGCACCAGAACGTCAGCAAACCCGCTGACGGCGAACCAACGTTGATCAGCTTCACCGAAGCAACCACCATGTTTCATGAATTCGGCCATGTTCTGCACGG
>CAMBPO010000035.1 GCA_945869725.1 Klebsiella pneumoniae
GCCAAGACCGGCAACATCACGATTATCTGGAATCATGCATTAACCGAGGTGCTTGGTGATGAGATGGGCGTGACCGGACTGGAAATAACCAGTACAAAAGATAACAGTACCCAAACATTGACTGTTGATGGTGTGTTTATCGCCATTGGCCATAAACCGAACTCAGATATTTTTGCCGGTCAGCTGGACATGAAGGATGGCTACATCAAAATTCACAGTGGCACCGAAGGCAATGTAACTCAAACCAGTGTGCCTGGTGTGTTTGCTGCAGGCGATATCGCCGATCACATCTATCGTCAGGCCATTACCTCCGCCGGTTTTGGCTGCATGGCCGCGCTGGATGCTGAGAAGTTTCTGGACCAATGAGCGACGCCACATAAAATGCCAGCACCCTATTGGCTGAACCTTGAATCATCGGTATTTCCGGATGTCACTCTGGCTGCACAAGAACCGCCTGGTTTATTGGCCGTGGGCGGCGATCTGAGCACAGAGCGCCTGTTATCCGCCTACGCCAGTGGCATTTTTCCATGGTTCACGCGCGACTCACCGATCCTGTGGTGGAGTCCGGATCCGCGCATGGTGGTGCGCCCTGCTCAGGTTCATGTATCCGCCAGCATGCGTAAGTTGATTCGTCAGCAAAAATTCAGTAACTCTCCTTTAAAAGTCACGATGGACATGGCATTTGCGGATGTCATACGTTTGTGCGCAGAGCTGCGTGAAAAGCAGGATGGCACCTGGATAACGGCAGAAATGCAATCAGCCTACCTGGCGTTGTTTAAGCAGGGGTATGCGCATTCACTGGAAGTGCGCCAGGATGGCAAATTGCTGGGTGGGCTTTACGGCGTGAGTCTTGGCGGAATGTTTTTTGGTGAGTCCATGTTCAGCACGGCACCCAATGTTTCAAAACTGGCGTTTATTGCCTTGGCTCTGCAGTTGCAACGCTGGGGTTATCATCTCATTGACTGTCAGTTGCCTACCGATCATCTGGCTAGTCTGGGTGCAACTCCAATGGCCAGAATGGAGTTCATTAATGAGTTAACTGCGGGCATTGCGATCGCTGGGCGCTCAGGCAGATGGCAGTTTGAAGAGGATGTTTTTGCGTCGCTGTTTTCGGGTTAAGTCGATGGCCAATCATGGCTGATCTTTGCAGAAAGCGTACTTAACGACCTTAAATACGTGCAGGCATCCGCTGCCCTTTGCCAATCACCGATTAATCAGGCAGAATGCGCGCTTAATTTTCGCAGTGGGATACTCTGTTTAATGTCCAAAGAAGACCAGATTGAAATGGATGGCGAAGTGGTTGATACCCTTCCCAATACCATGTTCCGTGTGAAGCTGGAAAACGGCCATATCGTTACCGCTCATATCTCCGGCAAAATGCGTAAGAATTATATTCGTATTCTGACGGGTGATATAGTCAAGGTAGAACTGACGCCGTATGACCTCACCAAAGGCCGCATTACCTACCGCGCTCGTTAAGCGCGGCAGGACTTAGGACTTCGGCCGACGTTGGCTCAGCTGTGTGCTGAGCTAATCTCCTTGCCCTCAGACTTTTTCTGTTTGCTGCGCATCTCCAGTTTTACCTCGTCATTCAGAATTGAAACCAGTACTTCCCCGCCTTCACTCAGGCTGCCAAACAGAATTTCTTCCGCAAGCGCTTTTTTGAGCTTTTCCTGAATCAGGCGCGCCATGGGTCTTGCACCCATCAGCGGACTGTAACCATGTTCCGCAAACCACTCGCGAGCAGACTCGTCCACATCAAGAGTGACCTTTTTGTTGTCCAGCTGTACCTGCAATTCCACCAGGAATTTGTCGACCACTGTTCTGATCGTTGCGGGACCAAGGGGCCCAAATTGCACGATGGCATCAAGACGGTTGCGAAATTCCGGGCTGAAACTGCGCTTGATGACTTCCATGCCATCGCTGCTGTGATCCTGATGGGTGAATCCAATGCTGGCGCGTGACATTTCCTGGGCGCCGGCGTTAGTCGTCATGATCAGAATGACATTGCGGAAATCAGCTTTGCGGCCATTGTTATCAGTGAGCGCACCGTGATCCATTACCTGCAGTAAGAGGTTAAAAACATCCGGATGCGCTTTTTCAATTTCATCCAGCAGCAAAACACAATGTGGATGTTTGCTGACTGCTTCAGTCAACAGTCCGCCCTGATCAAAACCGACATAACCCGGTGGCGCACCAATCAAACGCGAAACCGTGTGTCGTTCCATGTATTCGGACATATCAAAGCGCAGAAGTTCTATGCCCATGATACGCGCCAGCTGGCGGCTGACTTCGGTTTTGCCAACACCCGTGGGGCCGGAGAACAGGTAAGAGCCGATCGGCTTGTCAGGATTGCCAAGGCCCGCGCGCGACAGCTTAATCGCGGTAGCGAGTGAACTTATGGCTTCATCCTGCCCAAACACCACCATTTTCAGATTGGTTTCCAATGATCGGAGGGATTGAACGTCTGAGGTGGAGACGTGTTGTGGTGGAATTCGGGCAATGGCTGCCACAACCCTTTCCACGTCTGCCGCCTGAATCAGTTTTTTGCGTTTGCTTTCCGGTTGCAACCGCTGCCATGCGCCGGCCTCATCAATGACATCTATAGCTTTGTCAGGCATAAATCGATCATTGATGTACTTGCCGGCCAGTTCAGATGCTGCTCGCAATGCGCTGTCGCTATAACGCAACTCGTGATGTTCTTCAAAGCGCGACTTCAGACCTTTCAGAATTTTGTACGTGGTTTCCACATCAGGTTCTTCGACATCAATTTTCTGGAATCGCCGTGATAACGCGCGATCCTTTTCAAAAATTCCCCGATACTCCTGGTAGGTGGTGGAGCCTACACAGCGTAGTTCACCCGTTGTCAGAACAGGCTTGAGCAGATTGGAGGCGTCCATGACGCCGCCTGACGCAGCACCAGCACCAATGATGGTGTGGATCTCATCAATAAACAAAATCGACTTCGGATTCTTTTTTAATTCGCCCAGCAAATTTTTTAAGCGCTTTTCAAAATCGCCACGATATTTGGTGCCTGCCAGCAGTGCCCCAAGATCCAGCGAATAGATAATATTGTCCTTCAACACATCAGGCACCTGATGTTCTTCTATCATGCGTGCCAAGCCTTCAATCACTGCAGTTTTACCGACACCGGATTCGCCTGTCAGCAAAGGGTTATTTTTTCGTCGACGGCATAACACCTGAATAACCCGCAGCACTTCCTTTTCACGACCGATAAGCGGATCGATTTTGCCTTGACGCGCCAGTTCGTTCAGGTTGGTCGCATAACTTTCCAGTGCGCTGGCAGTGCTTGCGCTTTCTTCATCGCGATTTTCCTGACCGGTTGATTCGGGGCGCGCGTCATTACTCTGCTGACGGCTGATCCCGTGGCTGATGTAATTCACGATATCCAGTCGCGCGATGTCTTGCTGACTCAGCAGATAAACGGCCTGGCTTTCCTGTTCACTGAAGATGGCGACCAGCACATTTGCGCCGGTCACTTCCTGCCGGCCTGATGACTGCACATGAAAAACCGCGCGTTGTAACACGCGTTGGAAGCCAAGTGTAGGCTGAGTATCGCGATCAGTTTCTTGCTCGGGAACGATGGGTGTTGTTGCATCAATGTAATCATGTAATCCGGCACGCAGTCGTACCGGATTGGCGCCACAATTGAGTAACACATCAAGCGCGACTTGATTGTCCAGCAGCGCCAGCAGCAAGTGCTCTACTGTCATGTATTCATGACGCTTTTCTCTGGCAGTGCCAAACGCTGAACTCAGCGTCAATTCCAAATCCCGGCTCAACATACGTTAACCCTCCTCACAGTTTGCAGCGCCTTTAACAACAAGCAACTGCACAAGGTACTTACTGGATACAACATGAATACTACAGTAGCGCACTTAGGCTCCGATAAACCAATCATCATTGTGGTTCACGTATCTATTTCTAGGTCACACAATAATGGCTGATGATTTTCACGCGAAAACTCGTTGACTTGCTGCACCTTGGTTTCCGCAACATCGCGACTGAAAACACCACAAACGGCTCTGCCCTCGGTATGTACTTTCAGCATGACACGAGTAGCTGTTTCAGATGTGAGGTGAAAAAAATTGATCAGCACGCTAACAACAAACTCCATGGGTGTGTAGTCGTCATTCATCAATATCACTTTGTACATAGGTGGTTTGGCCAATTGTGGTCTTGTCAGTTCTGCGGCCAATCCCTGATTTCCGTCAGGGTGGTTATCAGCTTCCCTTGGGGACTGCAAGCGAATATCTGACATGATCGGTTTACCCTCTGTGACAAAACTACCAGCACTCACAAGATCGGTTTGTGTATCCGTTTCTTTCAGTAACATATTGGTGCTAATGCCTTTTCTTCAAGTGAATTAAATGCGGATTTTAGTCTAATGCCTTATGACAGAGTGTTGCAAACAGTCAAAAATGATGAATAATACCGAGATAAAAGGAAAGAAATTCAAGTTAAGGATCAACACTCAGGGTCAAAATGATCCAGCGTGTAACAATTAAAATAAAACTATACGTGCAACGGAGTAATAAGATGGCTACGGGACAAGTAAAGTGGTTCAACAATGCCAAGGGTTTTGGATTTATCCTTCCTGACGATGGCGGTGATGATTTGTTTGCACACTACTCTGCAATCGGTATGGATGGCTACAAGACATTAAAGGCTGGGCAGGCCGTCACCTTTGAGACGATTGAAGGCCCCAAGGGTCTGCATGCAACAAACATCAAAGCATCGGGTCAACCGCAAGCCTGATTATGCGGCGGGAGTTCTGATTCCGGGCTCCCGCCTCAAAGCATCTGCCACTCGTCACATCCCGCCTTTCAGTTATACTGCGTCGCATGCCGCAACTCATATTATTCAACAAACCATACAATGTGTTATCACAGTTCTCTGGCGCTGAGCCCGAGCACACGCTGTCAAAATTTATAACCCTGCCTGATGTTTACCCTGCCGGACGACTGGACAAAGATTCCGAGGGATTGCTGCTACTCACCGATTGTGGAGAGACACAGGCAAGGATCAGCGACCCGGCATTTAAAATGCATAAGACCTATTGGGCTCAGGTCGAAGGTGCGCTCAGCGATGAGGCACTTGCACAACTGCGCAACGGGCTAATACTCAATGACGGCCCGACCCGCCCGGCGCAAGCAGACAGAATTAGCGCACCCGTGCTGTGGGATCGATTCCCGCCGATCCGCCTTCGCAGACATATTCCTACTAGCTGGCTGGCGCTTACCATTGCTGAAGGTCGCAATCGCCAGGTACGACGCATGACCGCAGCCACCGGTTTTCCGACACTGCGTTTGATACGTTATCAGATTGGTGATTGGACCATTGATGGCTTGATGCCTGGTGAGTGGCGTCAGTTATCACTCCCTGATCGTTGGTGGCGAGAGCCTTCTGTCAAGCTTGCCCGGATTTAGACCAGCGTTCAGCGGCACGATAGTCTGATTCACGACTGGCAACCCACTCACTGTGATTGCCAGCAATCTGTTTTTTCCAGAATGGAGCAGATGTCTTCAGATAATCCATGATGAACTCAGCCGCTTCGAATGCAGCGGAGCGATGCGCACTGGTGGTAATGACCAGCACAATCTGATCTGCAGGTGCCAGCGTCCCAACCCTGTGGATGACTCGGATAAACTGCAGTGGCCAGCGCGCCAGCGCTTGCTCAGCGATCCGGAACAGCGCCTGTTCAGTCATGCCGGGATAATGTTCAAGGGTTAATGTTTGTTGCTCTGGCGTTTGCCCGCCACCTTGAGCAATATCCCGTACCAGGCCGGAAAAGCAGACAATGGCGCCCGGGTTGGCAGAATGCTGCCGTGCACTGTTATATTCGGCGGCAAGATCAAAATCTTCGGTTTGCACACTGATACGCGTGTGCTGCTGCACGCTCGCTCCGCTCATAAGACTTTCCGGGTCAACAACATTTGTTTGGTCCGTTGCATGGTTTATCAGCCTCCGGTCATCGGCGGGAAAAAAGCAACTTCCTCACTACCCAGCAGCCGTGTTGAGCGATCAGCGACACTCTGATTGACAGCGATCAGTACCTGTGAGGCATCCAGTAGCAATTGCCACACATGTCCCCGCGTCGCCAGCATCTCTGTGAGTTCGGCTACAGTGCTGATGTTATCTGGTAGGTGAATCTGCTCGGAGGCCTTGCCCAGTGTTTCACGGACACTGGCAAAATATTGAATAGTCAGCATGTTATTCAGTTGCCTCTAAAATAACCGGATTTGCCACCGGATTTCTCCAGTACGCGTATGTTGCTGATAACCATGGCCCGATCTACCGCCTTGCACATGTCATAAATGGTCAACGCAGCGACGGATGCTGCCGTCAGAGCTTCCATTTCTACGCCGGTTTTTCCGTCTACCGCGCATGTTGCGCTGATCAGTACTCTGTGCCTTGTGACATCCATCTCAAAATCAACACTGACGCGGGTCAACATTAATGGGTGGCACAACGGGATCAGGTCAGAACACTTTTTGGCTGCCTGAATCCCCGCTATCCGGGCAACCGCCAGCACGTCGCCTTTTTTGTGAGCGCCGTCAGTAATTAATGTGAACGTCTCAGGCAACATGCTCACTTCTGCTGCTGCCGTTGCAACACGTGCTGTGACGGCCTTGTCACCAATATCCACCATGCGGGCACTGCCACGCTCATCCAGATGCGTCAACTGCGACATACTGACTCCAATTTTGATTCTTGCTGCCTTGCGGCGTCTTGTCTGCCGTGCATTATGACTCTAATTGCGGTTTAAGTGGAGGCACTTGCAGGCGATTTCCGTTAAACTTGCCACCCGCAGTGAATTGTAAATCCGGAGCGTGTGTTGTCCCCGCGCTGCGATTCCATGAACCCTTGAGAATCTGAACAGCGATGTCCTGGTATCCCCATACAACAGTAGCCGTTGTGGTTGAACAACAGTCTGTTACCGGAGTTGAGCAGTTCGCTGATACTCCTGTGGCGCAACGACGATTTCTGATGGTCGAAGAGAAAGTGCACGGGCAGCATGTGTTTAATCAGCCAGCCGGGCATCTGGAGCCAGGTGAAACCCTGCTGCAAGGCGCTGTCCGGGAAGCGTTGGAAGAAACGGCCTGGCTGGTTGAGCCAACAGCCTTTCTGGGCTTGTACCAGTATATTTCTCCAGAAAACAATGAATGTTATCTACGCAGTTGTTTTGTGGCAAAGGCGCTGTTTTTTGATGCACAGCGGCACCTCGACAGTGACATTGTTGCAACACACTGGATGACGCTTGACGAAATTTCCGCGCGCAGTTCGCAGCTTCGCAGTCCGGTTGTGTTGCAGGTTTTGCATGATTACTGCCATGGTCAACAGTTCCCGTTGTCTGTTCTCAAGACGCTTTAACACTCTTACTCTTGTGACTGGTAAATGAACAAAGCCCCAGAAAATACCCGAGTGATTGTAGGCATGTCCGGAGGTGTCGACTCATCCGTTGCTGCCTTGCTGCTGATGCAACAGGGGTATCAGGTTGAAGGTCTGTTCATGAAAAACTGGGAAGAAGACGATGATACCAAGTACTGCACTGCGAGGGCTGATCTGGCAGATGCGCAATCAGTTAGCGACAGACTGGGTATCAGGCTTCACACGGCCAATTTTTCTGCCGAATACTGGGATGGTGTTTTTCAGCACTTTCTGGATGAATACCAGGCCGGTCGTACACCAAATCCGGACATTCTGTGCAACCGCGAGATCAAATTTAAAGCCTTTCTTGAGTATGCTCTTGCGCTGGGTGCTGACTGTATTGCCACCGGGCATTATGTGCGCCGCCAGCAGGATCAAGGGCAGACTTTGCTGCTTAAAGGCCTCGATCCCAATAAGGATCAGAGTTATTTTTTAAGTGCTGTCCATGAATCCTGCCTTGAACGAAGTCTTTTCCCGGTCGGTGATCTTGAAAAAACCCAGGTACGTGCAATCGCCAGCGCTGCAGGTTTGGTGACGTCGGGCAAAAAGGACAGTACGGGTATCTGTTTTATCGGAGAGCGTAAGTTCAGGGATTTTCTGCAACAATACCTTCCTGCACTGCCGGGTGATATTGAGTCTGTGGATGCTGAGTTGTTGGGCAGTCATCAGGGACTGATGTATCACACCTATGGTCAGCGTCAGGGATTGGGAATAGGCGGGCTGCGCAATCACTCCGAGGAGCCCTGGTATGTGGTCGGCAAAGATCTGCACAGAAATGTGCTGATTGTCGCTCAAGGGAACGATCACCCCGCCCTCTTCTCTTCTGGGCTTATTGCCAGCCAATTGGCGTGGATAAACAATGAGATACCAGTTCTGCCGATGAGCTGTACGGCAAAAATCCGTTATCGGCAGCAGGATCAGGTATGCGAGGTGAGTCTGACGGATAAAAATAATCCGCATCAGGTCACGGTGATGTTTACATGTGCACAACGCGCTGTCACGCCAGGACAGGCGATTGTGTTTTATCAGGGAGAGGTATGTCTTGGGGGAGCGGTCATTGAACAATACATCCGGTGAGTTTACAGATTGGGAATACCGCAATATTGCGCTGGCGGTGGTGACACAATGCGCTGTTCTGGTTCATGAGCTGGCCACCAACGGGCGCGCCTCCACAAACTGTATGCACGCGTGTCTCAAACCGGTTTATCAACTGAATGCCGATACCGTGGCCAGTTTGTATCCCTCGCCTGCTGAGTTCTCCCAAGGCATGCAAGTTCTCCAAAACAGCTTTGACAGCAAAGGCTTGCGAGATCATGCTGAAGTGGTGCGTTATATGCTGGGGATGTTGATTCTGCAGCAGCATCTCAGTCGCAATCCAGCCATGATGTCAGAGATAGGCGCGCGTCTGCGCGACTTTGGACCAGAATACACCAGTGGTCTGGGTGATGCTGATGTGCTGTTGAAAGCGGATTGCAGGCGGCTCGCGCGGCTTTATCAGGATACGATCAGTCTTCTCAGCTACCGAATACATGTCGCCGGAAATCCTGAGCACCTGCGCAATCAGCAAGTTGCAGAGCAGATCCGTGCAGTATTGCTGGCGGGAATCCGTTCGGCAATGTTGTGGCATCAGTTAGGTGGCCGGCGTTGGCATTTGTTTTTTTATAAAAAGCACATTCGCCAGACCTTGAGTGATATCCGACGCAAACTGATCAGTGTCAGCACGCATTGAGCGTGGATTTCAAAACATCTTTTGAGGAAAAACCTGTTTTATGACTATCTCAACCCTGACCGCTATTTCGCCGATTGATGGCCGATATCGTGCGCGCACAGAAGTGCTAAGTGATTATTTCAGCGAATACGCTCTGATCCGTTATCGGGTACTTGTCGAGGTACGCTGGTTGCAGCAACTGGCGGCTCACCCTGGGGTTCCCGAAGCGCCTGAGCTGAGTGCCAATGCCCGGACACGGCTGGACAAACTGGTCAGCGAGTTTACTGTGAGAGACGCAGAACGCGTCAAAGACATCGAGCGCACTACCAATCACGATGTCAAAGCGGTCGAATACTTCATCAAGGAAAGAATCGCCGATGAAGCAGATTTAAAAGCCCAGCTGGAATTTGTGCATTTTGCGTGCACCTCCGAAGACATCAACAACCTCTCTTATGCATTGATGCTGCGTGACGGTCGTGATCAGGTCATGTTGCCGCTGATGAAGCAACTGATAGACCAATTGCGAAAACTGGCACATGACACTGCTGCTCAGCCGATGCTGGCGCGCACACATGGTCAGACTGCTTCGCCAACCACGGTTGGCAAAGAGATCGCCAACGTTGTCTACCGGCTGCAAAGGCAGTTGAAGCAATTTGCAGAAAGTCCGGTGCTGGGCAAAATCAACGGCGCCGTAGGTAATTACAATGCGCACCTGAGCGCATACCCGGATGTTGACTGGCAGACCAACGCGCAGCAGTTTGTGGAGTCACTGGGGCTAGACTGGAACCCATACACCACTCAGATTGAACCACATGATTTTATTGCGGAAATGTTTGCAGCCTGTTGCCGGTTCAACACCATTGTGATTGATCTGGACCGCGATATCTGGGGCTATATCTCACTGGGGTACTTCAAACAGCGAGCAATTGCCGGTGAGGTTGGCTCCTCGACAATGCCGCATAAAGTGAATCCTATTGATTTTGAAAATTCAGAAGGCAATCTCGGTATTGCAAATGCCGTCATGCAGCATCTGGCTGAAAAATTGCCGATTTCCCGCTGGCAGCGAGACCTGACAGACTCAACCGTATTGCGCAGTGCCGGCACCGGTTTTGCCCACGCGCTGATCGCCTATCATGCCACCATAAAAGGACTGAGCAAGCTCAGCATCAATCCCGCTATTCTGCAGCGAGACCTGGATAACAGTTGGGAAGTGCTGGCAGAACCCATTCAAACGGTGATGCGTCGTTATGGTGTTGAGCAAGCGTACGAAAAGCTCAAAGAACTCACGCGTGGGCAGAGCATCAACGAAGCCGTTTTGATTGAGTTTATAAACACCCTTGATATCCCCGAGCAAGCCAAGGTAGCGCTTCGCACCCTGCGCCCGGATAACTATATTGGAAATGCAATCGAGCAGGCCCGGGCCGTCTGATCACGGATGCCTTGCCACGCTTTAACTGTTGTCAAACTGACTGAGGAATTCCCTGTGCTGGATTCAGTGTTACCCGAGAGCTTTGATGCGCACGTCTTTCTGCGTGACTACTGGCAAAAGAAGCCTTTGCTGATCAAAGCAGGCGGTGTGTCGTTTCTGGATCTCATAGAGCCTGAAGAGCTGGCAGGACTGGCATGTGAAGACGGTGTTGAATCGCGTCTGGTGCAGGTAAATGCTGCGCAGGATACCTGGACGCTCAGACATGGCCCATTTACCGAGGAAGATTTTTTAACCTTGCCCGAGTCACATTACAGTTTGCTGGTGCAGGCCGTCGATCAATGGGTGGATGATGTTGCTGCATTGCTTGCAGATTTTGCCTTTATTCCCTCCTGGCGCATCGACGATGTGATGATCAGTTATGCGACCGATCAGGGTAATGTTGGGCCACACTTTGACTATTATGATGTGTTTCTGATTCAGGGTATGGGCCAAAAGCGCTGGCAGATCGGCGATATCTGCAACAGCATGACTGAACGCAGCGAAAGCAGTGGCCTGCGGCTGTTGAAGAATTTTGTGGCGCGTGAGGAGTGGATTGTTAATCCGGGCGATATTCTCTACATACCTCCCGGATATTCACACTATGGTGTTGCAATAGGCAACAGCATGACCTACTCCGTTGGTTTTCGTGCACCAGCCCATGCTGACATTCTCAGTGGGGTCCTTGATGACGCGCTGGACAGCCTGTCAGAAGATCGGCGATTTTCTGATGCAATTGCCCGGCTGCCACAGCATCCCGGCGAGATCACTGCCGATGTGGTTGAGCACCTGCAAGACATCATCCGCGAGCAGATGCTGGATACTCAGCGCATTAGGCAATGGTTTGGGCGCACCATGACGACACCCAAGTATCCGTTGCAGGATGATGCCGGAGATCATGCAGCCCATGAACATGGGGAAGATTGTGACCATTACCACGATGATGAAGAGGAGCAGCTGTTTATTGAGAGCGTGGTGGATTTGCAGAAGGCAGTCAACAAAGGCGCGGGTGTCTACAAGGTGCCCGGCGCCCGCATCGCCTACGCGTTGGCTGAGGGCAAAGCTGAACTGTATGCTGACGGCGAGTGCCATGTGTGTGATTCCCGCCTGCTAAGCTTGTTACAGGCTCTGAGCACCTCGGGCAAAGTTGATGAAATTGACAGAGTTGTCATCGCCGCCGCAATCAAAGATGAAGAGGCTTCCGCACTGTTACTGTCGTTGTATGACGGCGGCAGTCTGGTTGTAGGTTAAGCGTTGGGGATTCGGGTGATTTATGTTTTTAAAGCGTAATGGGGTTTGTTTGATACAGGCATTTAGAAGATTGCACATCAGTGTGCATGCTCTGTTGACTGCGTTGTTTGCTGTGTTGATAGTTGGTGCCGGCAGCACTGCTTATGCCCAGGCTGACAGCGAAACTCAGGCAGATGCTGGCTCAGAACGCGCTGCCATTGAGATCATCACCATTCAGAATCGGGATCCAGCATTTGTGCGGACAGCCGTTGTTTCCGCCCTTGATCCTCGCGGCAGTATCGCGCAGGTGGATAACAAACTGATCGTTGCGACCACTGCCACCAATTTACAGCAGTTAAAGGAATTGATTGAGCTAAGTGATCTGCCGGCGCGGCGGCTGATAGTCAGCGTTGATTTTGATCATTCAATCCCTGCATCCAGTGTCTTTAATGTGGTCAGTGCAGCGCAGCAAAGTGTGCAGGCGATTGAAGGCGATACCGTTTCATTCAGCGCTGGTGACACATCTGCAGGGGTTCCACAGTTAATGCTGACCGCAATTGTTCAAGAAAATCTTGCGGATGCAGACATTGTTATCAGCAACGTGCCCGGATTTACCGGCCTGCATCGCATACAGCTGACTCTGGGTGAGTGGTACATTATCAATCCGGCAGAATCGCCTGAGGAGCAGGCGCAGGCGCAGGCGCAACAAGAGGCAGCGATGCCAGAGATTACGCAACAGACTGTACCTGATCCGTTAGCCCCTGTTGTTGCAGAGCTGCCACCGGACATGGTTGCGGCAGTCATTGAACCATCACGACAGGCACAGATTGCGGTTCGGGTGGATGTATTACCCTGATGCCCCCCATCCTGTTGCAGACCTTGCCCTATCACCGCGACAGCGCTGAGTGGATAGGCCGTTTATCTGTGCTGACCGGCTGTATCTGCCTTGAAAGCGGATTAACTGCTCAGAAAGAAGCCCGATTCGATATTCTGACAGCACTGCCCACCGCTCAGGTGCGTGTCATGGCTGAGTCTGGTGCCGAAGGTGGTGCGTTTGTCCGCGCGCAACAACTCCTTGATACTCATCGGTTACCATCAAATCGGGACGGTGTTCTCGAACATCTTCGTCATCTGCCATTCAGTGGCGGGTTGCTGGGTTACTTCGGATATGAGGCCGCTGAGATTGCACCAAAACCTTCAGATAACAATGGCAAAAACCCGCTGAACAGCATGCCGCTCGCGGTGTTTGGTATATACGACTGGGCCATTATTGTTGACCATCAGCGTTGCAGCACAGAGTTTTTCATGTTGCCCCAATGCCCTGCTGAGATTCGGGATCACGTTCTTCAGTGGCTCGCCGCAGCGCCTGACTATGTCCGTGAACAGGGTGTTGTCGCCTTGGAAACCAGCTTCCAGCCACTGATCGATCGGGATCAGTACGCGCACGCGTTTGAGCGTCTGCATCAATGGATACTGGCTGGCGACTGCTATCAGACTAACCTGGCGATACCTTTCACAGCAGCCTTTAAGGGCAAGGCACACGATGTTTACCAGCGGTTGCGACAACAAAGCCAGAGTCCGTTTTCTGCCTATCTGGATGCGGGTGATTTCCAGATACTCAGTGTCTCGCCGGAACGCTTTTTGTCAGTAAACGAGGGGCGCGTGTTCACCCAACCCATTAAAGGAACCCGCAAACGTCTGGCTGATCCTCTGCTGGACAAGGCTATTCAGCAGGATTTGTTAGACAGCGAGAAAGACCGCGCAGAAAATCTGATGATTGTCGATTTACTGCGCAATGACCTTGGACGAGTGAGCGTTACCGGCTCAGTAAAAACCGAGTCGTTGTTTAAACTGCATAGTTTCACGCATGTGCACCATTTGATCAGCACCGTCAGTGCACAGTTGCCGGTAGAGACCAGTCCGCTGAGTGTTATGCAAAGCTGTTTTCCGGGAGGTTCAATTACGGGTGCACCAAAAATCAGGGCGATGCAGATTATTGCGCAACTTGAAACAGTCCCGAGAACTGTCTACTGCGGCAGCATTTTTTACTGCGACTATCTGCATCGGATGGATAGCAGCATCCTCATCCGTACCCTGCTCAGCACTCAGCAGCAGCTGTTTTGTTGGGGCGGCAGTGGCGTGGTGGCAGATTCGGTGATGGCGCAGGAGTACCAGGAATGTCTGGATAAAGTCTCCGCGCTCATGAACCTGCCACTGGCCTGACCTGGCCCGCTGTCAGAACGTCAGTTCGCGATTGCTGGCCTTGAGAAACTCGCGTTTCAGATCATCATACTCATGCACCGCCGGAAATTGCGGGAATTCTCTGATCACGTTATCCGGCGCACGAAACAGAATACCTGCCTCGGCTTCTGCCAGCATGGTGGTGTCGTTGTAAGAGTCACCCGCGGCAATACATCGGTAATTCAGACTGTGAAAGGCCTTTACTGACTGGCGCTTGGGGTCTTTCTGACGCAGGTGGTAATTGACAATCATACCCTTATCATCAGATTCCAAGCGATGACACAGTAGCGTCGGAAAACCCAGTTGGCGCATCAGTGGTTGAGCAAACTCGTAGTAAGTGTCGGACAGGATTACCACCTGAAAACGCTCGCGCAGCCAATCCACAAACTCGCGCGCACCCGGCATTGGCGCCATGCCAGCTATCACTGCTTGTATGTCGGGCAAACCCAGACCATGCTCGCGCAAAATGCGCAGGCGCTGCTGCATTAGCACGTCATAGTCGGGGATGTCACGTGTAGTGGCCCGCAGTTCTTTAATTCCCGTGCGATCGGAAAAATCTATCCAGATTTCCGGCACCAATACTCCCTCAAGATCAAGACAGGCAATTTCCACGCAATTTCCCCTCAGCATTAACAGAATTAAACAAAGCCGCGATTTTATAGTGCCGCAGTTGTGCTTGCCAGCACGAACCACACGGAATCTCTCAAGACCTTAAAGGCCTCAATCGCCGCAAACCGGCAGCTTGTTGTAAGATGCGACATTCTTGCTAACCAGCATCAGGGATACATCATGATCAATGCCGCCAACATCGCTGAGATGAATGACAAATTTCAATCAATGCAGCCGCGTGAAATTCTTGCAGAGGTGTTTTCCGTGTTTCCGCAGGCCGCGGTATCTTTCAGCGGCGCAGAAGACGTGGCGTTGGTGGTGATGGCTAAGAAACTGAACCCTGCAGTCCGTGTATTCACGCTGGATACTGGCCGCCTGCACCCGGAAACGTACCGCTTTATTGAGCAGGTACGCGAACAGTACAGTCTCAAGATTGAGTTTTTATATCCGGACACAACTGCGGTGCAGGCACTCACAGGGGAAAAAGGTCTTTACAGCTTTTATCGGGATGGGCACGAGCAGTGTTGTGGCATCCGCAAAACGGAACCACTGCGCCGTAAACTGGCCGATGTTGATGCGTGGATTACCGGGCAGCGCCGTGACCAGAGCCCAACACGCGCACAAGTGCCTGTGGCGCAGGTTGACTCGGTGTTTGCTGCACAAGGTCGTAGCCTGTTGAAGTTTAATCCGCTGGCGAACTGGAGTTCACAACAGGTTTGGGAATACATCAGGATGTTTGAACTGCCCTACAACGCCTTGCATGATCGCGGCTTCACCAGTATCGGTTGTGAACCCTGCACCAGGGCGATTGGCCCCAATCAGCATGAGCGAGAGGGTCGCTGGTGGTGGGAAGAAGCAACCGCCAAAGAGTGTGGGCTGCACAAAATAAACATCAATCGCCTAGCTGACTAGAGTTTCAGAAGCCTGTGAAAGGTCAGCGTCGGGGCAACACAACATCCTTGAAAAGCTCATCAACGTCTGACTGTGTCTGACACATCAATACTTTTTCCACGGTGTGCCGATCAAGGTGATCGGCAAACATATGTATAAAGTCCAGCATATAAGCACGTAGCATGCTGCCTTTGCGGAATCCGATGCGGGTTATGCTGTCCTCAAACAAGTGACTGGCATCAATTGCAATCAGATCAGTATCCTTGGTTGAGTCATATGCCATGTGCGCCACGATACCAATCCCCAGACCCAGCCGCACATAGGTTTTGATAACATCGGCGTCTGCGGCGGTAAACACAACTTTGGGTTTCAAGCCGAGCTTTTCGAAGGCATCGTCCAGTCGTGCGCGTCCCGTAAAACCCGGTACGTAAGTGACCAGCGGATACTGAGCCAGTTCTTCCAGTGTCACATTTTGCCTTGCAGCCAACTCATGGTTTTGCGGCACCAGCACTGCCCTGTTCCATCGGTAACACGGCATCATCATCAGATCGCTGAACAGTTCCATAGCTTCGGTTGCGATCGCAAAATCCGCAGTGCCTTTGGCGGCAATCTCGGCAATCTGGTAAGGAGTACCCTGATGTAGTTGCAGCGAGACATCTGGATAGGCATCGATAAAACGACGAATCACCGGAGGCAAAACATAGCGGCTCTGCGTATGCGTGGTGGCGATCGCCAGGCTGCCGGTACGCTCATCACTGTAGTCAGCCGCCAGTTTCAACAGGTTTTCTGATTGCTGCAAAACAAGTATGGCTTGCTCGACTATAGCTTTACCTGCCGGCGTCATCCCGCTGAGATGTTTACCATTTCTGACAAATATGCCGATGCCGAGTTCAGACTCCAGTGCCAATATCTGTTTGCTGACACCCGACTGCGAGGTATGCAGTCGCAAAGAGGCCGCCGACACGTTCAGGCCTTGGTTGACGACTTCACAGATGTATCGAAGCTGTTGCAGTTTCATGGCTGTTAAACGCCTTTAGGGATCAGGTTGGGTTCGTTGGCAACACCGTGTGGAACGTGACCGGTGGCCACATGCTGGCGCGCAGAGTCACAATGGCCCTGTTGATCATCAAAAAACACATCAGCATCATAGGCTTTCAGGAACACTCCTTTTTCCATGCCCCCCAGAAATAGGGATTCATCAATTCTGATGTTCCAGGCGCGCAGTGTTCTGACCACTCTTTCGTGCGCGGGCGCTGAACGTGCGGTCACCAGGCAGGTTCTGATAGGCGACTCACCCGGTGCAAAGGCCAGTTGCAGCTGTTGCAGCGCCGCCAGGAACGGTTTGAAGGGGCCGCCGGAGAGCGGTTGATTGGCCGCCAATTTTTCATTCAACGCAAACGCTTCGAGGCCCTGAGTCTTATAAATTCTTTCCGATTCATCTGAAAACAACACAGCATCCCCATCAAACGCAAATCTGAGCGCGTCATCACGCCCGGTGTTGCCCGCAGACGGCAGAATAGTCGCAGCAGCCACACCCTGCTCCAATGCCTGCCGGACATCGGATCCATCCAGTGACAGGAACAAATGACTGTTAAACGCAGAGATATAGCGATATGGGCTCTGCCCGCCTGAGAATGCCGCCCGGGTAATCCCCAGTTTGTAGTGCTCAATGGAATTGAAGACACGCAAGCCGGTGTCGGCACTGTTTCTGGATAGCAGGATTACCTCAACACGTTGCGAATTTAGTAACACATTGAGATGCAGAAGTTTTTTGACCAAATTAAATGCGCCACCAGGTTGCAGGGGTTCGTTTTCATGCGCTATCTGGTACTGCTGATAAGCATCCAGGCCTTGATCTTCAAAAATCTGGTGACTTTCTGTCAGATCAAACAAAGCCCTTGATGAAATGGCAATCACTAGTTTCTGGGGCTTTTGATCAGTTGAAAGGGGTGTCTTTATGTTGGTCATATCAGGCATTCCTGTAAACTGGCAGCCAGCCAGAACTCACGGGTACAACAATGAGCAGCAAAGATACATCAAATATCAAACCCGAAATAGCGTTGGTGCTGTCGGGTGGTGGCGCGCGGGCAGCCTATCAGGTAGGTGCGTTGCGGGGTGTTTCAAGTGTGCTTCCCAGAGACATCTGTAATCCGTTCCAGGTTATTTCGGGAACGTCGGCCGGGGCCATGAATGCAGTCGGATTGGCTACCCATGCGCATAAGATGCGCACGGGTGTCAAAATGCTTGAATATGTCTGGCGAAATATCAGCAGCGATAAAATCTATCGGCTGGACTCAGCCGGTCTGGTCAGCAGTGCATCAAACTGGGTGTTCTCCTTTCTGGCCAATCGGGATGCGCGCACACCGACATCGTTGCTCGACAATAGTCCGCTGGATAAGTTATTGCAGGAAATTCTGCGCCTGGAAAGAATAGAGGAAAACATAAAAGCCGGTTACCTCAACAGTCTTGTGGTGACCGCGTCCGGTTATACCAGCGGTGAGTCTGTATCATTTTTTCAAAGCAACAAACCGGTTGAAAACTGGCAACGTTCGCACCGCACAGGCATCCGCACAGAGTTGCGACACCATCATCTGTTGGCGTCGTCTGCTATTCCTACGTTATTTCCAGCCGTTAAAATCAATCGCGAGTATTTTGGGGATGGTGCTATCAGGCAATTAGCGCCATTAAGCCCTGTGATACATATGGGAGCCACCAAAATAATGGCGATTGGGGTCAGTGGCAGCCGTACACGCAGGCCTGCCAAAGGTGATCAGGTCACTCAGCCGTCCTTGTCGCAAATTGTTGGGCACGTGTTAAACAGTGCGTTTGTCGATACGCTGGAAAGTGATATGGCGGTGTTAAGGCGTTACAACGCATTGATTCCCTTGTGTACTGGGCCGCAGCAACTGGATGTGCGGCCAATTGAATTACTGGAGATTACGCCCAGCCTTGATTTGAATCGTATTGCAGAGGACTACTACCAGACCTTGCCGCGCTCTATCCGTTTGTTTATCAGGGACACTAATTCCAGTTCAATTGCCAGTTTGTTAATGTTTGAGAAGGAGTATTGTCAGGCTCTCATGGATCTGGGCATCGCCGATGCATTGGCAAAACGGGAGCAGATCCAGGAGTTTTTCCTGCGTTAGTTCATGCTAGATCAGAACGAGTAGCTGAAACCGACAACCATCTTGTCTTCCTGATCAGTGCCGTTACGATCTTTGCCACCAATCACGTAAGTGGTGAAAAATTGGGCGGGCAGTTCTGCAATGCCTTTTGATAAGGTCAGATCAATACTTCTGAAGGCACCACTTTCCGGAGTTGCAGAGATGTACTTGCCTTTGTTTTCGTAAGTTGCGTAGCTGGCAACAACTCCCAGGCCGAAACCTTCGCCAAGATCAAAACTGGATCCCAGACTGAAGAACATATCTCCCTGATTTGACCAGGTTGCATCCTGACCCATGTACTTCATATCGAAGTCGAGGCCACCAAAGCTAAGTCCTAGGTAGGGCTCGATGACGCTGGCTTTGCTGTCATCCATGTACCAATAGTACAGCGCGCCTACATCGTAAGTCAGGCCGCCACTTTCACCGGTATAACCGCTGAAAAAATTGTTCTCGACGGTTGTGCTCAGATCAGGAGTTCCGTAGCTCAGGTTTGATGCCCACCAGCCTGCATACCAGCCAGTTTCGGTGCTGGTAACATTCAGACCTGCCTGAACGGCGGCGCCATCGTTTTCGGGAATGTTGGTGATACCACGGAATATGTATCCGGATACCACGCCGACGCTGCCGGCAATTTCCACTTCAGCGTGAGCGGGTTTTACTGCGAAAACGCTTGCTGCTGCCATGATGGCTGTTGCGCCAAATACGGCCAGTTTGCTGTTCGCTGCAACGTTCTTTACCTGCATAGTGTTGACTCCTGATTGACTGTTTTGTGCTTGATAGTAAGTTCGTTCTTGTTGGGTCCGAATCGTGATGTGCAATTCGCCCGGACTTATCATGACAGGAGCAATACCTGTGCCAATATAAAAAACACTATTTTTTTCAATCAGATGACTACCCTACCCAAAACCTGAATAAAACCTGACGCTCTTTTGTGGTGCATAACAGACTGTTGTGCGCCGCAATGAGGCCTGCAATTGGGTAAAACGGTAGACGCCGTAACGTAGTCTCTGACGAGACTACGTTAAATGGCGTATGGGTGGCGGGGCTGATTCAGGCGTCGATAACCTGATGATCAAGGTGGGCGGTGAGTTCAGCGGGCAGATTCAAGCGATTTGCCAGCACCTCGATGTATGCACGTTCTGCGGGGTGGTCGATATCAATCGCCATGCGTGATACCAGGTAAACTTCAGATGCCTGCTCTATTCCCTGAACCGAAGATACCAGGGCATCCAGATCAACCGGTTTGCGTAACGCATCAAACACGAATGCCTTGCTCTCTGCATCCAGAGACATTTTTTCTACCTGCTCAAAAATGACAGTTTGTTCTTTGGCATCAATATGACCATCGGCCTTGGCTGCAAAGACCATGGCAGTTATCAGCGTCAGTGAGAAGTTCTGCCCCGCTGTTGAGTTAGCTGGCGGGGGTAAAAAGCGCGGATCAAAATTCTGAAGGTCTGTAGCGTTAGCGATGGGCGCGCTTTGTACCTGTTGGCCCTGTTGCCAGTTCTGGTAAGCCTTAAAAGCCACTGCGCCTGCAGCCGCTGCACCGCCGTAACCGATAATGCCTCCCGCCATTTTGCGGACCTTTTTACTGCCCAGTAGCAAGCCGAGTACTCCCCCCATTGCCACACCCTTCCCGAGACCGCCACCCAGCATGCCTCCTAAGGGGCTGTTACCTAACATGCCCCCGAGAGGGTTGTTGCCCATCATGTTATTGCCCTGTTGAGCGTCTGCGTTGTTGCGGCCCGCACCTAGAAATTGTTCCAGTAATTTATTGGTGTCCATTGCGTTTCCTCCGACTTTGTCTGTTTTTGAAATCTTCGCTGCCAGCGCTTACAGTTGACGTACTCGCGCAGATTTACCTTTTATCTTGCCCTTGCTCAGAATCTGTTTTGCCAGATTTGTCTTGTTTCTGTTGATAGCAACATAAGCCGCCTGATGCGTAATACGTATGTTGCCGACATCTGATCTTTCCAGTTCCCCTGACCCTGTCAGCGCACCCAAGACGTCTGTTGGTCGTATTTTGTCGCGTTTGCCGCCATCAATAATCAAGGTGTTGAAACTTGCCTGCGGCGGGCTCAGCTTTAAGACACTGACTGGCGGAAGCTCCGCCAATTTATCTACCGTATCTTTTGAAGAGGATGACACGAAGGTGCATGCTCTGCCTTTGGCTCCTGCTCTACCCGTCCGTCCTATGCGGTGGGTATGTGTTTCTTCATCGCGTGCCTCATGATAATTGATCACAAGATCCAGTCCGGTGATATCGAGGCCGCGCGCCGCCACATCCGTGGCAACCAGCACCCGTGCGCTGCCGTTACTGAACAGGATAATCGCCTGATCACGTTCGCGCTGGTCCATCTCCCCATGTAATGCGATTGCCGAAAATCCAACTCGTTGCAGGCGTTGACACACTTCATCGACGTCGTTACGTGTTGTGCAGAACACAAGAGCATTGTCGGGCCTGAAGTGCAGCAAAACGCGTTTGAGTGCATCAAGTCGAGATTCATCGTTTCCGCTCAGATAACGAAGCTCTTCTATATCCGGTGCAACTTCGATGTCCCGTAGCTCTACGTAGACCGGATTTTGCAGAATTACTTCTGACAAGGTATGGATCTCCGCCGAAAATGTGGCGCTGAACAACAGCATCTGCGCTCGTGTGCCAGATTTCGCAGTCATTGACCGCTGTCTGTGCAGATCAGCCAGCACATTTTCCACAGAAGGCAGGAAGCCCATGTCCAGCATACGATCGGCTTCATCCAGCACAAGAAAGTCGATGTCAGCTAAAATCAGCGAACCGCGTTGCAAATGATCTTCTATACGTCCCGGTGTTCCTACAATGATATGGGCGCCATGACTCAGCGAGTCGGCTTGAACCGCGACCGGGCGCCCTCCGCACAGGCTGAGAACCTTGATGTTGGGCAGCAGTCTGGCAAGCCGGCGAACTTCGTCAGCAACCTGATCTGCGAGTTCTCTGGTCGGGCACAGAATCAATGCCTGAGGCTTGAACAATGTGGGTTCGATTTTCTGCAAAATACCCAGCGCGAATGCGGCTGTTTTTCCAGATCCGGTTTTGCCCTGCGCCATGACATCACGTCCTGCCAAAACGGCGGGTAGACTGAGTTGTTGCACGGGAGTCATTGAGGTAAATGCCAATGCGCTCAGGTTCTGCAACAGAGCAGGACGTAATTGCAGTTGTGAAAAGTCAGTATCTGACATAGTTGATTCCAGAAAGCGGGTGTGGAGAGAGATTTCGCGGCGCAGTGTAACATCGGACATGCTGTGATTGGCGGGTTCCCCTCGCCTGACGAAAGACCTACAATATCGGCAGTCCCAGAATTAGAGAACTTATTGATGGCCGTCAGCATTAAAACTCCAGAAGATATTGAAAAAATGCGAGTGGCCGGCCGGCTGGCCGCCGAAGTACTCGAAATGATTGAGCCCTTTGTCAAAGTCGGCGTCAGTACGGGTGAACTGGATCGGATCTGTCACGATTACATAGTCAACGTGCAGAACGCTATCCCTGCCCCGCTAAACTATAACGGCTTTCCGAAATCTATCTGTACCTCATTAAATCACGTGGTATGTCATGGCATTCCCAGTGACAGCAAGATTCTGAAAAGTGGCGATATCCTCAATATAGATATCACCGTGATCAAAGACGGATTTCACGGTGATACCAGCAAGATGTTTTTGTTGGGCGAGGTCGCACCCCATGCCAGACGACTGATCAAAGTGACACAAGAGTGTTTGTATAAAGCTATTGAGATCGTCAAACCGGGTATTCGTCTTGGCGATATTGGTCATGTTATTCAGACTCACGCCGAGGCAAACAATTACTCTGTGGTGCGCGAGTATTGTGGCCACGGCATAGGTCGTATATTCCATGAGGATCCGCAGGTATTGCATTATGGCAAACCTGCTACGGGCATACTGGTAGTTGAAGGCATGACATTTACCATAGAACCTATGATCAATCTGGGTGAGCGTCATACCAAGTTATCAAAAACTGATGGTTGGACCGTCACTACACGCGACCGGCGTTTGTCCGCTCAGTGGGAGCATACGCTGGCCGTAACAGCCAATGGATGTGAGGTGCTTACCCGTCGCATAGAAGAAGATTTGTTCAACTAAGTGCCCGATTGATCAGAGATCGTTCATATCTGATTTCCTGTTTTCTTGACATGGCAAGCTAATCTAACCGTCTGGCACCTGCAGATGGACGATAGTGGCCGAGGGTGTGCCTGATGAGTGTTGATTTATCAATGGCTGTGACCGATAACCCGCACGTCCAAGTTGTTAATCCGGTTTGGGCTGACCCTTCCCTGTTTGATCCTGATGCCTTTGACAAGAAGCTCAATTCCGGGCAGCCCGCGGTCTCTGTGTTTAAAGAAGCGATCGCTCATACCCGTCAAGAACTGGATCAACGTTACCGGGCCGGTGCGCAGATCAGTAGTCTGGTTTGTGGGCGTGCCTGGTTTATTGATGAGTTGCTGCGTCGGGTATGGAATCTGTTTGACTGGAAAAACAGTGAACATCTAAGCCTGCTGGCCGTGGGAGGATATGGGCGCGGTGAGTTGCACCCGCACTCGGACATCGATCTTCTGCTGTTGATGCGCGGTGACCAGTCAGCTGTTAACCGTGAGGCGTTGAGTCAATTTTTTACCTTCCTGTGGGACATCAATCTGGATATCGGCCAGAGTGTTCGCACCATCGTGCAGTGCCGCGAAGAGGCGATCAAAGATATCACGGTGGCAACCAGTCTGATGGAGTCGCGTACAATCGTTGGCCCTGCAGGTACTGTTGAATCCCTCCGCATGGAAATGATTGCTTTGACCCAGTCCGCCGATGTCTGGCCTGCCCGCGAATTTTTCACCGCCAAGCGCGATGAACAGATTGCACGTCATCATAAATACTATGACATCGATTATGCGCTGGAACCCAACGTCAAGACTTCACCTGGTGGTCTTCGCGATATTCAGACCATCGGCTGGATAGCCAAGCGGCATTACGATGCTGATAACCTTGCTGATCTTGTGGCGTTAGGCTTCTTGTTGCCTTCGGAGTATGAACAGCTTTACAAGGGGGAACAGTTGCTGTGGAAGCTGCGTTACGGACTGCACTTGCTGTCCGGCCGCAAAGAAGATCGTTTACTGTTTGATAAACAGCGTGACCTTGCCGCGATGTTTGGTTTCAAGGATGACAACAAGAGTCTGGCTGTTGAAAAACTGATGCAGGAGTACTACCGCGCCGTTGCGACACTGCGGGCCCTGAATGACGTGTTGTTGCAACACTTCGATGAAGCGATTCTGAGGGCCGGTGAAAAAGTCGAGATAACCCGGATCAATAACCGCTTTCAGATCTGCAATAGTTACATAGAAGTCACCGATGGTGGGATATTCAAACGCTTCCCGTTTGCGCTGATGGAAGTGTTTGTGCTGATGGCGCAGAACCCGGAGATCAAGGGAGTGCGGGCGGCAACAATACGTTTGATTCGTGAACACAGAACGCTGATTGATCAAAAATTTCGGGTGGACTTGAGAAACACGACGTTGTTTATGGAATTGTTACGGTCCCCGAATGATCTGACTACACAACTGCGGCGCATGGCCCGATATGGAATTCTGGGCCGGTATCTGCCAGAGTTTGGGGCGATCGCAGGAAAAATGCAGCACGATCTCTTTCATATCTATACGGTAGATGCTCATACGCTGCAGGTTGTGGAAAACATGCGTCGTTTCCGCTTGCCGGAAGCCAAAGAAAACTACCCGATTGCGGCACATATCGCCACAAAACTGCCAAAAATTGAGCTGCTTTATATCGCTGGACTCTATCATGATATCGCCAAAGGACGAGGTGGCGATCACTCAACTCTGGGTATGGATGATGCAACAGCCTTTTGTCAGAGGCATCATCTCAGTGCTTGGGATACAAAACTGGTGTGTTGGTTGATTGGCAAACATCTGCTGATGTCGATGACCGCACAGCGTAAGGACATTTCAGATCCTGAAGTCATTCAAGATTTTGCTGTACAGGTAGGTGACAAGTTACACCTGGATTATCTGTATGCGCTGACCGTTGCGGATATCAATGCAACCAATCCTACGCTATGGAATGCGTGGCGAGCATCGTTACTGAGGCAATTGTATCTGAGTACCAAAAAGGCCTTGCGCCGAGGACTCGAGAATACGCTGGATCGTGTTGACCGTATCAAGGACAAGCAGGAAAGTGCCTTGCTTAAATTGCGTGACAAAGGTTTGCAGGATGCCGAAATTCAGGCGATCTGGGAGAATACGGATGACGAATATTTTGTTCGTGAATCCGTGGCTAACATTGTTTGGCATACCGAATCGATTGCGCGGCATAAAAAGTTAACGGATGCAGGTGAAACATTGATTCTGGTGCAGGATACTGCTGACTCGCTCGCCGATGGTGCCACACATATTTTTATTTATACCGTCAACAGGCGACATCTGTTTGCCAGCAGTGCAGCGGCGATGGAGCAGTTAGGCTTGAACATTCAGGATGCCCGAATTTTTACCTCCAGCAAAAATTTCTGTATGAATACTTATTCAGTTCTGGAGATGGATGGTACTGCCATCGGTGATAATCCACAGCGCGTGACTCAGATTAAAAAATTACTGTGTGAGTATCTTGCGGAGCCTTCGGCACATTTGCGTTTATCAAGAAAGCGTCGTTCCAGAAAGCTGCAACACTTTGGTCAGCAGGTAGAAACTGCGGTCATCAATAAAGAGGGTCAGCCATGGTCAACGCTGGAGGTTAATTGTATCGACAAGCCCGGCATCCTCGCTGCTATCGGCAAAGTATTTTCGGAGCACGAAATTCAATTGCTGAACGCTCGCATCGCTACACTCGGTGAGCGTGTGGAAGACTTGTTTTTTATTGCAGATGCCAATGACCAGGCGCTGCGTGATCCACAAATAATTGAGAAATTTCAGAAGGCATTACAGCAAGAACTTGAAGCCTGACGGCATCACAAGCCCTTTGGCCTGGACATTGTTTGGAATACGATAATGGAGGATTCACGTATGAGTACCAACACTTTACACAGTCTGGGATTGGGTCTGGCGACACTGGACTCTCAAGGTAAAGTTATTGAAGTGTATTTCCCGGAGCCCGTACTTAATCCCTCAGCTGAATCCGTTATCGCCCTCAGTATGCATTGCGGATATGAACGCGGAAACGCTGATATCAGATTAAGTACTGCACAACGCAACGAGATTGCCAACGATAGGTCGATCCCGATGAGTAAGCTGTTGCGTGAAACTTTAAAGACCAGTCGTTCGCAGATAGTGGCCATGTTTCTGGCTGAGAACAGTACGCCTGCCAGCGTGGCAGAGGTGTATCTCAAGCTACATTTACTTTCCCATCGCTTAGTCAAACCGCATGCGCTCAATCTGCAAGGTGCTTTTGGCATTCTCAGAAATATTGCCTGGACCAATCAGGGGGCGATTGCGGTCGAGGAGCTTGCTGCCAGACAATTGCAGGCGCGCAGTAATGGCGAACTCCTTAATGTGATGTCTGTTGATAAATTCCCCAAGATGGTGAACTACGTGGTACCCGGCGGCGTGAGAATTGCCGATACCGCGCGTGTGCGCCTGGGCGCCTATGTGGGTGAAGGCACCACAGTCATGCACGAAGGTTTTATTAATTTTAACGCGGGTACCGAGGGCTCGGCCATGGTGGAGGGCCGCATCTCTGCGGGCGTTGTTGTGGGTGAAGGCAGTGATCTGGGTGGTGGTTGCTCAACCATGGGAACACTTTCCGGCGGCGGTACCGCGATTATCTCGGTTGGTCGCGATTGTTTGATAGGAGCCAATGCGGGCATCGGCATCGCTCTGGGCGATCGGTGTATTGTGGAAGCGGGTCTTTATGTCACAGGTGGCACCATCGTCAGTTTGCTCGATCACGAAGGCAATCTGGTGCAACACACTAAAGCCCGTGACTTGTCAGGCCGCAATGATCAGTTGTTTCGTCGAAACTCACAAACCGGTGCGGTCGAATGTCTAACCAATAAAACCAGCATTGCCCTAAACGAAGAATTACACAGTCACAACTAACAGGCCCGATTTTATCGTCACAGGTCCATAATATGCCCAGCAAATTGAACACAGCGCAGCTATCTCCAACAGCAGCACTTGCCGTGCAGTTGATGCAAATACCCTCGGTCACTCCGGATGATAAAGGTTGCAATCAGGTGATGATCGACCGGCTGGCGGCGTTGGGTTTTACCATCGAAACCATGCGCTTTGGCAATGTCAATAATTTCTGGGCAAGGTATGGTCAGAGTGGTCCGGTGCTGTGTTTTGCAGGTCATACCGATGTGGTGCCTTCCGGGCCTGAGGAAAAGTGGTCGTCTCCTCCTTTCGAACCTGCAATTCGGGACGGCTATCTTTATGGTCGTGGTGCGGCGGATATGAAGGGCAGCCTAGCTGCCATGATCACTGCGTGTGAATCGGTGATCAATAAAACACAAACAAGCAATGAAGAACTGGCGGGTTCGCTGGCGTTCCTGATCACTGCTGATGAGGAAGGTGCTGCGATTCATGGAACCCGTGAAGTCATCGACACTCTGGAGAAACGCAATGAAAAGATCACCTGGTGTGTGATTGGCGAACCCAGCAGCTCCGAACGCCTGGGGGATGTCGTCAAGGTTGGCAGGCGCGGGTCTTTGCATGGAAAACTGACTGTTCATGGTGTACAGGGGCATATTGCCTATCCGCATCTTGCCAGAAATCCTGTGCATCAGGCGATGCAGCCTTTATACGAACTGACTCAAGAGATCTGGGATCAAGGCAACGAAGTCTTCCCACCCACCAGTTTTCAGATTTCCAATATTCATTCAGGAACAGGGGTTGATAATGTGATTCCCGGTGCGCTGGAGGCCTTATTCAATTTTCGCTT
>CAMBPO010000036.1 GCA_945869725.1 Klebsiella pneumoniae
ACTCCGTACCGGTTCGATTCCGGTCCCGGGCACCAAATAAATCCAGTTGTTAGCCGCAGGCTGGTTCTCGCGATAAATACCATTTTTTAGCGAATTGCACTAACCCCTCCACTTGACCAAATGCATCTCACCTTCTCAAAACCCACGATAAACAAGGGCAGTAGCGCGTTTCTCAGCGATTGGCAATATAATTGCATCACAAGGCGAGAGAAACTATCAATGGACGCCACTATGAGCAACCCACAAAAGCCCGACCCGGATCGCCGCTATAGCAGCGAAGAAGTCGCCGATATCATTCGCCTGAGTCTGCAGGATGAAAGCCGCAGGAACAACGATGCACTGGTTGATTACGATGAATTGATCGCAATTGCCAACGATGTTGGGGTCACCAGTGATCAGATTGATCATGCCGTTTACATGCTGCAGGAAGCACAACAGACCCGCGACAAGGAGCGTAGCCTGTGGTTGCGGTTCAAGGCTCATGCGCTGCTGTTCGCGGCCGTCAATTTGCTGCTGATCGCACTCAACCTGCTCACGGGTTCCGACACTTTTTGGGCGATGTACAGTGTGTTTGGCTGGGGCTTGTTTCTGTTGGGTCATTACGCCGGTCTGCGTTATGCCCCGCAGTTTGTGGAGATGGCTATGCAGCGTGCCCGCAACCTGATGGACTTGCAGCAACAAAACAGCGCTGATACCGATGAGCAGGTGCTGTTTAGTACCACTGACTCGTTGGGCATGACGGAGACCTCTGGTATGCTCAGGCTGGACGCGGGCATGCTGGTGATGGAATATCAAACCATCGATGCACTGCTTGGCGTCGTAAAATCGTCGGTCAAGATACTGGAGATTCCCGTCGCCAATCTGTCGTCGGTGCGGATTGATCAGAAGCTCTGGACCGCCGATCTGGTCTTGCAGGGCAAGTCCATGGGTGTGTTAAGCAGTGTGCCTGGCTCCAGCCGCGGGCAGTTACGTGTCAAACTCAACCGCCAGTCTGTGCTGGCTGCCAAGGTGTTGATTAGTCATATCGGTGATAAGAAGGATGCTGCTGCGCAGTGATAAATCTCATGCCTTTTGTGTCGGGAAGGTCCCCATGCGACTTTTAATCAGTTTAGCGCTGGCAGCTTTACTGCCAACCGCCAGTGCCCAGGTCGATCAGGTCGACGCCCGGCGGCTGGGTTCTCTGGAATTTGAACCTTGCAATTTGTCGGCGCCGGGACAGCCCGCCGCGGTGCAAGCACTGTGTACGCAGCTTGACGTGCCGGAGAATCGGGCAGAGCCTGAGGGGCGTATGATCTCGCTTGCCATAGCGTGGGTACCGGCGACGGGTGAAACGTCAGCGGATCCGGTGTTTATGCTGGCCGGTGGGCCGGGTCAGGGTGCTAAAGCGTCGTATCCGTCGGTGGCTGCGGCATTTGCCGAGGTAAACCGCAGCCGTGACATCATTCTGGTTGATCAACGTGGCACAGGTGACTCCAATCCCCTGGACTGTCGTCAGACAGCGGCACAGGATCAATTTAACAGTGGGTCAGAAATGAATGCGGCGGCTGCGCGCGAGTTTGCGTCAGCCTGCCTGGCGGAACTGTCCGATCGCGCTGACGTGCGCCATTACACCACTACCGATGCGATTGCCGATCTGGAGACAGTGCGGATTGCTATTGGGGCGCCGAGCATAAATCTCTATGGCGCTTCGTATGGCACGCGCGTGGCGCAGCAGTTTGCGGCAGCGTACCCACTCAGTACACGCGCTGTGGTTATCGACAGTGTGGTACCCAATGATCTGGTGTTAGGCGCCGAGCACGCCAGAAACATAGAGGCGGCGTTGCAATCACAATTTGCGCGCTGTCAGGCCGAAAATGCCTGTGCCGCGACACTCGCAGATCCGCTGGCGGCAGTGGCGCAGGTGCGGGCGGCGCTGGCGGATGCTGATCTTGCGCCGGTGCGGTACCGCGACGCAACGACCGGACAGTGGCATGAGGAGGTGCCAACCATGGGGCACTTGAGCATCCTGCTGCGCATGTATGCCTACTCGCCGGTCACCGCGGTGCTGCTGCCGGTGGTTGTCAGCCAGGCGCTGGCCGGTGATTACGCCGCGTTGCTGGCTCAGGCCAGATTTATCAGTGAGTCGCTGGGCGATCAGATCATGCTTGGGCTGCAGCTTGCTGTGACCTGCAGCGAGGACGCAGACGAGATGAGCGCTGATCCGGCCGATGAGGGCACGGTCATGGGCAGTGAGTTGGTGAGTTTCACGTTGGCGCAGTGCGCTGAATGGCCCCGCGGGCAGCGTCGCGATAACTTCCGCGCGCCGCTAACCGGCGATGTGCCGGTGCTGGCGATCAGTGGTGAGTTTGATCCGGTAACACCACCACGCTACGGGGATACAGCGATTGCGCAACTGAACAAGGCGCGGCATCTGGTGTTAAAGGGCCAGGGGCATACGGTGATTGGCTCTGGCTGCATGCCAACTCTGTTTGCGCAATTTATTGAATCGGCGGATGCCAGCGCGTTGGATGCCGGTTGTCTGGATCGCCTGGCGCCGTTGCCACCCGCCAGCGGTTTGCACGGATGGGAGCCCTGAGAACGTCGCCATGATTGAACTAACCAATCTGCATAAACATTTCAAAACCAAAACCGGCACAGTAACCGCTGTTAATGGCGTGAGTTTCCGGGCTGAAGATGGCGCCATCACCGGTTTGCTGGGACCTAACGGCGCCGGTAAAACCACCACCATGCGTATTCTCTATACCTTGATGAAAGCGGATCAGGGTAGCGTGCTGGTGGATGGTTTGGATACCACCCGTGATGCGGATGCGGTCCGCCGCTTACTTGGGGTATTACCGGATGCGCGCAGTCTCTACAAACGGTTGACCGCGCGGGAGAACATCACCTACTTCGGCCGACTGCACGGCATGGATGAGGCCAGCATCCGCATCAGCACCGATCGTCTGGTGGAAGCGCTGGGCATGGCTGATTTTATCGACCGGCGCACGGAAGGTTTTTCACAGGGCCAACGCACAAAAACTGCGATTGCGCGCGCCTTGGTGCATAACCCAAAAAATGTGATTCTCGACGAGCCTACTAACGGGCTTGATGTGATGACCACACGAGCCTTGCGTGACTTCCTAAAAACACTGCGTGCTGAGGGTCGCTGTGTGATTTTGTCCAGCCACATCATGCAGGAAGTCGGCGCCCTATGTGACCATATTGTGGTGATTGCCAAGGGACGGGTTACCACTCAGGGTTCGCCCGATCAGTTGCTTGAGCAAACCGGTGAATCCACGCTGGAGGATGCGTTTGTCAAAGCCATTGGCACTGACGAGGAGGTTTCAACATGAGAACTCTGATTACGGTGATGATAAAGGAGCTCACGGAAACCTTTCGTGACCGCAAAATCATCATTAACGGACTGTTGATGGTGCCATTGCTGGTGCCTGTGCTTATTTTGGGCATGGGTGCGCTCGCGCAAAGCCGCGCCGAGATACAACTGGAGTCGGAGCTGTCGCTGCCGGTGTTGGGCGCCGACTACGCGCCTAACCTGGTCGCCTATTTATCCACACAGAACATCCGCATTGAGCCACCGCCAGCCGATGTGGAAGCGCTGATCAGCAATCAGGAACGTGATGTCATCCTCAGAATCGATGAGTCATACGCCGATGACTGGCGTCAGAGCCGGGCCGCTACTGTCGAAATTCTGTTTGATAGCTCACGTCAAGATGCACAGATCCCGGTACGACGCGTGGAACGCGCGCTTGAGGGCTATTCTCGTCAGGCAGGCGCAGTGCGGCTGATAGCACGTGGAGTGGACCCGGCACTGAATCAGGCTGTGCAGGTGACCTACCGTGACTTGGCAACCGACGAAGCCAGGCGCGGCATGTTACTGGCGTTTTTGCCGTATCTGCTTATTCTCACAGCCTTTTTGGGCGGTGCTTATCTGGTTATGGACGCCACAGCGGGCGAGCGCGAACGGCAGTCCCTCGAGCCGCTGCTGGCGACGCCCGCCTCGCGAGTTGCCATCATGAGCGGCAAAATTGCAGCGGCCTGTGTGTTTGGCATGTTGGTGTTATTGCTGACACTGCTCAGTTTCAAGCTCAGTTTTACCTTTGTGCGCAGTGGCCCGTTTGCCGGAATGGAAGTAACGATGTTGGCGATTGGCAAGTTGTTAATTATTCTGTTGCCCATGGTGTTAATTGGCACCGCCTTGCTGACATTGATTTCCGCCTCGGTTAAAAGCCTGAAGGAAGCCCAGAGTTACATGGGCATCCTCATGCTGTTGCCGGTGCTGCCTACCGCAATCCTGTTGGTAAACCCGGTTAAAAATGCCCTTTGGATGTTTGCCACGCCTTTTCTAGCACAGAACCAGCTGATTCTGATGGTACTCAGGGCGGAGACCATCAGTATGGTGCAATGGACCACGTATCTGGGTGCAGGTTTTGGTCTGGGCGCTGTGCTTTGGTGCATTGCAGCCAGCCTTTATCACAGTGAGAGGCTGGCTATCTCTGCTTAGGTGGCAATACTTGGATTATTGGATGATAATCGCCGCCAATGATCACAATTGAAACCAGGTAGATGGCGAGTGAGAAGATTGCCGTTCAAAGCAATTCAACTGCAGGTGGCAGTCCTGCTGATTGGGTTGCTACTGACAGCGGTATTTGGCAGATTTGATCTGGTGCTTAGACAGGAACAGCAGAACAGAGAGGCACAACAAACGCTCAGTGCGGTCAGTGCCAATATCCGAGAAGTCTTTTACCTGCGCTTTTATCTGGCTAACTCCCTCGAGGCATTTGTCAGTGCCAATCGTCACCTTGATCTGAACCAACCCGATCAGCAACAGCAGTTTGCTGACGAGTTTGATCAGTTTACCCGCAGGCTGGATGACCTCACCAGCGGCATACTCAGTATGCAAATCGCCCCTGGCGGCATTGTCCGTTATGTCTCCAATGTTGACAGGAATTCTGCGGCGATTGGTCATGACCTGCTGGTGGATGGTGCGCGCCGCGAACAGGTGCTGCGCGCTATCCGCGACAGACGCACGATTGTTGATGGCCCAATGGACTTGTTGCAGGGTGGTAATGCGATTATTGCCCGCAAAGCCATTTTTGTTGATGGCTACAACTTTGAGCCGGCGTCGGATGGTCAGTCACAGTTGTTTGCGTCGGACCCAACGCTGCTGTCTGTCATTCCAGCCGAGTTCTGGGGACTGGCCATGGTGCTGATTGATACCGCAACGGTGATTGCGGAGGTCAGCACCTCATCCGGTAACCAAGCGTTTGATATTGCTCTGCGCGGCAAGCATGGTCTGGGTCGCATCGGTGAAGTTATTTACGGCGATGAGCAGGTTTTTTATGATTCTCTGGCCGAGGAACTGGTGGTGCTACCGGATGGCGCCTGGTTGTTAGCAGCCAAAAGCCGTGAAACGTTGTATCCGTCATCCCTTATCATACTGATTGGCTTATTACTGACACTGGCAGCATTGCTTGCCTATCGTCTGTATGAAAAGACGCAGCTTGCCAACGCAGCCAGTCAGGCCAAGTCTGATTTTCTGGCGGTCATTAGCCACGAGATTCGCACACCGCTGAACGGCATTATTGGTGTGGCCAGTGTGCTGGAAAAAAACCGCATGGATGACAGGAATCGGGAGTTGGTCGACATCATTATGTTGAGCAGCCAATCGCTCCTGACACTGGTCAGCGACATTCTGGATTTTTCAAAAATAGAATCAGGTAAATTTGAGCTTGAAAACAGAGCGTATTCCCTGCGCGACAGCGTCAAATGGATTTCGATGCTGGTGCAGGAGCAATTACGTGAGAAAACGGTGGAGTATGAACTGCGCTTAAGCCCCGACGTATCTGAATTTATTCTGGGTGATGAGAAACGGATCAATCAGATTCTGCTCAACCTGTTAAATAACGCTGTGAAATTTACTGAACGTGGTTTTATCCGGCTGGAAGTGTATGTGCAACAGTCAGCGTCGCAGAAAAGTCAGCTGTGTTTCAAGGTCAGTGATTCTGGAATCGGCATTGAAAAGAACCGTCTTGTGTCAGTTTTCAGCGCATTTACTCAGGCTTCCACGGATGTCACGCGCAATTATGGTGGAACGGGTCTGGGTCTGAACATTGTGCAGCGCCTCAGTGAAATCATGGGCGGTACGGTAACTGTCGAGTCAGAACCCGGCAAAGGGTCTGTGTTTACAAGCTGTATCAATTACCTGCCCGTCGTGCAGACATTGCAGGCGCATGACCTGCATGCCCCTGGGGGTTTGTCGCAGCCAGCGCCGTCCGGGAATGAGTACATGCAGTTACCACAAAACCAGGATGCGCAGACCGAGGCGGGTCAGGTCAAACACACTGCCAACACATCAATGACAGCTGTGATTGATGATTTTTCCGCGATCAGTGTGCTGGTGGTAGAGGACAACAAACTCAATCAGCAGATACTCGATTTGATGCTGCAAAAATTCAATGCAAGCGCGGACTTTGCAGATGACGGTGAGATTGCGTTGGAGAAAACTCGTGAGCGTCGTTATGACCTGATTTTTATGGATTCTTACATGCCAGTCATGGATGGTCTTGCCGCCGCCAGCAATATTCGTGAGCGTGACGGTCACGCAACCCTGCCGTGGATTGTGTCAGTGACCGCCAGTGTGTCAGACGAGCACAAAGAGGCATGTCTGCGTGCGGGTATGAATGACTTTATGTCAAAGCCGCTGACAATAGAGAGTGTCAGAGTTGCGTTTAAGAACTACCTCGATCAGCGTACGCCGTACTCAAACTGAGCACTGTATGCCCCTGAAGTTATGCCCGGCCATGTACAACTGGCCATCAAACCGGATCTGCTTATGAAAACCTTACAACTGAACAAAGGGCGCGATACGTCTGTTATACGTCACCATCCATGGATATTCTCCGGCGCCGTCGACAAAGTGTCGGGCAATCCGCAGGCCGGCGACACGGTCACGGTGCTCGATGCCGCTGGCAAAGCGCTGGGACTTGCGGCCTGGTCACCGTCGTCACAGATCCGCGCCCGTCTGTGGACTGTGGATGCGTCTCAGCAGGTGGACGCCGCCTTTATCCGCTCACGGGTGCAGCGTGCGGTGCAGCGGCGGGCACATCTGTTAAGTGCAGCACGCACCGCGGTGCGGCTGATCTATGCCGAATCGGATGGTCTGCCGGGGCTGATTGTGGATCGTTACGGCGATTTTCTGTCCTGCCAGTTTCTGAGCACCGGTCCGGAATTCTGGCGTGACACCATCATTGCCGCGCTGCGCGAGTTTACCCCTTGTGTGGGCATTTATGAGCGTTCTGACGTCAATGTGCGCAAACATGAAGGTCTGCCGCAGCAAACCGGTGTACTGTGGGGTGAAGAGCCTCCAGAGTCGGTTGAGATTGTTGAGCAGGATAGAATTTTTGAGGTCAACATCAAACAAGGACACAAAACCGGCTATTACCTCGACCAGTTTGATAACCGCTCGCTGGTGCAATCATACTGTCGTGAGCGGGTGGGTGGAGTGCAGGCAGTGCGACGCGTGTTGAATTGTTTTTCGTATACCGGCGGTTTTGGTGTGGCGGCGCTCAAAGGCGGCGCAGAGCATGTCATCAATATCGATTCATCCTCGCCATCATTGCAGGTCGCTGCCAATAACCTTGCGCTTAATGGATTTGAGCCCGAGCAGGCTGATCTGGTGCAGGCCAATGTGTTTGAGTATCTGCGCGAACTGCGGCAGCAGGAGCAAACCTTTGATCTGGTGATTCTGGATCCGCCCAAATTTGCCGAGACAAAATCACAATTCCTGAAAGCAGCGCGCGCCTACAAAGATATCACCCTGCAGGCCGCGCAACTGATTGCCACCGGGGGCACGCTGGTCAGTTTTTCGTGTTCGGGTGCAATCGATCCGGCTTTGTTCCAGAAAATCACCGCCGACGGTCTGCTGGATGCTGGCCGTGAAGGGCGCATTACCCACTATCTGCATCAGTCTGAAGATCATCCGGTGGGCCTGCCATTTCCGGAGTCTTTGTACCTGAAAGGACTGGTGTGTGTGCTGGATTGATCTTTGAGGCTATACTTCTGCGATATGACAATGACAGATAGTTTTGAGCAGGCTGCGACCGATCTGATCGGGGTCGGGCGGCGCTTGTGGCAACAGGGTTTTTGCCCGGCCACCAGCAGCAATTTCTCGCTGCGCTTGAGCGGCGGGTCCAATAGCGGGCCGGATAGCGAGCAATGTGCCATCACCGTGTCCGGTCGCGATAAAGGTAATCTGCAGCGCACCGATATCATGCGTGTGGATATGCACGGCAAGTCGCTGGATGGCCACATCCCTTCCGCAGAAACTCTCTTACACACGCAGTTGTATCGACGCGATGACAGTATCGGTGCGGTATTGCACACGCATTCGCTCAAAGCCGCCCTGGTGTCGATGAATTGTCAGGGGCCGGTGGTTCTGGAAGGCCTCGAGCTCCTGAAAGCGTTAACAGGTATAAAAACCCATCAAAGCCGACTTGAAATTCCGGTTTTTGACAATACACAGGAAATAGTTGCCTTGGCGCAAGATGTTGATCGCTGGATGATGGATCATGGCACGGGTCATGCGTATCTGATCAAAGGCCATGGTTTATACAGCTGGGGGGCTGATATCCGCGAAGCACTGCGCCATATTGAGGCATTGGAGTATCTGCTGGATTTTTATTGGCACCAGAAAATAGTGAGACAGGCATGAGTACACTGACCGTTTTCGCGGATAGCAACCCGGCGCAAGCTGTGTTTGTCAGCAGTAATCAGGTAGAGATCGCCCGCGAATTGCGCAGCGCCGGTATCCGCTTTGAGCAGTGGCACACCGGGCATAATATTGTTGCCGGTGACAGACCGGAACAGGTGATGGAGGCGTATAAAAATCAGATCGACATGTTGATGGCTGAAGGTGGATACCAGACCGTTGATGTGATCAGTCTGGATGCCGCAGCCAACCCCGAGGTGCAAGCGAATGTGCCGGTGCTGCGGGCCAAATTTTTAAGTGAACATCGTCACTCAGAAGATGAAGTGCGGTTTTTTGTCGACGGACAAGGCCTGTTTTCGCTGCACGTTGATGATAAAGTTTTTGAGGTGCTGTGTCAGAAGGGAGATCTGATCTCCGTGCCGGCTAACACACCTCACTGGTTTGATATGGGACCACGGCCAAAATTTGTTGCCATCAGGTTCTTTAATAACACGGAGGGTTGGGTCGCCCACTATACAGGCAACCCGATCGCCGATCTGTTTTCCCGACTGGAGTCATAATGAAGCCCATTGCAATAGTCACGGATATCGAGGGAACGACGAGCTCCATTCGTTTCGTGAAAGACATTCTGTTTGTGTATGCAGATCAGTTTTTACCGGACTTTATCCGCAAACACAAAGAAGAGCGTGACGTGGCACGGCAGTTACGCAGTCTGAGTGATAACACCGGAATTCCGCTCAAAAATACCGAGGCGCTGATCGAGCAGCTGCGTAAATGGATGCGCGAAGACAATAAATCTACCGAACTGAAAGCGCTGCAGGGCATGGTCTGGGAAATGGGTTACCAGCGCGGTGAATATCAGGCGCACATCTATCCGGACGTGCCCGACAAACTGCGCGAGTGGTCCGAGGCTGGCATCAATTTGTACGTGTATTCATCCGGTTCGGAAAAAGCCCAGCGATTGTTTTTCCGCTACTCTGTGTTTGGAGATCTGCGGCTGTTGTTTGCCGGGCACTTTGATACCACCATCGGGCCAAAACAGGATCCACAGTCCTATCAGAATCTGCTGGACTGGATCGCCTTGCCGCCTGCTGATGTGTTGTTTTTATCCGATGTAGAGGGCGAGCTGGATGCTGCCGCTGCAGTGGGCATCAAAACTGTGTGGGTGCTGCGTCCGCAGGAGTCTGGTACTGACATTACAAAACTCAGATCAAAACACCCGATGGTGACCTCGTTTAAAGACATCAAACTCGAGAATCTGTAAGCGAGGTATCACGCAACTGCACTGCCAGAGCCTGATATTCCTTGAGTGATTGCGGGTTGGCCAGTGCATCGGTGTTGTTTACCGCTCTGCTGTGAATGGTCTCGCGCACCGCAATCTCGGCGATTTTTCCATTAAGCGTGCGTGGAATATCCTGCACCTGTTCAATCACCGCCGGCACATGACGAGGCGATGCCCCCGTGCGAATCTGCAGCCGGATCTCACTGCGCAGCGCCTCGGTTAACATCAGTTCAGCGCGTAGCCGCACAAACAACACCACCCGCACATCAGCCTGCCACTCCTGGGCAATGGCAACACTTTCCAGCACCCACGGCAGTTGTTCGACCTGGCGATAAATTTCCGCAGTGCCGATACGCACACCTCCGGGATTGAGCACGGTGTCCGAGCGCCCGTATATGATCCAGCCATCGTGTGCGGTGTGTTCCGCGTAGTCACCATGGGTCCAGCAATTGTCGAAACGTTCAAAATAGGCGGCGCGGTATTTTTTATGATCGGTGTCACGCCAGAATCCAACCGGCATACTGGGGAAGGACTGACGACACACCAGTTCACCTTTTTCGCCCCGCACAGGCTCAGCGCGTGCATTATAGACAGCCACATCCATGCCCAAGCCGGCGCACTGAATTTCGCCGCGATGAATCGGCTGCACCGGATTGCCGAGCACAAAACAGGAAATAATATCGGTGCCACCCGAAATCGACTGCAGCATGATGTCGGGTTTGATATCGCGGTACACGTAATCAAAACCCTCGGCACTGAGCGGTGATCCGGTGGAGAGCAGGGTGTGAAGCGTGTGCAAGGGGTGCTTACCCTGCGCTTTTACACCGGCTTTTTCAGCGGCGGACAGGTACTTTGCCGAGGTGCCAAAAATGCTCACCCCTGTGTCTTCCGCCAACTGCAGCAGTACATCCGGCTGCGGATGAAACGGGGATCCGTCGTATAACACCAGTGTTGCCCCGGCGGCCAGTCCGCTCATCAGCCAGTTCCACATCATCCAGCCGCAGGTGGTGAAGTAAAACAGCACATCATCACGCTGCAGATTCAGGTGTAACTGATGTTCTTTGCGGTGTTGCAGCAAGGTACCGCCGACGCTGTGCACAATACATTTGGGCGCCCCGGTGGTGCCAGAGGAATACATGATAAACAGCGGGTCGGAAAATGCGGCCGCATAAAAATCCAGGGCTGGGGGATTCAACACAGAGGTTTCTTGACCAGGGGTGGCCAGCGGCACTGTATGATCCGCGCCCGACAGGCCGGGTATGGCCTGCCAGTCAACAACCGCACAGTGTGCTGTTGCCGCTGCGCGCTCGACGTGTGTGCCATCGGCATACAAATCCGGCATCAGCACCAGCGCGCGCAAAGATGGCAGGCCAGCCATCAGCTTTTCGAGGGTGGTCTTGTGTTGAATGACTTTTCCGGCATAACAATGTGCGGGAACCGCAAACAGGATAGTTGGTTCAATCTGGGTAAAACGATCCAGAATGCCTCCGACCCCAAAATCCGGAGAACACGATGACCAGATGGCGCCCATTGATGTGGCCGCCAGCATGGCAATCACGGTTTCAATACGGTTAGCGGCAAACCCTGCCACACGGTCTCCGGCCTGAATGCCACAGACTTTCAGCCACGCTGCCAGCCAGGCGACCCGGGCATTGAGGTCGGCGTAACTGAGGGTTTCGTGGTGTCCGGCTTCATCGCGGAATATCAGGGCGCTGCGCTGATCATTAAACGCCAGCAGATTCTGAGCATAGTTCAGGCTGGTGCCGGGGAACCAGCGATCCAGCCAAAGGTGTTCGCCCTTGACCAGCACCGGCTCTGCGCCCGCAGACAGCAAGGTGATGCTGCTGAAATCCAGATACGCCTGCCAGAACTGCTCACGTGCGTCGACACTCCACTGATGCAATAGCGCATAGCTGTCGAAGCGCAGCTGCCGGGTCTCCAGCAGCCAGCGGCTGAAATCCACCAGCTGGCAGGCGCCTTTGATGTGCATCTGTTCGGCTGACAGAGAAAACTGTGGCATTTGCATAATCATTCAGTGGCCTCCGTCCCCATGGTCACCCATGGCCAACGCCTCCGTCCCCATTGCCATCCCCATTGCCAGTGCCACGCGCGACTGATTGCGGCGTTGCAGTTGATGACAAATCCACTGGCTGGTATCGACCAGCCGCGCCAGATCAATTCCAGTATGCAAGCCCATGCCATGCAGCATATACACCACGTCCTCCGTGGCCACATTGCCGCTGGCGCCTTTGGCATAAGGACAGCCGCCCAGGCCGGCGATGGACGAGTCAATGGTCATCACCCCCAATTCCAGCCCGGCCAGCAGATTGGCCAGCGCCTGACCGTAAGTATCGTGAAAGTGCATGGCAAGCTGGTCGGCGCGTGCTTCCTGCAGACAGGCGCTGAGTACTTGCTGCACCTGCAGCGGTGTGCCCACACCAATGGTGTCGCCGATGGAAACTTCATAACACCCCAGTGCCATCAGTTCACGCACTGCCATAGTGACATCAGCCACAGGAACAGCGCCCTGATAAGGGCAGCCCATGGCGCACGACACATAACCGCGCACCGCAATGCCCTGTGCACGTGCCGCCTCGCACACATCCGTAAAGCGTTGGATACTCTCGCGGATTCCACAGTTGATATTTTTCTGGCTGAAGGCTTCCGAGGCTGCGGCGAACACCGCAATTTCATCAACTCCGGCGGCAACGGCACGCTCAAAACCCTGCAAATTAGGAGTTAACGCGGAATAGCGCACGCCGGGCCGTCGCGTTATTGAGGCGAACACATCGGCGGAGTCTGCCATTTGCGGTACCCAGCGCGGGGATACAAAGCTGCCGGTTTCAATACGCATCAAACCAGCGGCTGCCAAGCGGTTCACCAGCCCGGCCTTGACGACCGTTGCAAGCTGCGCAGCCTCGTTCTGCAAGCCATCACGGGCGCCGACTTCAACGATGCTGACCTGTCTAGGGACAGAACTATTGCGGTGTGCCAGCAGACTCATCAGCGTGCTCCCGGTGTTGAATCATTGTTGTCGGGCACACAAAATTCGATCAGTAACTGATCAGGTTGCACCATTTGTTCATCCTCACACCACACGGCTGCAATCACCGTTGCTGATTGAGCGCGCAGGGTATGCTCCATTTTCATGGCCTCCATGATCAATAATGGCTGCCCGGCAATCACACGGTCGCCTGCTGCCACAAACACGCTGATCACCCGTCCGGGCAGAGGCGCCTTAATGTTGCTTTGCTGATGGGCTGCAGTGCTGCGAGCAATCAGAGTGTCTGCATCGCTGGCCGCTGAAGGTTTGCCTTGGGCAAATAGCGGCAGCAGATGATGCTGGCGGCTGAACGGATTCAGACCCCCATTACGAAACGCCGCCACTGCACTGCCGTCGACTGCGCTGCCATTTACTGAATCGCTACCAACTGCGCTGCCACCAACTCCACCGCTGCCAACTGCGCGGGCAGTCGCTGTACCTGAGTGGGTGCTGGCCTGCCAATGCCGTTGTTCCTGCGCCGCGGCAATCGCCGCCTGATGCTCCTGCAAAAATGCGGTATGCACCTCGCCAGCGGCAAAGGCATCGGTGTCCAGCACTGCGCCAAGATACTCAGCGTTGTGCTGTATCCCTTTGACCTGCAGATCCGCCAGTGCGGCAGAGAGCCTGCGCACGGCCTGCGCACGTGACGGCGCCCAGGCAATGACTTTGCCCAGCAGGCTGTCGTAGTACACGCTGATGCGATCCCCAGCGCGAAATCCAGCATCAACCCGCAGTTGTCGGCCCGCTGCCGGTGGCCATGCCAGATGTTCAATCAGCCCGGTGCCGGGCAAAAAGTCGGGTGCAGGGCCTTCAGCATTGATACGTGCTTCAATGGCCCAGCCATCACGCGGGATATCATCCTGTGTCAGCGGCAGCGCTTCGCCGCGCGCCACCCGCAGTTGCCACTCCACCAGATCCAGCCCGGTGATGGCCTCAGTGACTGGATGTTCCACCTGCAAGCGGGTGTTCATTTCCAGAAAATAGAACTGTTCGTTCTGATACAAAAACTCAACAGTGCCGGCGCCCGTGTAAGCAATGGACTGCGCCGCGCGAACAGCGGCTTCACCCATGGCCATGCGTACATCGGCTTTTAAGCCGGGGGCTGGCGCCTCTTCAATGAGTTTTTGGTGTCGACGCTGAATGGAACAGTCGCGTTCATGCAGGTGCACACACTGGCCAGCCTCATCAGCAAACACCTGTATCTCAATGTGCCGCGCTCGGGGTAGATATTTCTCCAGCAGCACTCGGTCATCCGCAAACGCTGATCGTGACTCGCGCTTGACTGCCTGCAGCGCTGGTAAAAACTCACTGCTGTGCTCAACAATGCGCAAACCGCGTCCGCCACCACCAGCCACTGCTTTGATCAGCACCGGATAAGCCATCTGATCGGCCTGCTCATGCAAAAACGCTGCATCCTGATTGTCACCGTGATAACCCGGCAGCAAAGGCACACCGGCAGTGGTCATCAACTGTTTGGCGCGTGCCTTGGAGCCCATGGCTGCGATGGCCTCGGCGCGTGGGCCCACAAACACATAACCGGCATCCACCACCGCCTGGGCAAATCCTGCATGTTCAGATAAAAAGCCATAACCCGGGTGCAAGGCATCTGCATCGCATTGAGCGGCGGCGGCCAGCAGCTGCGAGACATCCAGGTATGACTCAGCCGCGGTGAATCCGGTCAGCGCGATTGCCTGATCAGCAAGTTGAGTATGCAGGGCGCCGCGATCGGCCTGTGAATACACGGCCACGGTGGTGATGCCCATGCGCCGCGCGGTGCGGATGATGCGACAGGCAATCTCACCGCGATTGCAGATTAATAAGGTGTTGAGCGCGCGTAGTGTCATGGGGCGGGGTCCTTTTTTGGCATGGCGCTGGCATTAGCACTAGTGCTGGCGCTAGCAATAGCAATAGCCATGGCACTGGCGCTGGTACTGGCCGCGCCACCATCAGCAGCGGACAGTATCCACGGCGCCGGCTGTTTCTCAAAAAATGCCTGCAGACCTGATTGTGCTTCCTGCCCGGCACGTACCCGTGCAATCAACTCACAGGTGTAGTGTGTCATTACCTCGCGGTTAGGCACTGGCACCAGTTCGCGGATCAGCGTCTTGGTGTGGGAGATTGCGCCGGGCGCATTGGCCAACAGTTGCGTGGCCATCTGCACCGCGCTGTCCATCAAGGTGTCGGGTTGCACACATTCGTGAACTAGCCCGGCGCGCTGCGCGGCAGCAGCATCAAATACCTCTGCAGTCAGAAAATAGCGGCGCGCAAAATGCACTCCCATGCGCGCCATCACATAAGGACTGATCACCGCAGGCACCAGCCCAAGTTTGACTTCGCTGATACAAAAGCGCGCGGTGTCGGCAGCAAAAATGATGTCTGCACAGGCCACCATGCCGGTAGCGCCCGCGTAAACATTACCGTGTACCGCCGCGATAATCGGTTTGGGGAATTGATGCAAAGCCTGCAGCATGGCAGCGAGCCGGCCGGCATCGGCAATGTTTTCATCCAACGAAAAATTCACCATGGATTTCATGTAATGCAGATCAGCACCAGAGCAAAAACTTTTGCCACGCCCGGCCAGAATCAGCAAGCGGGTGCGCTCATCGCTACGCAGAAATTCTACGTTCTGATGAATGGCTGCAATCAGCGCAGGATCAAAGGCATTATGTTTTTCCGGTCGGTTCAACCACAACACGGTGATGCCCTGCGCAGGGCGGGTAAGCTCAACAAGAGTATCCATAACACTTACATCCTGAAAATGCCGAAGCGGGTGTCCAGCGCCGGCGCGTGGCTGGCGAAGTACAGCGACAAGCCCAACACAATGCGAGTATCCGCCGGCGCAATTATGCCATCGTCCCACAGTCGCGCACTGGCGTAGTAGGGGTGACCCTCATGTTCGTATTTGTCTTCGATGGGTTTACGGAACGCCTGTTCCTGTTCGGCATTCCAGGGAGTGCCCTTGGCCGCCAGCATGTCTGCGCGCAGCTGCGACATCACCCCGGCTGCCTGCGCGCCGCCCATCACCGATATCCGCGCATTCGGCCAGGTCCACAAAAACCGCGGATCATAGGCGCGGCCGCACATACCGTAATTGCCCGCGCCAAAACTGCCGCCAATCAGCGTGGTGATTTTGGGCACGTTGGCGGTGGCTACCGCATTGACCAGTTTGGCGCCATTTTTGGCAATGCCTTCATGTTCATACTTGCGCCCGACCATAAAACCGGTGATGTTCTGCAGAAATAACAGCGGAATCTGCCGCTGGCAACACAGTTGAATAAAGTGTGCGCCTTTTAAGGCACTTTCCGAGAACAGGATGCCATTGTTGGCGAGAATGCCAACGGTCTGTCCAAGAATGTCAGCGAATCCACACACCAGCGTGCTGCCATACAGCGGTTTGAATTCATCAAATTGCGAGCCATCTACGATGCGCGCTATCACTTCACGCACATCATAGGGCTGACGTACATCCGCCGGCACAATGCCGTAAATCTCATCGGGATCGTAAGCCGGCGCCGCGGCCAACAGGTTCAGGCTACGCGCCGGTCGGTTGAGCCGCGCAATACTGCGACGCACCAGCGCCAGCGCATGCATGTCGTTATCGGCCAGTTGATCAGCAACACCGGAGATCTGCGCATGTACTTCACCGCCGCCCAATTCCTCAGCACTGACAATCTCGCCGGTGGCGGCTTTTACCAGTGGCGGGCCACCCAGAAAGATGGTGCCCTGATTGCGCACAATAATCGACTCGTCAGCCATGGCCGGCACATACGCGCCGCCCGCTGTGCATGAGCCCATCACCGCTGCAATCTGTGGAATTCCCGCCGCAGACAGCCGCGCCTGATTATAAAAAATGCGCCCGAAGTGTTCGCGATCCGGAAACACTTCAGCTTGATGCGGCAGGTTAGCGCCGCCGGAGTCCACCAGATAAATACATGGCAGATGGTTCTCCGCCGCGATCTGCTGCGCGCGCAGGTGTTTTTTAACACTCAGCGGATAGTAGGTGCCGCCTTTAACCGTCGCATCATTGGCCACAATCACACACGCCTGGCCGGAGACCATGCCAATGCCACTGATCAATCCGGCGCCGGGAATATCCTCGTCGTAGACCTGATAGGCCGCCAATGCAGATAACTCCAGAAAGGGGGAACCGGTATCAAGCAGGGCCTCAACCCGTTCTCTGGGCAGCAGTTTGCCCCGGCTGGTATGACGGTCGCGCGATATCTGGTCGCCGCCCAGCGCGAGGGTGCTGTGCAAGGTTTGCAGTTGATCACGCAGCGCGCTGTGGTGGCGGTAGTTGAGCGCGAAGGCGGGATCCTGGCGGTTGATGGTTGTTTGTATTTTGCTCAATGATCAGGTCTCTTGTTATTGCTTGTTATTGCTTGTTAGATCGGTGCTCCTGCGGCACAAGGCGGGAGTCGGCCTCGGAACGATGGCTGCGCCATCTGATTGTTCCTCGACGGACTTCCCGCCTTGCACCGCTGGTAGGTCTGTGCCGCATCACAACAAGGCGCGTCCTGTGGGTATGGCCGCTGATGGCTGCCGCAGCGCGATTTGGGATGTCCGTTGAGGAACAATCAGACGGCAACGCCGTCGTTCCGAGACCGACTCGCAAATTGTGTTGTGGTAGCCCACCACTGAAACACCCACCACTGCCACACCCGCCACAAAAACAGCCACGCCCAACGCTGACACACCCGTGCCGGCAACAAACATCACGCTGTCTCGCGGAAAAGCTCCCGACCGATCAACATACGCCGAATTTCTTGTGTGCCCGCACCGATCTCATAAAGCTTCGCATCGCGCAGCAGCCGCCCAGTGGCGTACTCGTTAATGTAGCCATTGCCACCCAGAATCTGTATCGCTTCCAGCGCCAACTTGGTGGCGAGGTCGGAGCTGAACAAGATAGCGCCGGCCGAATCCTTGCGCGTGGTTTCGCCTCGATCGCAGGAGCGCGCTACCGAGTAAACATAGGCGCGCGCGGCATTTATGCTGGTGTACATGTCTGCGAGTTTGCCCTGGATAAACTGAAAGTTACCGATGGCTTCGCCAAATTGCTTACGGTCGTGCACGTAAGGCAACACTTCGTCCATGCAGGCCTGCATGATGCCCAAGGGTCCGCCTGACAACACGACGCGCTCGTAGTCCAGGCCGCTCATCAGGACGCGTACACCGCCGTTTTCCTTGCCCAGAATGTTTTCTGCAGGGACCACGCACTCCTCAAATACCAGCTCACAGGTGTTGGAACCTCGCATACCCAGTTTGTCGAGTTTGGGTGAGCGGCTGAAGCCGGGTGTGTCGCGCTCTACCAGAAAGGCCGAGATGCCTTGCGGGCCGGCGGCGGCGTCAGTCTTGGCGTAGATCACATACACATGGGCATCGGGGCCGTTGGTGATCCACATTTTGCTGCCGTTGAGCACAAAGTTATCACCGTCTCGCCGTGCGCTGAGTTTCATACTGACCACGTCGGACCCCGCGCTGTGTTCACTCATGGCAAGTGCGCCGATGTGTTCGCCGCTGATCAGGCCGGGCAGGTAGCGGGTCTTTTGCGCATGAGTGCCGTTGCGGAAAATCTGATTCACACACAAATTGGAGTGTGCGCCATAGCTTAGGCCGACACTGGCGGAGGCACGGCTGATTTCCTCAGTGGCAATGACGTGCGCGAGATAACCCATGCCGGCGCCACCGTACTCTTCTGATACGGTGATACCTAAAAGTCCCATGTCACCCATTTTGCGCCACAAGTCGGCCGGGAAGTTGTTGCTCTGGTCGATTTCTGCTGCGCGTGGCGCAATTTCACGCGCGGCAAACTGCTGTATCTGATCCTGCAACATCTGCAGGCTGTCGTCGAAGTCAAAACTGAGCTGGGAATACTGGGCAAGGGAGGCTGGCATACAATCGGTCTCAAACTACGTTTAAAGAGTGGTTACGATCGATTCTAAACCATAACTGAAATGATTCACATCTCGGGTAAAACTGCTGAATTTTGCTCAGGATTTGCTCATGATAGCGCTATTTGGGATGGCTGCTGCAACCTGAACCAGGCCGCGAACTGCTCGGCACTTTCTGGTTTATGGTAGAAGTAGCCTTGAATGACGTCGCATTGATAGTCTCGCAGAAACGCCTGTTGCCGAGAATTTTCCACACCTTCGGCGACCACCGTCAGGCCCAGGGTTTTGCTCATGGAGATAATGGCTTTGCTGATCGCCTGATCTTCGCGGCTGGTGTCCAGGTCGTTGACAAAAGTACGGTCAATCTTCAGGGTATCAATCGGGTAATGGCGCAATTGTCCCAACGATGAATAACCGGTACCAAAGTCATCGAGTGCAAAGCGGATGCCGGTTTTTTTCATCTCCTGCATCAGGCGGATGGCGCGCTCGGGGTTTTGCACAACCACGCTTTCGGTAATCTCCAGCTCCAGTTGGCCGGCCGGAAAGCCATTGTTGCTCAGCAGTTGGTGAATATAGGCGGGCAGGTCAGGGTGATTAAACTGCCGCGCAGACAGGTTTACCGCTAGTGACAGCGCGGGTAAACCTTGCGCTTGCCACTGCAGCACCTGCTGGCACGCGGTTGCCATCACCCACTCACCGATGGGCACAATCAGACCATTGTCTTCAGCAATCGGAATAAAAAGGCTGGGTGAAATCAAACCCAGCTCCGGATGGTGCCAGCGCAGCAGAGCCTCCACGCCAACCACCTTGGCGGACTCAACATCCACTTTGGCCTGATAATTCAGGCTTAATTCACCGCGCTTGAGGGCATGATGCAGCTTAACTGCCAGTCCGGCGCGTTCCTGACGGTATTGATGCAAGTCTGCAGAATAGACTCTGATGTTGTTGCGACCTTCTTCCTTGGCAGCATACATGGCAGTGTCCGCATGGTTCATCAGGCTTTCTTCGGTGTTGGCATCCTCACCAAACAGGCTGATGCCAATGCTGGCTCCAATCATAAACTCACGTTGCTCAAGGGTAATGGGCACGTTGAACACTTTCAGGATATTGCCGGCAATCTCTGCGGCATGTTCCTTGTCGTTAATGCGCTGCAACAAGATGACAAACTCATCACCACCAAGTCGCGCCACAATATCGGAGTTACGCAGCGGCGCGCGCAAACGTTTGGCGATTTCAGCCAATAACAGGTCGCCGGTATGGTGTCCATAGATGTCGTTCACGGCTTTAAAACGATCAAGGTCAAGAAACAATACAGCAAACTGCTGCTCCTTGGAGCGATTGGCGTTGCTGATAGTGTTACCCAGTAACTCGCTGAACATCACCCGGTTGGGCAGGCCAGTCAGCGTGTCGTGCGTGGCCAGATGCTTGATATGATTGGCCACCTGCTTTTTGCTGGTGATGTCATGGGTGATGCCGCGATAGCCGCTAAATTCCCCGGCTGAGTCGCGGATGGGTTCACCGCTGAGTGACAGGTAAAAGGTCATGCCGTCGGCATTGGTGAATGAAAATTCGAATTCCCGGAATGATTGTTGTTTGTTCAGCAAGCGACGGAAGTGTCGCCAGCCTCCGACATCGGGTATCACTCCAGGCAGGGTCCACAATTGCCGGCCAATGGCTTGTTTGACGGCCAACTCATTGACGTCACCCCGGATACGCCCATCATAGGTAACAAAGCGCAAGCTGGGATCCATCTCCCAGTAATAATCTGAACTCAGGTTGATCAGGCTACGGAAACGTTCCTCGTTCTGACGGATACGTTCAGCAGCGATGGATTGCTCTGCGGCGTTGGCAAAAGAGTCCAGCGCAAACGACATATTGTCAGCCATACTCTGGAGAATGCTTTGTGTCTGGGCATCAAAGACATTTTTGCTGTTGGCGTAAAACAACATGATAGCCACCGGCTTTTTGTGTCTGAGCAGCGGCAGGGCAGCCGCACTGTTGATGTCATGCGCCAATGCATGCTCATGCCAGGCACGGGTGCGTGGGTCAGCGCGAAAATCATTGGTAAACTGGGCTTTGCCTTCAATCATGGCGGCGGCGGTGATGCCGCGCCCTTCAGGTGTCTCGGAATCAAGACTGATATGGAATTTTTTGAGGCCCTGCATCACGAAACCGGCACTGGCAACGGCATAAAAGTGACCGCGCTCATTCGGCAGTAGCACGCTGGCAATACTAAACAGTTCACTGGAGACTGCAGCGAGGGTTGTCTGTTGGTACAGCGTGTCAACTGAAGTGGCGCGCAGGATTGCTTCGTTGGTCAAGCTCAGTGCCAGGAACAGTTGCTGCAGTTGGAAGGCTTTGAGCTCGGCATGTTTGCGGGCAGTGACATCGCGGCTGACCCCGATGATCAGCCAGCGACCGTTGATCAGAGTTGCGCGGCTGTGCACTTCAACCGTATTGGAAACACCGGTGTTGGGTACCTTGACGTCACGCTCAAAACGGCTGCTGCGACCATGTTTGATCAGCTTGTCGTAACGTTCGATCAACTCCTCACGACTGAAACCAAGGATTTTGCTAGGACCCATGCGCAGGATTTCATCACGGGTCAGCCCGGCATTGAGGCAGGCGGTATCGTTAACGTCTACAAACGTCAGCGTGTCACGGTCAACCAAATAAATCATGTCCAGCGACATGTCCATGGCGGCGCGGAACCGTTTTAGGTTGGTTTCGTCGGTGCGTTCGCGGCTGATATCCACAGCGACACACTCATAACCCACAAATATGCCGAGATGATCGAATTGTGGGGTGCCGCTGATCTGCAGAAAGCAGCTGCTGCCGTTATTTAGCCTGAGCACACAATCGATCTGCCGGAAAGGCTTTTGCAGCTTGACGCTGTCAAGATAGTTGCGCCAACCCAGTGAGCGCGGATTGTTGACATCTTGACGTGCAGGTTCGAAGGCGACATCCATTAAACGCCGGTGAAACAATTGCGCGGCGGCTTTGGTGTCTTCAGAGAAACTCAGGACCGCTTCGCAGACGCCATTGGCATCTTCCTGCCAGAACATGTCCGCAGACAATGACAGCAGCCCGTGCAGCAAGGAATGGTCTAGTAAGCGGTCAGCGCGTAACTCACCTAAACCCAGCCGGAGATCCGTTACTGTTGTCCCCCTCGTCAGATTGACAATTTTATTGTGCTTGTCTGAATCCATGGTTGCAGATCCGGCGGCCTTACCTGGCCTGAGTGTTTAAGTACTTCACTCTTGCATGTCATAGACATCTTTGTCTATCGACCAATTCACAAAAAACAAAACCTGATGCCGATAAATCAGTCGAGATTGATGTTTACTACACCAGCGTCTTACAAGCTGCACCGATCAGGCTCAGTGCCTCATCAATTTCCGCCTCAGTAATGTTTAATGGCGGCAACAGACGAATGGAATTGCCGCCGGCTTTCACCGCCAGCAGCTTGACCTGCATAAAGGCTTTAATCAGGTCTGCATTTACACACACACAGCGTAATCCGACCATCAGGCCCAGCCCGGTGTGTTCGGCAAGCACCGCCGGGTACTGTGCAATCAGCGCATCAAGGCCGGCGCGCAGTTGTTGAGAACGCAGCTGCACGGTGTGCAGGAATGCCGGTTCACTGATGTAATCCAGCACTGCATTGCCCACGGCAGTGGCTAGCGGGTTGCCACCAAAGGTGCTGCCATGGGTGCCGGCCGTCATGACTTGCGCCACTTTTTCTGTCGACAGGCACGCACCGATCGGGAAACCGCCGCCCAGACCTTTGGCTGACGCCAGCAGATCCGGAGTCACCCCCAGCGCTTCGTGAGCAAACAAATGGCCGGTGCGGCCCATGCCTGACTGTACCTCGTCAAACATCAGCAGCACGCCGTGCTCATCACACATCTGCTTCACCGCTTTCAGATAATCAACCGCCACAGCGCGGATGCCACCCTCACCTTGCACTGGCTCAAGAATTACGCCAGCCGTGTGTTCGGTCATGGCAGCGCGCAGCGCCTGCAGGTCACCAAAAGGCACCTGATCAAAGCCGGAATCGCCGACCAGAAAACCCTCAATATGCAAGGGGTTAAGACAGGCGGCAATCGGTGCCAGCGTGCGGCCATGAAACGACTGTGTCAGTGAAATGATACGTACGCGCTGGGGTCGGCCGTGATGATAGTGGTACCGACGCATCATTTTAAAACCACATTCCACGGCTTCAGTGCCGGAATTGGCAAAAAACACGCGGTCGGCAAAACTCAGGTCCACCAGGCGCTGCGCCAGACGCTCAGTCGGAATATTGCTGAACAGGTTAGAGGTGTGCCACAGGCGCTCGGATTGTTCACGGATTGCCTTGACCAGGTAAGGGTGGCAATGCCCCAGACAGTTCACCGCAATGCCGGCGGTAAAATCCAGATAGCGTTGCTGATCAGCGGTGTACAGGTAAACACCAAGGCCACGTTCAAATTGCAGTTCCGGGTGGCCGTAATTGGCCATTAACGCTGAGCTCATCTGTTGATCCTGGTAGTGCGATGGTGCAAGAGGGTTAGGTCATCGTGTGCTGTGATATTCTAGGCTCGGTTACTTCGTCTGTATAGGCAGTTTTTGCTAGGAGCATCGTATGTTATTCGCAGATAAAACACGCATGGTTACTGAAGCGGCAGCGTTAAAAGGTCGGGCACAGCCTATGCGCATCAGTGGTGTTCATACCATTACAGGTCATACGCTGGTACCGCCGTTTGCGGATGGGTTGCAGCAGGCCGTGTTTGGCCTGGGATGTTTCTGGGGGGCAGAGCGGGTGTTATGGCGGCAGCCGGGCGTGGTCAGCACGGCGGTGGGTTACGCCGGTGGTTTTACGCCCAATCCCACCTACGAAGAAGTGTGCAGCGGGCAGACCGGCCACACTGAAGTGGTGTTGGTGATATTTGATCCGCAGTTGATCAGTTATGAGCAGCTGCTGGCGGTGTTCTGGGCGTCACATGATCCGACACAAGGCATGCGCCAGGGTAATGACCGCGGAACGCAGTATCGCTCGGCCGTTTATACGGTGAATGATGAGCAGGCGCAGGCGGCCAGTCATAGTTGTGAACAAGCGCAACAAAGGTTGACCGCGGCAGGTCTGGGTAGTGTCACCACTGAGATTGCGCCATCGGCAGCGTTTTATTATGCCGAGGAATACCATCAGCAGTACCTCGACAAAAATCCCAATGGCTATTGCGGGATTCGTGGTTTGCCTTGTTTGATCCCAGGGTGACGGGGCACTGCGCCCTGGCATCGGGCAGGACAGAGCAGCACAGTGAAGGAGAGGGCGGTGAAATACGTTTCAACAGTTTGGGTGCAGTTGTTGTTGGTGGTTGCAACATGCTCAACAGTTCAGGCGCAGAGTGTCGACTTTTCAGGAGATATGCGTCTCGGGTACATGACCTTTGATCGGGACGAACGCAACGGCAGTACATCCGATGATGCTCAATTGCGCATGAGGATCCGCGCCGGCGTGATGTGGGCTGGACGGACGCACTACAAAGTACCTACCGTGCTGACCACGGTGTGAATTACACCGCCATCATTGAGCGTAATGACAAAGATGGCCCCAGCAATCAGCGCCGAGACCTCAACCGGTTGCGCACCGCCATCCGCAAACGAGTTGAAACCGACATGTACGTGCGTTACACGGTGAGTTTTTAAAAAAAACGACTGAGTGCAAATGTCACAAAAATGCAGTTAAATTGTTGCCGTTATGTCATCTTAAGTTTAGGTGACAACAGTTTGATTGTTGTTCAAATAAACTTGGTGGCTGCTGAGTGTAAACATTTTGTGGGGAGTGATACGCTTGAAACTAACGTCAAAAATGCTGTTAATAGCATCTGTTATGGGTTTAACCGCGCCGGCGGCAAATGCACAGGATGTTGATTTCTCAGGCGATATTCGCTTTGGTTACGCTGGTTTTGAGCGTGATGAGCGCAGCGGTCAAACGACTGATGACGATCAGTTCAGGCTGCGTGCAAGGGCAGGCCTGCTGTGGACCATCAACGATAACTGGTCGTTTAAGGGGCGATATGCTGGTCTTGTGCACGATTCGCGCAATCAGAGCGGCTTTGTAGGTCTGTTCAAGGGCCTGACTTTGGGCAACTCATCGATCGCCCCGGGACAAACAACGTTAGATGAGTTTTTTGTGCGGGCACGTTTTGGTAAATGGGATCACCGCATAGGTCGCTTTCAGATCAATAACCGCCTGACCGGTGTGGCAGATAAATCACTCAGTCGCACCAACTCTATCAGCTGGTTTGTCGGCTGGACCGATGGTTTGCAAAGTACCTACCGCTCTGATCACGGCCTCAATTACACCGCCCTTATCGAACGCAATGACAAAGATGGCCCCAGCAACGTGCGGCGTTCGCCACTGGGTTTTGACAAGCCCTCAAGCCGTGCCGGTTATTATTTCAGCGTAGAGGCAGCCGATACTGACGGCGTCTGGGCGCAGCGTTCCGTTGACGTGACCTACATCCCCTCGTCGCTTTACCACAACGGTGTCGCCGCTGGGCAAACGCGTGATTATCTGGGTGTCAGCGGGCGGCTCGCCACCCAGGTGACTATTCGCGATCAGATGAAACTGGTCAGCGGTGTTGAATTGGCATGGGCACCGCAAACCCAGACCCGAACGGCATCCAACCTGCCAGGCACCGGCAAAACCAACGGCACAGCCTGGCAATGGTCGCTGAACCTGATGGAGTTTCAGCCCGGCCACAGTATCGGCTTGGTTTATGGGGGAAATGAGGCCGGCTGGTTGTTATCAACAGACTTTTCTAACAACCAATCCCTGCTTGAGTTCCGTTACGCCTGGGAACC